>CAXAVP010000027.1:0-26626 GCA_963972175.1 uncultured Arenibacter sp.
ACCTCAATAATAGCGGCTACTTCATCGGCTTGCATTAAAAAAGGTCTTTCCTTTTTATACAGGCCCAAGTAAGGGGTTACCTCAAAATTACTGGGCGGAATATACACCTCGCTCAGGGAACGGATCACAGTAATATGATCGCTAACCGCCCCAACCTCCTCATAGGTTTCGCGCAAGGCCGTATCCAATAAATCAGTATCGGTTTTTTCCATTTTTCCACCTGGCAGAGCTATTTGATTACTATGAATTCCTCTATAAGTATTTCTTAGTATAAGCAATAGGTTGGTATTATTGGCCATGCCGGGATAGAAAAGGGCCATAACGGCTGCAAGCCTGGGATTCTTTTTTATAATTTTGCCCGATTCCAATTCCTGGGCCCTGAATGCAGGGACCATTTTGTAATGTGAAGCCCTGCCCGGAAGTTCCAGATTGTCTATTTTTGAAATTCGTTTGGAAAAATCATCAAAATCCACAAACTCGATTTTTTTGTAATTTTCGGCAAATTAACTAAAAACAACCAACCTTAATTAGGCAGAGCAGTCTTTTAACAAAGGATTAAATTTAATAAAAGTACATGGCAATAAGAGAGATTTCATTTTTGGGACTATTTGTTTTTTTTATATTGATGGGCTGCAAGGACCGCCCCGCCTCCAACAACAATTCCGGGACTGAAAACACATCACAAGTAGATTCGGTAATCACCGATTCTGTTCCCCAGCAAAAGGAAGCCGAAAAAAAAGAGGATGCGGAGGAAAAAGAGGAAGAGGCATTTGAACTTACCGAGGATAATGCCATTGAGTTTTTCTACAACTATAACAAAACCCTTAAGGAGAACAAGGTAAAATTAACTACAACATTTGGGGAAATTACCATTCAGCTCTATGACAATGTTCCTTACCACAAGGCCAACTTTATATACCTCACCAGAATGGGGTATTTTAACAATACCTATTTTCACAGAGTGGTAAAGAATTTTATTATCCAGGGAGGGAATGCCGATAATTTGGAGACCGCAAAAAAAAGAAGTAAAATTGGTCGCTACCTTCTTCCGCCGGATACCAAAAAAGGTTATAAACACCATAGGGGCACCATATCCATGCCCAGCAGTGAAATAAACAATCCACATATGCTGGCCTCTCCCTACGAGTTTTTTATAGTGGTCACCAATCCTGGATCCTATCATTTGGATGGAAGCTATACCGCCTTCGGTAAGGTTATAGAGGGTATGGACGTAGTGGACGAAATTAACCAACAACCTGTAGACAGTGGAGACTGGCCTTCACATAACATTTATATTCTCAAGGCCGAGGTAGTAAAGTAGCTATTATACGCCAAAGTATATGGTAGGTTGTACGATTGCACTATACAAACTTAGGGGCCTTATTATATCCCTCACTTAATCTTGCAATACAGGTAAGGCTACAGCCCTGTCATACGGGCCATACACAACGGTTATTTATTGGATTGGGAGCCATAGATATTTGGGAGGGCAATCTTAAATTTAACGGCCAAAATTCGGATGCCAATAATTATTAGAATGCCGGCGATATAGGCATAGGCATTGTCCCAGGGTAATTTCCTGATTAAAAAATAACTTACCCCTCCAGCAATACAAGCGGTGGCATAGATCTCCTTTCTTCTAAAAATAACAGGAATCTCATTACAGAGAATATCCCTAATAACCCCACCAAAGCAGGCGGTAATGGTACCTAGGGCTATACACATTATTGGCAACAGCCCAATATTGAGTCCTTTTTCAATACCAACCATGGTATATAAACCAATTCCTATGGTATCAAATAAGAATAAAGAGGTTCTAAGATACTTCAACTTATCCCTAAACACTATAGAGAAAATAACGGTGGCAATTACGGTGTAGATATAAATGGGTTGCTGCATCCATAATACCGGGGTATTTCCAATCAACAAATCCCTAAGGGTACCTCCGCCAACCCCGGTAACAAAGGCAACAATGAATACCCCAAAAAGGTCCAGCTTCTTATCCATGGCTACCAAAACCCCTGATATTGCAAAGGCTATGACTCCTAATATGTCGATTACAAAATAAAACATGGGCTATGAGTTTTGGGTATAAAAATTATAATCTTTTAATACTGTTTCTATATACTGCCGGTCATACAGTTCCGACCTAGTTTTTAAAAGGCTCTCCACCTTATCGCGTAAGGCCTTCATGGTCTTATAATCCCCACTTTTTTTGGCAATTTGATAGGTTTCCTTAATAAGCCTCACGTCTTTATCGGTCAGTACCGTAACATTGGTAAAAATAGGAACATGGGTCTGTACTACTTCCTCCAAAATGGTATGGGATATATGTACCTTATTTTTGGTGCTGATCACTACGGTTCCGGCCGCAGCATCTCCCAAACGCTGCTTTTTGTCCGTAAACAAAATTGTTAATAATCCCACCGACCCAAAGAACAGCCAAATATCTACCAATCTCAACATCCAACGAACCAAAAAATTGGACCAATGTACAGGAGAACCATCCAATTTTACGACTCTTAATTTCAAAATCATTTTCCCCACCGTTCTTCCGTTAAACAGACTATGCATAAACAAACTATAAAACATTGCCGGCAAAAAAATAAGGCTTACCAAGCCTATTTTAGTCCAATTATCATCAAACACATACCCCAATGCACTCCCTATTACTTGAACGAGTACGGCGTAGAGATACAAAATAAACCCATCAATTAAAAATGCCAGGATTCGTTCTCCAATACCTGCAATTTTATAATCCAGGTTAACATTTTGCGTGGTATTGATTTGAAGATTGGACATATTAGTACTACTTTTATTTTTTAAAGGACTATCCCGGTATGCGTGAGGCCGCTTTTGTGAAGCAAAATAAAGAAAAATGGATAGCATTTGAAAAGGCTATTAACTTTAATCCACACATTGATCCGGATGAACTTGCCAATGGCTATATTCAGATGACCAATGATCTGTCTTATGCCCAAACCTACTACCCGGACAGTAAAACCCTGTTGTATCTCAACTCCTTGGCTTCAAAGGCACATCAGAAAATATATAAGAACAAAAAAGAACAGCGGAACAGAATTATTGATTTTTGGAAAGTAGAATTCCCCCTATTCTTTAAACAACACCATAGTACATTGGGCGTAGCGTTCCTGACCTTTGCCATTGCATCTGCCATTGGAAGCCTATCGGTATTGAACGACAGTACCTTTGTAAGGCTGATTCTTGGGGATGCCTATGTTAACGAGACCCTAAACAATATTGCAAAGGGAGACCCAACGGCCATATACAAAGGAGGCAGTGAAATTGGATCCTTTTTGGGCATTACCATAAACAACATCAGAGTAGCCTTTTTAGCCTTTTCTTTTGGAGTAATCAGCAGTATTGGCACCGCCTATATTTTGTTTAGTAATGGCGTTATGCTGGGGGCCTTTATAACCTTTTTTTATACCCAGGATGTTTTCTATCAGGCAAATAAACAGATATGGCTCCACGGTACCATTGAAATATCGGTAATAATAATTGCGGGGTGCGCAGGATTAATTATGGGAAATAGCATACTATTCCCCAAAACCTATTCCAGACGGGTGTCATTTATGAAAGGGGCCAAAGCCGGATTAAAGGTAGTGGTTAGTACTATCCCATTTTTTATACTCGCTGGCTTTATCGAAGGATTTATAACACGATATTCCAATATGCCGCCCTGGTTGGCATTTCTTATCATAGGCAGTTCACTAACCTTGATCGTATACTACTACGTTGTTTATCCCATATTATTAAACCAATCTTATGCAAAGAGAAAATAAGGACAATTACATAGAACTAAGAGTAAATAGGGACTTTGGTGACATGATCACTCTGTATTTTGATTTTTTTAAACAAAACCTAAAAAAATTCACCAATATCTTTATTGGTTATAACGGTATATTTCTGATTGGACTTTTAATTGTTAGTTATTTACTGGTTTCGGGGGTTATAGGCCTTATTGGCAACGAACAAAACACCTTCTTGGACGGGGTGGGCTATGGAACCGATGCCTATATCATTTACTTTGGCCTTGGAGGGGTGCTATTCTTCTTTATTTTCTTAATGGTAGCCATTCTAAATTATAGTTTAAGCACCTCCTATATGATAAAATATGAGGAATGCAAGGGACAGGGCTTTAACAAAGAGGAGGTTTGGCAGCAAATAAAAAGTAACTTAGGAAACATAGTTCTATTTATACTATTGTTATTACTGCTTTTTGTCCTTCTAATGGTAGTGGCGTTTATACTTGCCTTTATTCCCTTGGTGGGTATGTTGGCGCAATATGTTCTGCAGTATTTTGTCATGGCCTGGGTTGGCGTGTCCTTTTTTGTAATGTTGAAGGAAAAGCGAGGGATAATAGAGGCTTTGGGGGAGGGATGGAACCTTGTTACCAAAAACTTTTGGACAGCGGTAGGAGTCAATTTTATACTGGGTCTACTCATTGGTCTACTTATTATGGTTGTAATGATAATTCCTGGAATATTGGTGGGCATCTATACTTTTCATGTGGTACAAAACGACGTTGCTCTGGGATCCTCCATTGTTCCCACCATTATCTATACTTTGGGAACCTGTATGTTTCTAATAATAGCGGTGTATTCACAATGTCTTTCCCAGTTTATTAATGGATTACTGTATTTTTCACTACATGAGAAAATGTATAATCTAAATTCCAGAAGTAAAATTGATCAAATAGGATTACAAGACCAGTGATAAAGTTCCTATACGCCACCATATGCTGTTTTTTTGTCCGCTACTCCGGTATATCGCAAGGGGCACAGGATTCCTTATCCATGCCCGTAGACACTACGACCAAAGTGGCGTTGCGTACTTTTGAAGGTAATTTAGCGGAAAAATACCAAGGCAAAGAATTTAATTATAACCTAAAGGATGGGGAATCCAAAAATTTATTATCCCGCCTAATTTCCTGGCTATTAGATGTCCTAAATGACGTATTAGGAATAGACCTTCCCCCAGGAACCATACAGGTTTTGGAATACATAGTCTACTTTGCTCTAGTCCTAGTGGCCGTATACCTTTTGGTTAAATTCTTTACCGGAGAAAACGCTTCCGCCATTTTTAGAAAAAAGGCAACCTCCTCCAGGGATTTAAATTTGGAAGAGGAGCATATAGCCAATTTGGATCTGGACTCCCTAATAAGCGAAGCCCTGACCCAGAGGAATTACCGCTTGGCCATACGTTATCAATACCTAAAAGTACTGAAAACACTGGCCCAACAACAGCTTATTGTATGGGATTATGAAAAAACAAATCTGGATTACCAGAAGGAAATAGACACTCCCAACGTCAAAGTACTCTTTAGGGATGTTTCCTATGTATACGATCATATTTGGTATGGTGAAAAAGAGATTGATGAAGAAAGGTACAAGGCCGTTCAGCATTCCTTTACTAGCCTTTATAACATAACGGCCAATGGATAAGCGTTCCAAAATAATCCTAGGGATATTTGTTGCCGCCCTTGTTGGGATCATGGCCACAGAAATTGTACGCCCCAAACCCCTTAATTGGAGTCCGTCCTATACCTCCTCGGACAAAATACCGTTTGGGTGCTACGTATTGCATCAAGAGCTTAAACAGCTGTTTCCCAATCAGGAAATATATTCCACAAACCAAAGTTTATACAATGTCTTGAGCGGTCGCGATAGTAGCAAAACTTCCAGTTATTTAATTATCAATGATATTTTGGACCTGGACAAGCAAGAATCCAATCAATTATTGAACTATGTATACCAGGGCAATGACAGCTTTATAGCGGCCACCAACTTTGGGAATATTCTATCGGACACCTTAAATCTGAGGGTGGAAACACGGTATACACTTACGGAGGACACGCTGCAAATACGTCTTAGCAACCCTAGACTGTCCAATAAAACCTATCCCCTGGCCCGGGGAGCAAACAACACACATTTTACCTCAGTAGACTCGTTAAACACCACCATATTAGGGTATATTACCTATAACACAGAAGACCAACCCTTAAAATCCAAAAAACAGCCTACCGCTACAAGCCCTAATTTTATAAAAGTTAAGTTTGGAAAAGGAAATTTTTATCTCAATTGCACCCCACAGACCTTTACCAACTATTATATGCTTAGAGGAAATAAAAATTATGTAAGCAGCAGTCTATCCTATTTAAGGAATGTGGATCTCTATTGGGATAATTACAAAAAATCGGGCCACAAAATAATAGACTCCCCAATGCGCTTTGTACTAAATCAAACGTCTTTAAAATGGGCCTATTACCTCGGCATTAGTGGTCTTTTGCTTTTTGTGATATTTAAGGCCAAAAGGGAACAACGTATTATTCCCATTATCGTGCCGTTGGAAAATAGTTCCATAGAATTTGCCAAGACAGTTGGCGCACTCTATTATGAGTACAGGGATTATACCGACCTGATCCATAAAAAAATTAACTTCTTTCTAGAGCATATTAGAAGTAATTATCATATTAATACTGTAGTCTTAGACGATAAGACCGTGAGGGATCTATCGGCCAAATCCGGAAAACCAATAGCCGAGACCAAAGCCCTTTTAGATCTCTTGATACATCTTAAAAACAAGAAACAACACAGTGAACGGGATCTCATCGATCTTGAAAACAAATTGAATAAATTTAAACACTAACTAATGGAAGATATTCAGAAAGGAGATGGCAACAAGCCGGTGGAATTTAAAAGTAGAATAGACCTAAATAAGCTGCAGGATGCTGTAGCCAGCATAAAAAAAGAACTGGGAAAGGTTATCATAGGGCAGGAAGATATGATAGAGTTACTGATTATTTCTATCCTTGCCAACGGACATTCTCTAATTGAAGGGGTACCCGGGGTGGCTAAAACGGTAACGGCAAAACTCCTTGCCAAAACCATGAGCGTTGAATTTAGTAGGATACAGTTTACCCCAGATCTTATGCCGAGCGATATTTTAGGCACCTCTATTTTTAATGTGAAGACTTCGGAATTTGAATTTAAGAAAGGGCCTTTGTTTTCCAATATTATCTTAATTGACGAAATAAACCGTGCCCCTGCCAAGACTCAGGCTGCACTTTTTGAGGCTATGGCAGAGCGACAAATCACTATGGATGGAGTTGCCTATGCTATGCAGCCCCCTTTTTTGGTATTTGCCACCCAAAACCCCATAGAACAAGAAGGCACCTATCGTTTGCCCGAAGCTCAACTAGATCGTTTCCTATTTAAAATTAAGGTAGCATACCCTTCATTGGAAGAAGAGATACGAATATTGGAAAACAAGCATCACCAAAAGAACAAGAATACAGAAGGCCTGGTAGGTACCATACTCAATGCCCAGGATATAGCTACCTATCAAGACATCGTAAAAGAAATAGTGATCGAAGATAATTTGATGCGATACATTGCCGGGATCGTAAACAATACCCGCAGCAATGCCAATCTTTATCTAGGAGCCTCACCAAGGGCCTCCATTGCTATAATGGATGCAGCCAAGGCATTGGCAGCTATAAGCGGACGTGATTTTGTTACTCCGGACGACATAAAAAAAGTAGCCGTCCCCATCATTGGCCATAGGGTGATACTCACTCCAGAAAGGGAAATGGAGGGCTTTACTACAGAAAAAGTGATAAAACAAATTTTAGAGGCCATTGAAATACCTCGATAAGGAATTTCCCAAAAAAGGAAAGAATTGCCATTTTAACTGCTACTCCCAAACCCAGTGATCAAAATAAAAAGTGTTTAGATTTTAAAAATGAAAAAGCTCCTGTTCAATATCTTTTTGGAAAAGCGATTTTTCTTGGTGCTGTCTTGCTTGGTTGTTGGGTTTCTAATATCCTACATGCATCCCGATATTTTAGGGGCAATGAAGTTTTTATTTTATTGCTTTTTATTGCTTTTATTGGTTGATATTGTTCTGATTTTTGCCTCCAAAGGCACTGCCCATGCCACTCGCCTATTGCCCGAAAAACTATCCAATGGGGATGAAAACCAGATTAAGATAGTCCTTTCCAACTCCTATTTGTTTCCGGTACAATTAAAAGTCTTGGACGAAATTCCACACCAGTTTCAAAAACGCGATTTTGTAATCAACACCAAGCTAGGTAAGGGTAGGGAAAAACAATTTACCTATCAGCTTAGACCAACGGCAAGGGGCCTGTATTCCTTTGGAAATCTAATTGTTTTCTCCAGGTCTCCCATTGGGTTCATTTCAAAAAAGTACAACTTTGACCACAATAAGTCGGTCCCCGTTTACCCCTCTTTCCTACAACTGCGGAAATATGACCTTATGGCCTTCTCCAATAAATTGTTTGAATACGGTTTAAAGAAAATACGGCGCATAGGCCATACCATGGAATTTGAACAAATCAAGGAATATGTGCAAGGCGATGACATTAGAAACATTAATTGGAAGGCCACCGCCAAAAAAGGACAATTGATGGTAAATCAATATCAGGATGAGAAATCGCAACCCATTTATTCTATCATAGATAAGGGGCGGGTCATGAAAATGCCATTTAATGGCCTAAGTCTGTTGGATTACGCTATTAATTCTAGCTTGGTGATATCAAGTATCGCCTTAAAAAAACAGGACAAGGCCGGTATGTTTACCTTTAGCAACAAAATAGAGAACCGGGTGGCTGCCGAACGAAGAAGTTCCCAAATGAACCTTATTTTGGAAACGCTCTACAATATAGAAACCAATTTTGTGGAAAGTGATTTTTCCCGATTGTATGTTGATATAAAACGCAACTTAAACCACCGAAGTCTCTTATTACTTTATACCAATTTTGAGACCTTGGATGCTTTACAGCGACAGCTCCCCTATTTGCAGGCACTTGCCAAACAACATCTGTTGGTTGTCATATTTTTTGAGAATACAGAATTGATCAAATTCACCAAAGAAAGCCCCCAGACCACCCTAGGGATATTTGAAAAGACCATTGCCGAAAAGTTCGTCTATGAAAAAAAGCTGATTGTAAACGAATTAAGAAAGCATGGTATACAGACCATTCTTACCAAACCCGAAAACTTGACCATCAATACCATTAACAAATATCTGGAAATTAAGGCAAGGGGACTTATTTAAGCTTGCACAAGCCACTGCATTTAGCATTAAACAGTTATGGCTTCACATATAAGCAACCACATTACCCCTACAAACACAAACAGCTCTTTTACAGTTTTTTACACCTTTCCTTAACACTGTAATTCATTAAAATTTTCTACTTTTACTTTTACAATGAAACCGTACTAGGGAACGCAAACGTGCCTACTTCACGGCTTACTATATTACCCCCCATTTTATTTTAGAGTTATTGTTTCCTTTTTCAGGGCATGCTGTTTTTTATGGATCCTAGCAAGCTGTAACAGCTTTGAACTGTTATAAGGCAGGATGGGCACTATAGGCCTTAGAGACCTAAAATGTAAAGATAGAACACCACTAATCATTAATCAAGAGGACTTGTTCCTGAAGCCAATAGGTTGTGGTCCTCGATTTAAATTTTGGCATCATGAAAACAAAAATGATTCTTACGGCACTTACAGCCCTACTGCTGATACTGATCTACAATTTAAACAGATCTGCAAACCCAACGGTAATAGAGGTTCCACAAAATGCAGGCTTTTCTTCCATTAAGTGTACGGTGGCCAAATATCTTCTCTCCAATGTGGACACCACCCAACAAATTGCACCCTTATTTAAAAATCTGGGAGACCTTCATTACCCCATCAGCACAACCAATAAAAGGGCGCAACAATTTTTCGACCAAGGCTTAAGACTCAGTTATGCCTTTAACCATGCGGAGGCACACAGATCTTTTATGGAAGCTGCCCGCTTAGATCCCAATGCCGCAATGGCATTTTGGGGACAAGCTTACACCTTGGGACCCAATATAAATGATCCCTTTCCAGACAATGAACGTAAAAAAAAATCCTATGAGGCCATTGAAAAAGCCAAGAAGTTAACCTCCAAAATATCGCCCAAAGAACGGGCACTTATTAACGCCTTAGAGACCAGATACAGTAGTAACCTATCAGCTGATTTAGAAGAATTGAACAAGGTCTACATGCAAACCATGGCCAATGTTGCAAAAAAATATCCGGACGATGCCGATATCCAGACCCTTTATGCCGAAGCAGTAATGAATACCACGCCGTGGAATTATTGGGACAATCATGGGAATCCTGCTCCCAATACGCTTAAGGGAAAAGCAGCCTTGGAAAAGGCAATGAATCTCAACCCAGATCATCCCGGAGCGCACCATTACTACATTCATATGGTAGAGCTGCCCAAGCCAGACCTTGCCGTGCCCAGCGCTGACCGTCTAGCAGCCCTTATGCCGGCAGCAGGCCATTTGGTACATATGCCCTCACACATATATATCCGGGTAGGGAGGTATAAAGATGCAGTGAAGACCAATCAGGCAGCCATTTTGGCGGACGAGGATTATATCTCACAATGTTACGCACAGGGAATGTACCCATTGGGTTATTATCCCCATAACCTGCATTTCCTATGGTCTGCTTCCAGCCTTTTGGGTTCCAGTGAAACGGCCATTGATGCGGCCAAAAAAACAGCGGAAAAAGTACCCATAGGCGAAATGAAGAATCTCCCCTTCCTACAAGATTTTGCCTCAACCCCATTACTCGCATACACTAGGTTTGGAAAATGGAATGAAATATTGACCATTCCCTATCCAGGCGACGATTATAAACACCTTAAACTAATATGGCACTATGCCCGTGGTATTGCCTTTTTAAGAAAAGACAACATTAAGGAGGCCAAGGAAGAACTGGAAGTCTTAGCCCTTATGACACAAGATACGGAACTGGAAACACTCATCGCCAATTACACCAATCCATCCTCCAATATTGCCAAAGTGGCCTATGAGGTAATTGCAGGCGAATTGGCTGCAGCGGAGGGGAATTTTCAAAAATCCTTGGAACACCTCAAAAAAGGGGTCGCTCTTGAAGATAATTTAATCTATAGCGAGCCCAGCGCATGGCATATACCCGTTAGGCAGACCATGGGTGCCATTCTGTTAAAAGCACAAAAATATAAAGAAGCCGAAGAAGTATTCCGGGAAGATTTAGCCACACTACGGCAAAACGGCTGGTCCCTCATGGGACTACATAAAAGCTTGGTGGAGCAAGGCAAAACAGAAGAGGCCAATGAGATCAAAGAACTATTCCAGAACGCCTGGCAACATGCCGATCTACAAATAAGTACTTCTATCCTCTAGGCCTATTGATACGAAAAATGCATTTGGATCGTTATAGGAAAGGTATATAGGCCCAAAATTGATAATTTCAATAAAGTTATGGATTGAGCAAAAAACATCAAGCTTAATTAACTACATTGCCAAAAAAAGTAATAATTATCTTACAAGCATTATTATTTTTGAAAGAAAGTAAAATCCCCCCAAATGAAAATTGCCAACAAACACCCTAAGGAGGCTTTACGGTTAAAGGAGCTGCAATCGTATTCTATATTAGACAGTCTTCCTGAAAAAGATTACGACAATTTAACGGCCATTGCTGCAGAAATCTGCGAATCCCCTATCTCCTTGGTCACCTTACTGGATGATAATCGCCAATGGTTTAAATCGCATCACGGATTATCCATTTCAGAGACACTCATAGAAGTTAGTTTTTGCTCGCATACCATTGTAGAAGATAAGGATATCTTAATTGTTCAGGATTCCAGATGTGACGATCGTTTTAAAGAGAATCCTTTTGTTACTGCCGACAACGGAATAGTCTTTTACGCAGGGGTGCCATTGGTCAGTCCAAAAGGTCTCCCCTTGGGAACTATTTGTGTTGCGGACAACAAACCGAAGGAGCTGAGCACAAATCAAGTTGCATCGTTAAAGGCCCTTGCTTCCCAGGTTATGAACTTACTGGAACTCCGGAAAAAAAATGAGCTATTAAAAGATTCAATGGTAGCCTTAGAGGAGAAAAACAAGGAATTGGAACGCTTTGCATACATCGCCGCCCACGACCTAAAATCCCCTTTGAACAACATATCCGCATTATCTATGTTACTTCAAGACTCCTATGGAAAGCAATTGGATGATGAAGGGCAAACCATGCTTGGTTACATAAACAGTTCCTCAGAAACCCTAAAAGGACTTGTAGACGGCTTACTGGAATACAGTAAAAGTGCATCGGTACTTGACGAAGAAATTACAGAGATATGTGTAAACGATATTAAAGAGGAAATTTTAAGCCTTTTTTCCTATCAACATACTTTGGAATTTAATGTCCACTCTAGCTTGAAATCTATTTTTGCCAATAGGACCGCCATAGATCAAATTTTGATCAATCTAATTGCCAATGCCATTAAATACAATGACAAGAATAAGACAAAAATAGAACTTCACCTTTTGGAGGATGATGAATTTTATGAATTTCGTGTCCAGGACAATGGGCCTGGTATTGCTGTGGACGACCAAAAGAAGATATTTGAAATTTTTACGGTTCTTAAGGGACAGGATAAGGATGGAAAAAAAGGCCATGGCATAGGATTGGCTACCGTTAAAAAAATGGTAGAGCATCTGGGCGGAACCATCCATGTACAGTCAAAAATTGGAGAAGGCACTTCCTTTAATTTTAAAATAGCCAAGAGTGGGCAAATGGCAGCTACCTTCCAATAGCTTAAAAAGACGGGATATCCTTTTGGGCCTTCCTGAACTCCGTTACCATATCATTCACTATTTTCGCTGCGGGTTTTATTTCGTGTATGATGGCGGCTACCTGCCCTATTTCCAATTCCCCCTCTTCCATATCCCCTTCGAACATACCTTTTTTGGCACGCGCACGGCCAAGTAATCTCCTTAATTCATCTACGCTGGCACCCTTGGCATAGGCCCGTTGAATATCCTGAAAAAACTTATTTTTTATTAACCTCACGGGGGCCAATTCCTTCAATGTAAGTTGTGTCGCCCCTTCACCGGCCTCTACTACCTTTTGTTTAAACAAAGGGTGGGACGACGCCTCATGACTTGCTACAAAACGGCTCCCTACCTGTACCCCATCGGCACCTAAGATCATTGTGGCCAACATAGCACTACCCGTGGCAATACCCCCCGCCGCAATAAGCGGAATGGAAACCTTTTCCTTAACAGCCGGAATTAAGGTCAGCGTAGTGGTCTCATCCCTTCCATTATGTCCTCCTGCTTCAAAACCTTCGGCTACAATGGCATCTACCCCGGCCTCTTGGGCCTTTTGTGCAAACTTTACACTGCTTACCACATGAACTACCGTTATACCCTTGCTTTTTAGATAGGAGGTCCATGTTTTTGGATTCCCTGCCGAGGTAAAGACTATTTTTACTCCTTGCTCTATAATAATATTCATCAACTCCTTTAAGTCTGGGTATAACATGGGCACATTAACCCCAAAGGGCTTATTGGTGGCCATCTTACATTTCTCAATATGTTCCCGGAGCACTTCTGGATACATAGACCCGGCACCTATTACCCCCAATCCACCAGCATTTGAAACGGCAGATGCCAAACGCCAGCCACTGGTCCATACCATTCCGGCTTGTATGATGGGATATTCAATATCAAAGAGTTGTGTAATCCTATTCTGCATTAGTTTTTAATAATTTTAAATTCCTGATATTCCCCATCCATGTTTAATTGCCCTATGTACATAGCATTGCTTAGGTGTTCTACAGATAGTTCCAGATCGGTTGGGGTAATACGCTTTTCCAAAATACGCTTTCCATAGGTATCAAATAGGGAGAACACAGCAGTGTTGATCCGATCTGGAAGGTAAAGATAAAGGTTGGCCGTTGTTGGATTGGGATAAAGGTACAACTGTTCCTTTTCATCATTCGGCATTAGTACACCCTGGGCCAGTAAGGCATTGTAAAAATTGGGTATTCCAAATCCCATTTGGGTGTTTGGGCTCTCATAATGGGACGAATACTCCCTCACCAATGCCATTATTTCCCAATTGGTCCTATTGGGAATAGACTGCCAAAAAGAAGCTATGGCACCTGCCATAATAGGGGAAGAAAATGATGTTCCATTGCCACTTACCAATCTATCATCAGGTCCTACCACTACTGCGGCTTTTCCCAAGGCCATACCATCGGGCTTAAATTGGCCCAGTGCATTGGGGCCTCTAGAGCTAAAATCCACATAATGGCCGTTATCATCAACTGCTCCCACTGCAAAAACACGGGCATCGGCCGGGGCTGTAATAATCCCCCATTGGCTATCGCCCGAGTTCCCGGCAGAAGCCACCACCAGAATACCCTTTTCCATAGCTATATTGGCCCCTTTGGAAACAAAGGTGCTACTGCCATCCATTTCGGAGGGCCTATAATTATAATTTGGATCATCAAAGGTACTATACCCCAAAGAACTATTTATTAGGTCCACACCCAAGCTATCTGCCCTTTCGGCGGCCTCTACCCAGTAGCTTTCCTCCACGGGTGTCTCTGTGGCGGAATCCTCTGTTCTGAACAATACAAATTCAGCATCCGGCGCAGTTCCTACAAACTGCCCTTCTACAAATGCCGCCATACAGGATAAGACCTTTGTACCATGATCACTGCCATTGGAGCTATGGATGTCCGTTGATCTATCCACAAAATCGTATCCTTCCCACAAGCGGCCATCAAACCGCAATCGATCAAAAGCCAACATCCGGTCTACATTGGGAAAACCGCTATCTAGCACTGCTATCAATAGTCCTTGTCCCGTAAAGTTATTCTTATGAAGTTGCTCAAGGCCCAACTGCCTTATTTGCCGTTCACTTTGTCCATAGACAAATCCTCCCTGCTGCACCAAATATTTCTCCCTATGATTACTGGACTGATAAATCCCATCCCACACTTTGGCCCACTTGGCATTTAAACTTCTATTGGCATACCAAATCCCCTCCACAAAATCCAATTCCAACAGGGAAGAAATATTGGATACACTTCCCATCACGTGAACACAATTTAACCACTTGGATTTTGCTTTGACGGTAATGCCCTCTTGAAGTTTTACGTTGGCAATATAATTTTCGTTAACGGGTACATCCCTTTCATCTACGGGAATATTAAATTTAGCTTTCCGCGATAGAGAACGTTGGGTCAATATACTTGAAGGATTGGCAAGAGCCTCTTCTACCCCAATTTTATCTTTAAAATACACCCAAGCGTGTTCTTGGGCCACTGCCCCTATAAAGCATAAAAAAAATAGGATGAAGGCAGCCCTACCCATTTCAAGAGATTACGCCAGATCCCACCAGTTCGTCCCCTATATACCAGGCCACAAACTGCCCTTCGGTAATGGCTGATTGTTTTTCCTCAAAATCAACATAAATTCCAGCATCTACCTTATATAGAGTAGCCTTTTGCAGAGGTTGACGATATCTGATCCTAGCCACTACCTCCATGCTCTGATCAATATCCAAGGCCAGATCTGTCCGCACCCAATGTAATTCGTCATTGCTGACAAATAAGGTCCTCCTATATAGTCCGGGGTGGCTTTTACCCTGACCTGTGTAGATAATGTTTTGGTCTACATCTGTCTCTATCACAAATAGGGGTTCTTTGGTACCTCCAACATCCAATCCTTTACGCTGTCCTTTGGTAAAATAATGGGCTCCTTGATGTTCCCCCACAACTTTTCCGTCGGTAGGGTCATAATGGGGTTTTTCAGCATAAAAAGCCAATTCCTCCAATTTGGAACTAAATTTAGGGACATTGTTAGCATACTGCTCCAATAGAGCAGGAACTTCCACGATAACACCCTTTTTGGGTTGCAATTTTTGTTGTAAAAATTCCGGAAGTCGCACTTTCCCAATAAAGCAAAGGCCTTGGGAATCTTTTTTATCCGCGGTAATCAGATCATTTTCGGCTGCAATTTTTCTTACTTCGGGCTTTAATAATTCCCCGATAGGGAATAATGTCTTCGCCAATTGTTCCTGTGATAATTGGCATAAAAAATAAGATTGGTCCTTATTGCCATCTACCCCAGCCAACAATTGATAAGTTTCCGTACCGTCCGGGTTATTTATGACCCCTTTCCGACAATAATGCCCGGTTGCCACATAATCCGCTCCCAATTGCATGGCAATTTTCATGAATACATCAAACTTTATTTCCCTATTACAGAGCACATCGGGATTGGGAGTTCTACCCTTTTCGTATTCGTTGAACATATAATCTACGATACGCTCTTTATATTGAGCGCTTAAATCTACCGTTTGAAAAGGTATGCCCAACTTTTCTGCCACAATCAGTGCATCGTTGCTATCTTCCAACCACGGACATTCCTTGGAAATGGTCACAGAATCGTCGTGCCAATTCTTCATAAACAGACCTATAACCTCATAACCCTGTTCTTTTAAGAGATAAGCTGTAACACTTGAATCCACTCCGCCGGAAAGTCCGACTACCACCTTTTTCATTTACTTTAATTTATAGTTTCCCTTTGGTCGTTATAGACCAATAGCGACTTACAATTAGGCTACAAAAATACAAAATTGGAAATTGGTTGCCCTTATAATACCAGATCTGTTGTAATGCAATTTTAAGCTGTATTAAGTTTAATTGGAAAAATTAAGTAATTTGGGCATACGGCAAGGAATAAGAAACCAATTAAAGCCTTTGTGGTAATCCGCTATCTTTAAAATTCATTGTCCCCTACAAATAATGCCTTTACCCACAGACATTATTTAGCCCAAACATCAGTACAAGAAGGTTTAACATACTAAAAAGCTCTCTTTACAACTATTTGTTTTACAACCCCTAAAAAAACTCAATATTTGAGGACCCAAATCTTACCAAACTAAACCATTTATTACTAAAAAACCCCCGACCAATTGGCCGGGGATTTTTTTATACAGGAAATTTTAGGTGTTTAAAGAATCTTAGGACACTATTATCACAAACCTATTGATGATTTTTTCTAATTAACCCATAAAAAAAGTGCTTGAATAAAATCAAACACTTTTAATTATTGTACACAAATTAAAATCGGAATTACTTTTTTCCAACCTTCTTTTGTTCCTCGGCCTGCTCCATCATCTCACGCATTTTTCTCTGGAACTTATTTTCTTTCTTAGGCTTCTTTTTGTTTTCTTGGATCCGTGCATGGATCTTGTCCTCATCCAAGATAAAGTTCTTGATAGCCAACATTATAAATATGGTAATCAAGTTAGACACAAAATAGTACAAACTCAGTCCACTTGCATAATTGTTAAAGAACACCAACATCATCAATGGGGATAAATACATGATGAATTTCATATTGGGCATACCTGGTTGTGTCTGCATATTCTGTCCAGTGGTCATCATCATATAGAAGAAGATGGCCACCGATGCCAATATAGGAAACAAACTTACGTGATCACCATAGAACGGAATGGTAAATGGCAGTTGTGCTATGGCATCATAGGAAGAAAGGTCATCTGCCCATAAAAAGGACTTCTGCCTTAGGGCAAAGGAAGTAGGGAAGAACATAAACAGGGCATAAAAAATAGGCATCTGCAACAAGGCGGGTACACATCCGCTCATTGGGCTTACACCTGCTTTATTATACAATTTCATAGTCTCCTGCTGCTTTTTCATGGCATTGTCCTTATACTTCTCGTTAAGTTCCGTGATCTCCGGCTTTAGGACCTTCATTTTAGCCTGTGACAGATAAGACTTATAGGTTGCGGGAGACATTAATATCCTAACCAAGATGGTCATCACAACAATAGCGATTCCAAATGGTAGGAAAGAGCTTAAGAAGGTGTAGACCGGGGTAAAAATATAGCGGTTAATCCAACCAAAGATACCCCATCCAAAAGGGATGGAATCCTCTAGACCCAATTCTTTATATTGTGCCAAAACCTTTACATCTGTAGGCCCGTAATACCAATTAAAATTATAGGCCAATTCGCCACCTTTCATCTCCAAAGGCACTTCTGAACTAAATTCCTTGGTAAACTGTTGGGTATGGCTTTCCTCTTCAACCAGGTTTATAGAACTTAACCTTGCCGTTTTAAAGGTATCTGTATAGGCGAGAATAGAACTAAAAAAATGCTGCCTGTAGGAAATCCATTTTACATCATCCTCCAATTCTTCATCCTCACTACCCTCGGATAGCTTACTAATTTTATCATTGTCATGATTATAGGTAACCCTGGTATAGCGATTTTCGTACTGAATACTCTTGGAATGTCTAATTCCCTTTAGATCCCAATCCAAATTAATGGGTTTGGAACTATTGACCACCCCGTTAAGACCCTGGGAACGCACGCTAAAACCTAAAAGATATTCTCCTGGTTTCATCTCATAACGGAATTCCAAAAACCTATCGGAGGCCACCTTAGCTTTCATGGAAAGCACCTGAACTTCACCAGATTTGGAAAGTGAAGGTTCAAAAAAGAGATCATTGGTATTCAACACCCGGTTATCGGATGTTGAAAAAGTAAGTCCAAAGTTAGCATTGCCATCTTTTACCAAATAAACAGGAATGGAATCATAGGTCACATATCCTTTCATTTTTGCTTCAATGATCTGCCCTCCCTTATTATTGATCTCCAAATAAAGCACATCGTTCTCCAGAACCGTAGTTCCTTCTTTTGGTGCGGTATACCCAAAGGCTCCAATGGCACTTTTATAACTTGCCACGGCAGTTGAATCTTGTAGGTCTATACTTTTGTAAGGGGTACTTTCTGCTTGTTCCGCATTTGTCTCTTCCTTCTGGGCGGCTTCCAACTGTTCCTGTTCTGCCTTCTGTGCTTCCAGCTCTTCCGGTGTTGGCTGGTTTTGCCAAAACATAAAAATAAGAATCCCAAAAATCAGCACGAAACCGATAATGGTATTAATATCCAATTTTTTTTCTTCCATCTAAAGTTTACTTTTAAAAAATATTACCGCAAGGGATGCAACCTATAAAGGTTCCTAACAGCTTGATTAAGCGTGCAAATATACACCCAAATGTGTTGTTTATGCCAATCTGGCATTAGTTTATTGCTTTTGATGTTTTAATGCCGCTTTAACAAATCCCACAAACAAAGGATGTGGATTGTCTACCGTACTCTTGTATTCAGGATGATATTGCACCCCTATAAACCATGGGTGCGTGGGCACTTCTACAATCTCCACCAAACCGGTGTCCGTATTTATTCCTGATGCCACTAGTCCCGCTTGCTGCAACTGCTCCTTATATTTGTTATTGAATTCATATCTATGGCGGTGGCGTTCCGATATTTCAGAGGCTCCATGATATACCTCTTGTACCAAACTATCCTTGGCCAGTTCACAGGTCCAGGCACCTAAACGCATGGTACCCCCTTTGTTTTCAATATTCTTTTGTTCCTCCATTATACTGATAACGGGGTGGGCTGCATTTTCATCCATCTCGGTAGAATTGGCATTTTTGAGTCCCAAAACATTTCTGGAATATTCAATAACGGCCATTTGCATTCCCAGGCAAATCCCTAAAAACGGTATATTATTCTCACGGGCATATTGTACTGCCCTTACTTTTCCTTCAATACCTCTTTCCCCAAAACCGGGGGCCACCAAGATACCGTCCAAGCCCTGTAACTTTTTTTCCAAGCTTTTAGGACTCAGGTGTTCTGAATGAATAGACTTTACCTTTACCTTCACATGGTTCACGGATCCGGCATGGATAAAAGACTCCAAAATGGATTTATAGGAATCCTGCAACTCTACATACTTCCCTATTAAGCCAACGGTTACCTCATTTTTGGGGTTTTTGTGCCACTCCAAAAATTGGTTCCATTTACTAAGGTCGGGAACAACATCATCCGGAAGCGCCAACTTTTTTAGGGTAACGGTATCCAAGCCTTCTTCCTGCATTAAAATTGGCACATCATAAATAGTTGAAGCGTCAATAGATTGTATAACGGCCTCTCTTTTAACATTGCAAAAGAGCGCTAACTTTTCCTTAATCTCATCGGAGATCTCATGCTCTGTCCTACAGACCAAAATATCGGCCTTGATACCACTTTCCATTAAAGTCTTAACAGAATGCTGTGTAGGTTTTGTTTTTAATTCCCCTGCTGCAGAAAGGAAAGGAACCAAAGTTAGATGAATAACAATTCCATTGTTGTCACCTAATTCCCAAAGTAACTGACGTACAGCTTCTATATACAGTAAAGACTCTATATCCCCTACCGTTCCTCCAATTTCTGTAATCACAATATCATAATCCCCACTTTTACCAAGTAGTTGAATACGTTCCTTTATTTCATTGGTAATATGCGGCACCACCTGTACTGTTTTACCTAGGAATTCCCCTTTACGCTCTTTTTCTATAACGCTTTGATAAATTCTTCCGGTAGTAACATTATTGGCCTGTGAGGTCCTAACATTTAGGAATCGCTCATAGTGCCCAAGGTCCAAATCGGTTTCAGCACCATCATCGGTAACATAGCACTCTCCGTGCTCATAGGGATTTAAAGTTCCCGGATCAACATTAATGTATGGATCTAATTTTTGGATAGTAGTTTTATAACCTCTAGCCTGTAATAATTTGGCAAGAGAGGCAGCTATAATCCCTTTCCCAAGGGAAGAAGTAACCCCACCGGTTACAAAAATATATTTCGTCTGTGACATGAAGCGTTAGGTTGAATTCGTAACGCGAGCAAAAATACGAATTGCTGGCACAATTCACGGGTATTACCGAGGAAAATCTTTTTGAATTTTTCTAATTAGACCTTCCAGTCCGTTTATTTTAATTTCCAACATGGCCCTTAACATTATACCAAGCTTACCATCCGGAAATCCACTTTGCTGAAACCATACCAGATAGGGTTCAGGAAGCTCTACCAAATACCTACCTTTAAATTTACCGAATGGCATTCTATAGTGTGCCAATTCCAATAACTGATTTTTATCCGGAACTATATTCATATTCAATATTCCCTTCAAAGATAACACCTTCCCTGATTAATAAAGCAAGAAATATTAGTCTAAAACCATATTTGGTTCCTACTTTAACATTCCGATCCATTATTAGGAATAATTAAATGGAATCCCCTATCTTTATACACGTACAATTTACATTTATAAAAAAAACAAACTTAAATGTACTCTCAGCTAAGAAAATGAATTTATTTTATTTGCGGGCAAGTTCGTATTACCATAGCCAATAATGCCACCTGCATCCTATTTCTTTTTTTTAGATGCGACCAAATAAAATACCTTTAAGGGACAGAAATTAAAGTTAACAAAATGAAACGAAGAACATTTATAGGGACTTCAGCAGCGGCTTCGGTTGGTATGCTGGCGTGCAAATCTGGCAATGCAATGGACAAGGAAGAAACAGAAACAAAATTAAAGAACAACATAGACCACAGCGTTTGTTATTGGTGCTATGGCAGTATCCCCTTGGAGGATTTCCTTAAATCCCTCAATGAACTGGGCATAAAAAATGTTGACCTTATTGGTCCAAAAGATTGGCCACTATTAAAGAAGTACAATATTAATTCCTCTATGTGCAATGGGGCTGAAATTAGCCTTACAGAAGGGTGGAACGATCCTCAATATCACGACACCCTTATTAAGAACTATACTGAAATGATTCCCAAGGTGGCCGAAGCAGGATACACCAATCTGATTTGTTTTAGTGGTAATCGCCGAGGAATGGACGACGCAGTAGGTCTTCAAAACTGTGTAGACGGATTAAAAAAGATAATGCCATTGGCCGAAAAACACGGAGTGGTGATACAAATGGAATTATTGAACTCCAAAGTAAACCATGAAGACTATATGTGCGACCATACAGAATGGGGTGTAGCGCTCTGTAAAAAACTGGGATCGGACAATTTTAAGCTGTTATATGATATTTACCATATGCAGATTATGGAAGGTGACATTATACGCAACATACAGGATTACCACCAATACTTTGGGCACTACCACACTGGTGGCAATCCGGGAAGAAACGAAATAAACGAAACCCAAGAACTGTATTACCCTGCCATCATGAAGGCCATTGTAGCTACTGGCTACAAGGGGCATGTAGCCCAGGAATTTATTCCTACCTGGGACGATAAGATAGCGGCCCTAAAAGAAGGGGTCACTATTTGCGATGTTTAACAAACACCACCAACTTATTGGACTGTCCTAAACTTTTCAATTACGGATGCCGCATATGCGCAGTAAAAGATGCTGCCTTGCCGGAACAAGTAATAAGTTTAGGACAGTCTTTTTTTTATCCCGCAAGGTTTACTTTCAATTTCTGGGTATTAAGATACAATTACCTCAAAAATAAATATCCATTGGATCTGTTATCACTTTGAAGGAAAACCTAAGGCAATTAGCATTAATTCCAATTACTTAGTCATGGGATACACCGTAGTTACTCTTTATTAAAG
This sequence comes from uncultured Arenibacter sp., assembly GCA_963972175.1. GTDB lineage: Bacteria > Bacteroidota > Bacteroidia > Flavobacteriales > Flavobacteriaceae > Arenibacter. The sequence goes on from CAXAVP010000027.1 coordinate 22,365, forward strand.
CTTAAGATTTTGAGCCCTTTTAAAAAAAAAAAGCACGTATTATAAATAAAAGATTAAGAGAATCACTTTTATAGTTCCCAATTAAAGGTGATATCCCTAATGATATCGGGATGCAGGCTAAAATGCACAGGACAGGTATTGGCCGTATGTTCCAAGATCTTTCTATCCTTTTCCGAAATATTGGCAGGCAACCTAAACAACACCTTTATTTTGGAAATACGCCTTGGGTTGGCCTCCATATGTTTTGTTACTTCGGCAGTGGTATTGGTGAGATCCAAATTAAGGCTATTGGCCTTAATACCCATTACAGTAAGCATACAGCTTGCCAAACCCGTAGCAACCGTATCCGTTGGGGAAAAAGCCTGCCCCAATCCATTATTGTCCAAGGGTGCATCCGTATTAAAGGTATTTCCTGAACCTATGTGTTCACATTTTGTACGGAGTCCCCCTGTATAAGTCACTATAGAAGTCATCTAACCTAGTCTTTTAGCTCGGTAATCCTCATATTCTCAAAACCGAGAATATAGGAAGCCATATTAAAATATCCAGAGGTCCTATCCTTTGTAAAGTTAAACTTATTACCGGTATACTCGGTCTCTCCAATGAGTTTTGACGCCGTGACTAAATCATTCTTATAGGCAAGTTTCAATAATAGGTCCATAGTAATATCAAACCCTCTTACGGCATAAGCATCTGGATCCGCACCAAATCTTTTCCTATACATTCTTACAAACCCATTATTTTCGATTTCCCTAGATGCGGAGGGATAAGCAAATCTAAGATTGGAAAGGTGTGAATAGGACACCACTTCACTATCAAAAGCCTTGTTTTTATCGGTAGTCATAAGCCGTATATTTACTTCTTCTGTTATTAGGGAATTAAGCAAAGACCCCACATGGTACACTACACTGGCTTGATCGGTTTCCAAAAAGACCCAATTTTCAACCTCTGGTGAAAGTAACTGGGAAATTTTTTCAATATCTACCGTCCTATCCTCTTTCAAGGTCACAATCTTAGCGCCTGGAAACCTCATAAGCAAAGCAGATTCTGTTGGTTTATTCTTTTGGTCCGCGATGATAATAATATTTTCTTCTGTCCTTATTCCCTCAACAAAACTCATCATATGTTCCTGTAATACATTTTCCGTAGGCATGGCAAAAAACACATTACTTAAACTCAGATCACTTTTTTCGGTCAATGGTGCTACAACCGGAATACCATATTCTGCCGCCTGCAGTGCTACCTCCTTTAGGGATTGCGGCTCCAGAGGCCCAAAAACAGCGGAAAGATTCATCAAATTTTCTCCCTGCATAAGACTTTTGGTCCTATTTCTATTCAATTGGGTGTCATAGGTCTTAACGTCTACAGAAATTCCCAATTTAGCTATGGAATCCAACGCAATCATAGCACCGGAATACAGCCCCAGACTATACCTTACATCTTTTCTGTTTTCAATGGCACTCTTTGCAGACACATCATCACTTAGGTTCAATCTATCCAATCTGAAAGGCAAAAGAAACAACAGCTTGGGCTTGATCATACTGTTGATACTATCCACCAAATTGATCTTGTCCAATATAAGCGCATTTTTAACATCAAAATCTCCCTTTTGCTCCTTGGGTAGCTTAAGCACCATACCGGCCTTTAACCCATCCCTTAGTTCCGGGTTAAGCGCTAACAGTTCCCCATAAGTCACCCCAAGCTTACGGGTAAGGGAAAATGCAGTTTGCTTTGGTTTTACCTCATAAAAATTGTAATTCACAATATTTACCTCGCCGGTATCTGTCTTCTTTTCAGGTATTCTCAATACCATTCCCTCCTTAAGTCCACCTCTCTCCTTGATTTCAGGATTTAAGGCCATTAACTCATCAGCTGTTAAGCCAAACTTTTTTTCCAAACTGTAAAAAGTCTGCTTTGGGGGAACGGTGTAGGAGTTGTACAACTGGGTTTCCTGCTCTTTTATGGAACTGCCCAATATTCTTGGCAATAAAAGTTCTTGACCACTGGATAAGTAGTCTGTAATTTTTGACAATTTGGGGTTAAGCACCAAAAGGCTATCAACGGTTATTCCATATTTATGGGCAATACTCCAACGTGTTTCCTTAGGTTGCACGGTGTAGACCTCATAGTCCTCCTCATTATACTTGCTCTCGGAAACGTCATTTGTTTTGTACCTCGGGATCTTTAGGATCATACCTTTCTTAAGTTGAACCGAATAAAGCTCCTTATTATAACGTTTTAATTGGTCTTCCGTAATATTATACCGCTTGGCAATACCAAATAAGGTTTCCTTTCTTCTGGTTCTATGCGAACTGTAACCTATAGGCTCTTTGGGTCCCTGCTCAACCTCTTTACCTTCCAACGCCAACAGAAGTGCCTTTACTCCAGAGTCGGTATCCCCTTCTATTGTATCGGTACTTTTTTCTACTACTGCCACATTAGCTTTGGAAGCTGGAATTACCAGTATGGTATTTGCCTTAATGGCCTTACCTTTTTTTACCTCCTTGTTATAGTTTAATATTGACTGTTCTGTAATCCCATATTGTTTTGCAATACTCTCCAATGTCTCCCCTTTCTTTACGGAATGGGTTGTAAATTTTTGGGCCAGCCCACTAAAGCTCACCAACATTAAAAACAATGTTGTAAATATTACCTTTCTATATATTTTCACAAGTATATATTTTTATGTTCCATCTAATATAAGCCAATTGTAGAAATACAAGCAAAACACAGCAATGCATCCCTTTATAACATTAGGGTCTCATTAGTTACCAAATCAGTGGTTTAACCACAATCTATTATTCCCACTCTATGGTAGCTGGTGGCTTGGAACTAATATCATATACCACCCTATTTACACCTCTCACTTTATTGATAATATCATTAGAGGTTTTTTGCAAAAACTCATAGGGCAGGTTCACCCAATCGGCCGTCATACCATCGGTACTTTCTACGGCCCGTAAAGCCACACACTTTTCATAGGTCCTCTCATCGCCCATTACACCAACACTATTCACTGGTAGAAGCATTGCTCCTGCCTGCCAAACCCTATCATAAAGCCCCCATTCCTTTAGGCCGTTTATAAAGATGGCATCTACTTCTTGTAGTATTGCTACTTTTTCAGCTGTGATATCCCCAAGGATACGGATTGCCAATCCGGGTCCAGGAAAAGGGTGTCTACCCAGTAATTCCTTATTGATACCCATACTGGCACCCACTCTTCTCACCTCATCCTTGAACAGCATCCGTAACGGCTCTACCACCTTCAATTTCATATAATCTGGCAAACCACCTACATTGTGATGGCTTTTTATGGTTGCCGAAGGCCCTCCTGTGGCAGAGACAGATTCTATTACATCTGGATAAATAGTACCCTGTGCCAACCATTTTGCATCTTCCACCAGGTGTGATTCATCATCAAACACATCAATAAAAACCTTACCAATGGCCTTTCTCTTTTTTTCGGGATCACTTTCCCCAGCCAAACTATCCAAAAAGCGTGCCGAAGCGTCTACCCCTTTTACATTAAGTCCCATTCCCTTGTATTGATCCAAGACGGACTGGAATTCATTCTTCCTTAGCAAACCGTTGTTTACAAAAATACAATGTAGGTGTTTCCCTATTGCCTTGTGCAATAATACGGCCGCAACGGTAGAATCTACACCCCCGGACAATCCTAAAATTACCTTTTCATTGCCAATTTTCGCTTTCAGTTCGGCAACAGTGGTCTCCACAAAGGAGTCCGGAGTCCAGGTCTGGGCCACCCCAGCAATGCGTACCAAAAAGTTCTCCAACAGCTTTTTACCGTCTGTAGTATGATATACTTCTGGGTGAAATTGGATAGCATAGGTTTCTTCATGCTCCAATTTATAAGCGGCATTCTCCACATCATGGGTACTTGCCAATTTATAGGCTCCAGTAGGCAAAGCTTTTATAGTATCACTATGGCTCATCCATACTTGACTCCCTTCTGATATTCCATTAAAAAACAATTCCCCTTCCTTAATATAGGAGAGGTTTGCCCTTCCGTACTCCCTAGTATTGGAAGGAGATACGTTACCACCATTGAAATGCGCCAAATACTGGGCACCATAACATACGGCCAATACTGGCACCTTGCCCTTGATCTGTGATAAATCAGGATGTGGGGCATCTTCTGCCCGTACCGAAAACGGAGAACCTGAAAGGATCACAGCCTTGTATTGGGACAGGTCGTCTGGCAAATGGTTATACGGTTTAATTTCGCAGAAAATATTGAGTTC
>CAXAVP010000028.1:0-26623 GCA_963972175.1 uncultured Arenibacter sp.
CCCCTAACTTACTATGATAATGGGCAAAATAATTGCTATTGCTAATCAAAAAGGAGGCGTTGGAAAAACGACTACTTCGGTAAACTTGGCCGCCTCTTTAGGTGTTTTGGAAAAAAAAGTGTTGCTAATTGATGCCGACCCCCAAGCTAATGCAACTTCAGGATTAGGTTTGGATGTGGAAAGTATTGAATTGGGAACCTATCAACTTCTGGAGCATACCACCCCAGCCGAAGACCTAATTGTTGAGACCACTTCCCCCAACGTGGATCTAATCCCTGCTCATATAGACCTTGTAGCAATTGAGATTGAGTTGGTGGATAAGGACGATAGGGAATATATGATGAAAAATGCAGTACAAGAGTTGAAGGACAAATACGACTATATCCTAATAGATTGTGCCCCTTCACTTGGATTGCTTACATTGAATGCGCTTACTGCCTCAGATTCTGTAATGATTCCCATTCAATGTGAATACTTTGCCTTGGAAGGATTGGGCAAATTGTTGAATACCATTAAAAGTGTTCAAAAAATTCACAATCCAGCACTGGACATAGAAGGTATGGTGCTTACTATGTACGATTCCAGATTAAGGTTATCCAACCAAGTGGTGGAAGAAGTTAAGAAGCACTTCTCCGAAATGGTATTCGACACCATTATTCAAAGAAATGTTAGGCTTAGTGAAGCTCCTAGTTATGGAGAGAGCATTATTAAATACGATGCAAGTAGTAAAGGAGCTGCCAATTATTTAAATTTGGCCAATGAAGTAGTTGTGAAAAACAAGGAGACAGTATAATGGCGAAAGCAGTAAAAAAACAAGCGTTGGGCCGCGGCTTATCGGCCCTATTAAAAGACCCGGAAAACGATATTCAGTCGGCTACCGACAAGAATGCCGATAAAGTAGTGGGCAATATTGTGGAACTGGAAATGGAGTCCATAGATGTGAACCCCTTTCAGCCACGCTCAAATTTTAATGATGATGCCTTACAGGAGCTTGCCTCCTCTATTCGTGAACTGGGCGTCATTCAGCCCATTACCGTAAGGAAACTAGATTTCAACAAATATCAGTTAGTTTCAGGGGAACGTAGGTTCAGGGCCTCCAAATTAGTAGGTTTGGCAACCATACCGGCCTATATCCGTATTGCCAATGACCAAGAATCCCTTGAAATGGCCTTGGTTGAAAATATTCAACGTCAAGATTTAGACCCTATAGAAATTGCATTATCCTATCAACGACTGATTGATGAAATTCAACTCACCCAAGAGAAGATGAGCGAGAGGGTCGGCAAAAAACGGTCTACCATTACCAATTACTTGCGCTTATTGCGTTTAGACCCCATCATACAAACAGGAATCAGGGACGGCTTTGTAAGTATGGGCCACGGTAGGGCCCTGGTGAATGTAGAGAAAAAGCAAGACCAGATTGCCCTTTATGAGAAAATAGTTGGCGAAAACCTTTCGGTCAGGGATACGGAAAAAGCCGTCAAGGAGTACCAAGAGGGCAATGCCGATACAAACCAAACCGATTCTACATCGGGAAAAAATCAAAAAAAAACCACCTCCAACCCAGATTTCGTAATCAAGAACCTAGGAACCTTTACAGAGTATTTATCTGCCAAAGTAGATATAAAGGCTTCTGAAAAAGGTAAAGGAAAAATCACCATCCCCTTCCATTCCAAAGAAGAATTTGATCGATTAAAAAAATTGATTACGGGTGAATAAATCTTTTGTATTACTGGCCATATATTTTCTTGTCATATCCGTAGGACTAGCCCAGGAAGAAGAAAATAATACCCAAGCTTCAGACTCCGTGCAAACCGCCCTAAAAAAAGAGGGAGTTTCCGTAGTGGATACGATTAAAGTAAAGAAAAAGGCCATTAATCCATTGGCTCCTAGTAAAGCCGCTTTTTATTCTGCAGTATTTCCTGGTCTGGGACAAATATATAATAAGCGCTATTGGAAAGTGCCAATTGTATACGCCGTAATGGGAACCGGAGTTTATGCCTATATATACAACGACGACCTCTATGATAGGTTTAGAACGGCATTTAAACGCAGGCAGGCCGGATTTACCGATGATGAATTCTATGACCTGGGATCCCCTAATGAACCAGGCTCAGATCCCGACTTTTCGGACGAAGCCCTGGAAGATGCCCAAGAAAGATATCAAGAGGATCGCGACCTGTGGTTGTTGATCACTATAGGCATGTATGCCCTAAATATTGTTGATGCCAATGTTGATGCCCACCTAAAGCAATTTAACGTTGACGACGACCTAAGTATGGATTTCAAGCCCTTTTTGGATTTGGATCCAATAACCGCCAAGCCTATTTATGGCATGGCATTAACCGTTAAGTTTTAATTTATGAATATTGCCTTGTTCGGATATGGTAAAATGGGAAAAATGATTGAACAGATCGCCCTTAAAAGAAACCATACCATTGTTGCCAAAGTAGATGTAGATACAACAGAAATTAACTATTCCGAAATTGACGTTGCCATTGATTTTAGTATGCCCAATGCGGCCTATGGTAATATAAAAAACTGCTTGGAGCACAATATCCCAGTAATCTCTGGTACTACAGGATGGTTGCAGAACTACCAAAATGCCGTGGACCTCTGTAAAGAAAAAAATGGCGCTTTTATCTATGCTTCCAATTTTAGTTTGGGCGTCAACCTATTTTTTGAGCTCAATTCCTATTTGGCCAAAATGATGGCCCCATTAAAGCAATACAACCTTAGCATGGAGGAAATTCATCACACACAAAAGCTGGATGCCCCAAGTGGAACAGCTATTACCCTAGCTGAAGGCGTTATAAATGAAACGGATTACACCAATTGGAAGTTGGACAAAGCCGGGGAACGGGAAATACCCATAATAGCTAAACGTATTGCCGATACTCCAGGAACGCATACCGTATCCTATGATAGTGAAGTAGACGGTATTGAGATTAAGCATACAGCCCATAACAGGGAAGGCTTTGCCTTGGGAGCGGTTATAGCCGCAGAATGGATCGTTGGCAAAACAGGGATTTTCACCATGAAAGACGTGTTAAACCTTAGTTAAAGACCGTAACAATACTTCAATTAGGTTGACTTAACCATTGATGAAGATTCTTTTACCAACGAATATTAAATAATAAATACCAATATGAACGGCACACAGTGGATTATTTTTATACTAATTATTCAGCTTATTCATTTTTTAGGCACTTGGAAATTATATATAAAAGCAGGAAGAAAGGCTTGGGAAGCCGCAATTCCCGTATATAACGCCATTGTACTGATGCAGATAATAAATAGGCCCAAATGGTGGGTCCTATTGCTATTTATCCCCATTATCAATCTGTTGATGTTCCCTGTTGTTTGGGTAGAAACACTTCGAAGTTTTGGCAAGAACAGTCTATTGGACACATGGCTGGCCATATTGACCCTGGGACTGTACATTTACTATGTAAATTACTTTGAGGAGGTTAACTATATTGAAAATAGGGACATTCACCCCAAAACTGCTTTGGGGGAATGGGTGAGCTCCATAGTTTTTGCCATCGTTGCCGCCACTTTGGTTCATACCTACCTAATCCAACCCTTTGTGATTCCCACCAGTTCATTGGAAAAAACCCTTTTGGTAGGAGATTTTTTATTTGTGAGCAAATTCCACTACGGAGCCAGAGTTCCCATGACTACTGTGGCTGCTCCTATGGTACACGATACCCTGCCCATATTTAAGACAAGGTCTTACATTGCCGACGTAGATCCTGCCACCTATAGGACTTCTGTCTGGAACAAACTACAGTTGCCCTATATGAGGCTACCTGGTTTTAAAGAAATTAAAAGGAATGACATTGTTGTGTTTAGTTGGCCCGCGGATACCGTTTACCAATTCTTTAAAAAACAACAAGGAGTACGCAAGCCCATAGACAAAAAATCGAACTACGTAAAACGCTGTGTTGGGGTTCCTGGGGATTCCCTATCCATCAAGGACGGATATGTGCATATCAACGGTAAAAAAACGGTCTTACCCTATAGGGCAAAACCGCAATTCCTGCATACGGTTACGGTAGAGGGCCAGTTCTCCAATGATGCCATAGAACTGCTGGGAAGAAAAAATCTATCTGGAAACGTGGTTAGACTACCCAATACCTCCTTGGAACAAGAAAGGGCAACAGAAGTTATTGATGCCATGGGCTTGGAAAGAATTAAATCCGACTCTTCCCATACCTATTATGCCGGCAATGTAAGCAATCAAAAGGTGGTAGAATATTTAAAGAGCGAGGACATGAAAAACATGGCCCTCTTTAATTTGACCGAGGAGGAAGCCAAAAATTATACGGGAAAGGCCGGCATTAGCGCTATTGACAAATTTGCCTACAAAAATGCCGATACCTCTGTGTTTCCACAAGATGCCAGCCATACCGGTACTGTAGACAATATGAACACCTTATACATTCCCGAGCAGGGAAAGACTGTACCCTTAAATATTGAGGTACTTCCCATTTACGAAAAAATCATTAAGGAATACGAAGGGCACACACTTCAGGTAAACGGCAATCAAATTTTAATAGATGGAGAGATTGCCGACACCTATACCTTTAAACAAAATTATTATTGGATGATGGGTGATAACAGACACCGTTCTGAAGATAGCCGATTCTGGGGGTATGTCCCCGAAGACCATATTGTTGGTACCCCCATATTTATATGGATGAGTATTGACGGCATCAATGATGGTATGGCCAATTGGAAGGTACGCTGGGACAGGGTTTTTACCACTGTCAGCGGCGATGGGGAACCTACCTCCTACTTTAAGTACTTCCTAATAGTACTGGCCGCATGGTTTGTGTATGACTTCTTTAGAAAAAAGAAGAAAGTAGAAACTAAATAATCGAGCAAGTATTAAGTGAATCAATTAGACGATTCTGGTTTTTTAAACATCCAATTGTTACATTGAACAATTTATAAATTGATACATTTTCAAATTAAACCATGAAACTTCTTCTTCACCCTGGATATTTTCTCAATATCGCCCATTTTGCCGCGATTGTACAGTACGATATTTGTTGGGAAGTACATGACAATTACCAGAAGCAAACCTATAGGAACAGATGTTATATATGTACCGATCAAGGAGCACACATGCTTACTATTCCAATTAAACACATTGGCAAAAAAAAGGGAAAACAAAAGTATGCAGAAGTACAGGTAGACAACGATTACCCATGGCAGCGACAACATTGGCGCACCTTGGAAACGGCTTACAGGACCTCCCCCTTTTTTGAGTTCTATGAGCATGACATTGCCCCTCTTTTCCAAACAAAGGTAGCGTCCTTGATGGATTTTAACCTTAAGACCACCAAAATTATCTGTGAGTGCCTGCAGATAGATATGCCGGGGAACCGGACAGAAACCTACGAGTTGAATACCGTAGACATGATTGATGGTCGACATTTGGTAAATTCCAAAACCAAACCTGCAATAGACCAACCTCCTTATGTACAAGTATTTGATGACAGGAACAACTTTGTACCCAACTTAAGTGTCTTAGACCTGCTCTTTAATGAGGGTACCAATGCCCTTAGCTACCTAAAGGACCTAAAAATAAACTTCCCAAATGCTTAGGTTTTGTGTGCATTATGGCATTCATTTTATAGTACCTATTATAATTGGTTTATCTTGTTATAAAAAAAACCGACTAAGAATTATAATTATTCTTCTGGCCGGCATTTTAATAGATCTGGACCACTTATTGGCAGATCCCATATTTGCCCCAGACCGCTGTAGCATTAATTTTCACCCCTTACACACCTATTGGGCCGTAGCGCTATACCTTGTTATGCTGATCCCCAACAAAACTAGGGTATTTGGCATAGCTCTAATAATCCATATCTTGGCAGATACTGCAGACTGTTACCTCATGTAAGCCTATACTCGCCAGTGTAAAATTGCTGCATCTATATAACCAATTTCTTTGGCCATCCCCCAAACTTAGCACTGTATACCATATCCGCATATCTTTTGTCAGCGACATACATCAACCTACAAAATTTAAAATATTATCACTATTTTGTATGGCAATTTATTAAATCAACAAATTAAACACAGAACAGAGGTCTTTTATCCTACTAACAAAGTAATACACCTAATAATGGTTAACTAGGACTAATAAGATCGCGCTTAGGTGTTTTTTAATGTAAAGTATAAAGGCAAAAGCTTTAATTTTATTCTATACCCATGGCAAATAAAACATTTGAGGAATCGCTTCAAGGCGGACGTAGGGAATTCATAAAAAAATCTGGAATTGCACTATTGGGGAGCTCATTAGCCTATCCATCTGTGTCATTGGCACGTACAGACCTAAAAAAAGACAATACCCTCAGGGTTGGCCTTATAGGCTGTGGAGGGCGTGGTACAGGAGCCGCAGCACAGGCCTTGGAGGCAGACCCCAATGTAATTCTATACGCCATGGGCGATGTTTTTGAAGATCGCTTGGAAGAAGCCCATGCCGCTTTATCCAAATTGGCCCCAGAAAAAATTAAAGTAGAAAAGAAGAATAAGTTTATTGGTTTTGACGCCTACCAAAAAGTATTGGCCACAGACGTAGACGTAGTACTTCTAACCACGCCCCCAGCGTTTAGACCGGATCACTTAAAGGCCGCTGTAGAAGCTGGTAAACACGTATTCTGTGAAAAGCCGGTTGCCGTAGACGCCCCAGGAATCCATAAGGTATTGGCTGCTGCCAAAAAAGCCAAGGAGAAGGGGCTATCCCTAGTATCCGGATTTTGTTTTAGATACGATTATGCCAATAGAGCCATATTTGGCCGTGTATTAGACGGTGCAATAGGAGACCTTAGAACAGTTACAACCTTCCGTCATGGAGGGGAAGCATGGTACAAAGAGCGACAACCACATTGGACGGATATGACCTATAAAATGAGGAATTGGTATTATTACAATTGGCTGTCTGGCGATTTTATAGTGGAACAGGCCGTCCATAGCTTGGATATGATGTCCTGGGTAATGGGCGACAAAATGCCTATAAGTGCCACAGGAACCGGTGGCAGACAGGTACGCACCGATAAAAAATACGGTAATATATTTGACCACTTCGCCGTAGAGTTTGAATACGAAGACGGAGCAAAGGGTTATCACTTTACAAGACAGCAAAGTCAAACATCCCATAAGAATAGTGTAGAAGTATTTGGAAGCGAAGGTACGGCCATAGTCCATATTGGTCGTCGATATGATATTACCGGCAAAAATAAATGGAGCTATGAAGGAGAACGAAACAATATGTTTCAAACCGAACACGATGAGCTCTTTGCCTCAATACGAAAGGGAGACCCCATTAACAACGGTGAATGGATGGCCACAAGTACCATGCTGGCCATATGGGCCCGAATGGTTGGGTATACCGGACAAACCATAAGCTGGGAACAGGCCTTTAACTCCAAAGAAATCCTAGGCCCCAATATAGACCAGTATCATTGGGACCTAAACTGGCCAACGCCACCAATAGCAGTACCCGGAAAGACCAAGTTTATCTAAATACACCCTCTTGTGTATTCAGCGGCGTAAAACCCCTATGCCAAGGCCAACTTAAATCGAAAAAAAAAATCACCAAATATGCATTACAACCATCCCATGAAGTCCATTACTTATTTTACATTATTCTCACTACTATTCAGCATTACACCCTTACTACAGGCCCAGAGTACAACTTTGTCCTTTGGCACGGAGATAAGTTTGGACGACTTGACCAAACAAGGATCCATGACGGAAAAACCTATAAATTGGATCAATGTAAATACATACCCGGACACTTGGAAAAAAAAGGGAGACACCCTTATTTGCAAGGGTTTACCAATAGGGGTTATGCGCTCCGAGAAGCAATATGAAAACTTTATCCTACTTGTAGAATGGCGACATATGGAGGCAGGAGGCAATTCGGGTGTATTTGTTTGGAGTGATGCCATACCCGGAAAGGAAAACCGCCTACCAGGAGGCGTAGAAGTACAAATGCTGGAACTGGACTGGGTAAACCAGAATACGAGAAACGGCAAAAAACCACCTATAGCCTACGTCCATGGTGAACTTTTTGGGGTTGGAGGCGTAAATACCGTCCCTGACAACCCTAGGGGGAGTAGAAGCAAGTCTGTAGAAAACCGCGCCCTTGGAAAAGGCCTTTGGAATTCCTACAAAGTGGTTTGCGTAGACGGTACCATCAAATTATCTGTTAACGGGAAATTTGTAAATGGCATTAGTCGGTCTTCCATAAAAAAAGGATATCTCTGCCTTGAGTCCGAAGGAGCCGAAATCCAATTCCGCAATTTTAAAATCATAGAATTGCCACCAGGAGTAACCACGGCCCAACAGATGGTAGAACATTTGGATTAGGGCAATACAGAGTCCAATTTCACCGATGCCATTACTGGAAAGTGATCGGATAATTTTACATCATAATTTTTATGTGCCACTATTTCTAGGGCTTTATCGGCCAAAATGAAATCGATACGTACCGGATAATATTTAAAGTTAAAGGTTCTTCCATAACCAGTACCCTTTTCCATAAAGGAATCCAGCATATCCCCCTTAATCACTTTATACACATTGGAGAACTGCGTGTTGTTAAAATCTCCACAGACTATGGTCCTGTAGGGAGATGCCTTTCTATGCAGGTTGATGATTGCAGCCTGCTCCCCTTGTTTAGCAAAGGATTTACTAAGCCTTTTAAACAACCTCATCTTTGGCTCGCCAGAAATACGTTCTACACTGGGTATTATTTTATGGGATTCCAAATGGAGGTTATACACCCTTAAGGTATCCTTGTCCACCACCAGGTCTGCAAAAAGTGCATTATTTGAACTATCCGGAAAATCCAACGACCCACCTTGTATTATTGGGTATTTAGAGTAAATAGCCTGTATAGTCTTCCTTCTGGCCAAATTGTAATCGGTAGTATAGATATAATCGTATGTATTCTTTAGTTGTCTATGCCGTATTCTACTAAATTCCTGAATGCACAAAATATCAGGAGTTTCAGAAACGATCAAGTCTAAAATCTGGTCACCAATGGACGCATCCTCTATCCAATCATACTTATTAAAGCCCCTAACATTATAAGTCATTATACTAAGCTCTCCATTTTGGATAGGAACCTCTGACAACTTAAACTTAAAAAAGGTTCCCAGCAAGGTGTACCCCAAAAACAAAATCACAGCCGATAACCATAATTGCTTCTTTCGTTTTAAAACCCAATACATATGGAAAGTAATATTGAGCAGCACCAGCAAAGGTACCATTAAACTAAGTATGGAAAAGTATGGGAATTGGGCTACCGGTATTTGGGGAACTGCACAGGAAATGAGTAATAATAGGGCCAAAACCGCATTAATAAAAAACAGGAATCTATCTAAAATATTTAGACCCTTCACAAGTTATTCTTTTCCTGCTTTGAACAAAAAATCCTTTTCTGCCTTGGAAAGACTTTCATAGCCAGACTTGCTGATCTTATCCAAAATGGCGTCTATCTTACGTTGTCTACTTTCCTTATCATAATTTTCGCTCCTGCCAGCACCCTTTTTATCTTTGCGGTATACTGTTTTCATTGGGGCTTTTCGCTCACTTCGCTTAAACAAATTGGCCACAGCATCCACCATTTTGGCAAAGCCGCTGCCAATGTCGTTTCCTTTCATAAGCTGCTGGGCATAAAAATAACCCAAAGCAGCGCCACCCAAGTGGGCCAATCGCCCCCCCACATTTCCTCCCATCGAGATTTGTATCAAATCCAGCAGCACCACAAAGACCCCTATATGCCACAACTTAACGTTAAAAAAAATAATTCGCACCTCTTGGTTCGGCAAATAGGCACATACAAATATAAGTACGGCCGTAACCCCGGCAGACGCCCCTATCAACGAAGTATTGATCCCCAATAGGGCAGGAAATATATTATAACTCAATAAAAAGATGAGTCCACCTAGGATAACCCCTAGGAAATATACATTCAGAAATCGCTTGTTATCAAAGAGGTTCAAAAATATTCTACCTGCAAAATAAAGCATTAACATATTCCAAAAAATATGGCCCAGGCCTGCATGAAAAAATGAATAGGTTACCAAGGACCATGGTTGCCCCAGGTAGTGAAAAAAGTCTTTGGGAAGTTCAAACCATTGCGCAATACCAGGAAAGCCAAAGAGTATTTTTAGTAGGCCGTTTACAATAAACACTACTACGTTAAGGGCTATGATCCTTTCTGCAATGTTTAATCTACTATAATAATATCTAATACTTTGATTGCCCATTACCTATCCCATCTATTATTATTAAATTGATTTTTTTTCCAATACCACATCATCACAAATCCGAATAAAGCTCCCCCTACGTGGGCGAAGTGCGCTATGCCGTTACCAAAAATAGAATAACCGGTTACCCCAGAGAACAGATCCAGACCTATTAGCACCGGAATAAAATATTTTGCCTTTACCGGTACAGGGATGAACATTAAAAACAGTTCACTGTTGGGATAAGACATTCCAAACGCTACCAAAACCCCATATATAGCTCCTGAAGCCCCAACTGCAGGGGTATTAAAAGCGGACAAAAAGTTATCAATGGTATCTTTTGGAGCCAAATTATACCAATCAGGGCTGTATTTACCAGCCGAAATAATTTCCATAATCTGATCCTTTGGAATACCTGAACTTACCAAAGCCTCTACGCCCTGGTTTACGTAATAATAGTTTACACCGGTATGGATCAAGGCAGCACCTATTCCTGCCGAAAAATAGAAAAAGAAGAATTTATTCCTTCCCCACATCCGCTCCAAAGGGGATCCAAATGCCCACAGCGCATACATATTGAATAGAATATGCATAAACCCGCCATGCATAAACATATGGGATACCACTTGCCAAAAACCAAAATTTTGGTTCTTGGGAAACCACAGCGAGAACCACTGATACATTTGATCCCCGTACAATTGTGTTGCCACAAAGAACAGAACGTTTATAATTATCAAATGCTTTACTGCGTCGGTAATTCTACCCATTTATATAAATTTTTTATCTATGTCGTCTTCCGTAATGGTGACGTATATTGGTTTATTAAACGGACTAACTTCTGATTCCTTACAGGCAAACAAATCGTTCACCAATGCCAATTGGGAATCACTGTCCAAAAGCTCCCCTGTTTTTACGGCCAGGGACTTGGCCAAGGTCTTAGAAAGTATATCGGTCTGTGAAAAGCCTTCTACCACGTAATCTTGCTGATAGTCCGATATTAGTTGATCTAAAATAATACCCACCTCACTTTCGGGAACGGACAGGGGCAGTCCGGTAACTGTAACCTCTTCTTCCCCAATGCCTCCAAAAACAAAACCAACTGTGGTTAAGCTCTCTTGAATTTCTTCAATAATAGCACAATCTGTTTTTGAAAAGGTCAAAGATAACGGAAATAACAATTGTTGGCTCACGGCCTCCTTAACCGTTATATTTCTTAAAAACTTTTCATAAAGCACACGTTGATGCGCCCTACTTTGGTCTATAACAACCATCCCAGATTTAATAGTGGTCACGATATACTTTCGTCTTAACTGAAAGGTGGTGGACCCTGTATCTACGGCCTCCTTTTTATTTTCAAATATAGAACCTGTAATGGTGTCCGATTCAAAACTAACACTACTAAAATCGGAGTTTTTGCCAATATTGGATTCCATACCCACATACAGGCTTTCCCAATCCTTATTATTTTGTTTTTGGAAATTTGATCTCTTGACGGTACCGCTGTCTTCCTTAAACGGATTAAAACCGGCATCTACGATTACTTTGGGCGGTTCTACGGATTTGTCCTTATAGCCATAGGGCGTTTCCAGATTTTGATCTTGCTCAAAGTCCAAGGAAGGCATTACATTAAACTGTCCCAAGCTGTGTTTCACGGTAGACCGTAAAATGGCATATACCGTATGCTCGTCATCAAATTTAATCTCTGTTTTGGTTGGGTGTATATTAATATCGATAGAGCCTGGATCTACGCTTAAATACAAAAAGTATCCTGGGTGGTTTTCCTTTTTTATAAGGCCCTCAAAAGCACCCAATATAGCATGGTGCAAATAGGGGCTTTTGATAAATCTGTTGTTTACAAAAAAGAATTGCTCTCCTCTACTCTTTTTGGCAAATTGTGGTTTACTGATAAAACCATTGATCTGGACCACTTGGGTCTCTTCCGTAACCGGAACCAATTTTTCATTGGTCTTCCCACCAAAGACATTAACAATTCGTTGTCTTATGTTACTTGTGGGCAAATTAAAAAGTTCGCTGCCATTATTGTACATATGAAAACCAATAGAGGCATGGGACAAAGCTACCCGTTGAAATTCATCTATAATATGTCGCAGCTCTACGTGATTGGACTTTAAAAAGTTACGTCTGGCCGGAATATTAAAGAACAGGTTCTTCACCATCATGGAAGTCCCTTTTGGGGCCACCGTAACTTCTTGGGATACCACTTTGCCTCCTTCTATTTTGATACATGTGGCCACTTCATCAGCCTCGGTCCTCGTCTGCATTTCCACATGGGCTATGGCAGCAATGGATGCCAAAGCCTCTCCCCTAAACCCTTTGGTATGCAGATTAAATAGATCCTCGGCTTTTTGAATTTTGGAGGTAGCATGCCGTTCAAAACTTAGTCGCGCATCGGTAGCGCTCATACCCACCCCATCATCAATTACCTGGATAAGCGTTTTACCCCCGTCCTTAATAATCAATTTAATGGTGGAGGCTCCTGCGTCTATGGCATTCTCCATAAGTTCCTTTACAACTGACGCTGGACGTTGTACCACTTCCCCTGCAGCTATTTGATTGGCTACATGGTCTGGCAAAAGTTTTATAATATCTGCCATTATTTAGGTATGAAAATAGATAGATCGAAATCTATGATATACAGAAAAATAAGAATTAAAATTGCCACTATAATAATGGTCCTTATATTTTGATTTTGGGTACCGCCTCTTTTTAGGTCGTCCATAGCCCTACCAAACTTACCCTTAATACCTCTACGCCCATCCATAGTGGGCCTATACTTATCCAGTTTGTGCTCTATTTTAAAAGGACTCCCCTCACCTTTATCATCAAAGTAACGAGGCGTATAATTAAACTTTTTGTTTTTACGTAATTTTGAAAACTTTCCCATAATCCTTATTGTTTCAAAGTTACTTAAATTCAAAAAAAATGCGCTAAATCCCCTGCCAAAAAATGTTAACAATCAACTTGTACACACCAATGGGGACTTCAAAATAGTATATTTTGGAAAAAAGAAGGCGCTATTTACCCAGACTAGCCATTTTTATGGCTGCAATAGCGGCTTCGGCACCTTTGTTCCCATGCTTACCACCACTGCGATCAATGGCTTGTTGCATGGTATTGTCTGTAAGTACACAGAAAATAACAGGCACTTGGGTATGTACGTTCAGGTCCATTATACCTTGGGCAGTTGCTCCACAAACGAAATCGAAATGTTTGGTTTCACCCTGAATTACACTGCCAATGGCTATAACGGCATCCAATTCCATGGTTTCAATCATTTTTTTTGCCCCAAAGGTAAGCTCAAAACTTCCAGGAACATTCCAGCGCTCCACATTCCCTTCTTGGGCACCACAATCCAAAAGAGCCTCCATAGCTCCTTTAAACAGGCCTTCCGTAATACCTTCGTTCCATTCAGAAACAACAATCCCAAACCGAAGGTCTTTCGCATTTGGGATTGCCGTTTTATCGTAAGCCGATAAATTCTTGTTAGCCGTAGCCATATGTTAGTCTTTTTTTGCCTTACCTATAAAAGCATCAATTGTCCTTGCCTCATCAGCAGTGGGAAATTCTTCCTTAATTCTTTCAAAGTAGCCCAAGGCCTTATCATTCTTATCCAACTCCAAGGCGGTTACACCAGCCTTGTATAAAAATTTAGGGGTTGTAAAGTCGTTGGAACTATGAGCTATGGCTTGCTCATAATATCCCAAAGCATCCTCTGGCTGGTTCAGCTGCAAGAATGCATCACCTAGACCACCTTTTGCAATGGCCCCTAATATAAGATCATCAGAAGAAAAACCTTCCAAATATTTAATCGCCTCATCATATTGTTGCATGTTCAAATAGGCCATTCCAGCCGAATACCTGGCCAAATTTGCAGCCGAAGTACCGTTATATTCCTCGATGATATCCAAAAAACCGTATTTGCCCTCTGCCCCGTTCAAGGCAAGTGTAAATAATGAATCCTTTTGGGCCGTGACAGCCAATGCCTCATCAAAATATTGCTGTGGATATAACATCTCATTGGCAGCACTTGCCTCTTTAGGCTTTTCTACAAACTGATAATATGCCATATACCCTAAAACGGCAACGGCAATTACCCCAATTACTCCAAGAATGTAATTCTGATTTTTGGATACCCATTCTTCTGATCTGGACGCTCCTTCATCCAATGAACTAAAGACTTCTGCAGTTGTACTTTCCTGCTCATCCAATAAAATCTCCTCCTCTTTATTTTTTGGTTTAAAACCTCTTTTCTTGTAAGTTGCCATTTTTGAATTTTATTAATCGCGCAAAAATAAAGTTTTTATCCAAAACCAAACGTGTATTTATTCGTTATTTTTGGATATTTTATAGTTTACTAGACCAAATAGAAATTAAATATCTTACGAGCCAGAATGTTTCTAAAGAAATTGTCCCTCATTAATTACAAAAATTTTACTTCGAAAAATTTCGAATTCGATTCCAAAATCAACTGTTTTGTTGGGGATAATGGGGTTGGCAAAACCAATGTTCTGGACGCTATTTACCATTTGGCCTTTGGCAAAAGCTATTTTAATCCGGTTGCCACACAAAACATAAGGCATGGGGAAGATTTCTTTGTAATTGATGGGGAGTTCCAAAAGAATGACCGGGAAGAAAAAATTCTTTGCAGCCTTAAAAAAGGCATGAAAAAAATAATCAAGCGTAACGGCAAGGCCTATGACAAGTTTTCGGACCATATAGGTTTCCTCCCTTTGGTCATTATATCTCCAGCAGATAGGGACCTTATTATTGAAGGCAGTGAAACCCGTAGAAAATTCATGGATGGGGTCATTTCCCAATCGGACAAGGAATACCTTCAAAATTTAATCAGGTACAACAAAACACTTGCCCAAAGAAATTCACTTTTAAAATATTTCGCGGTCAATCAGACATTTGACAAAACCACCTTAAGCGTATACAATGAACAATTACAGGAATATGGAAGTAAGATATACAGAAAACGGGCTCAATTTCTGGAATCTTTCATTCCTATATTCAAAGAACAATACCTAGCCATTTCCGGTGGAAAAGAACCCGTAGATTTAACATATGACAGCAAATTAATACACAACGACCTATTAACTTTGTTGGAACAAAACCTGGAAAAGGACCGGGCCGTACAATACACCAGCGTGGGCACCCATAAGGACGATCTAGGTTTTAGCATAAACGGACATCCCATTAAAAAATTTGGTAGTCAAGGACAACAAAAATCCTTCTTAATAGCCCTAAAATTAGCGCAGTTTTATTTTATAAAAAAGCAGGCAAAAACAACACCTTTATTACTTTTGGATGATATTTTTGACAAGTTGGACGAAAACAGGGTGGCTCAGATCATCCATTTGGTAGACGAAGAGAATTTTGGACAAATATTTCTTAGCGACACCCATGCCGATAGAACAGAGAACATTGTAAAAAATATTCACCAATCCTATAAAATTTTTAAACTTTAGTATGCGACAACTAGTTACCCTGTTCCTAAGTTTGGCCCTTTTTGGCTGCAAGGATAAGATAGATAAATCCGATTTAAATTTTATCACCGGCTATTGGGAGATTGAAAAAGTTAGCTTACCCGACGGCTCAAAAAAGGAATACCCCGTAAATACAAGTATAGATTATATGGAAGTGAACGGACTCAAGGGATTCAGAAAAAAGGTACAGCCTAAATTTAATGGAACATACGACACCTCCAATGACGCTGAAATGTTTACCATTTACGAAAGGAATGGTGTCTTTTTTATGAATTACAAAACAGAGCTGAGCGAATGGCAGGAGAAAATTGTAAGCCTATCCGAAAATAATTTAAGCCTCAACAGTGAAGACAATATAACATACCATTACAAAAGATTTGAACCCATTAATATAGAGTAACCATGGCAAAAAGAAAACATGACAACCTTCGTTTGGGCGAAGCCTTGCAAGAATTTATTACCGAAAACAAATTACAAAAGGGCATGGACCGTGTTAATGCACGGGATGCTTGGACCAAATTAATGGGAAATGGGGTTAACAACTACACAACAGCCATAGAATTGCGAAACAACACCCTTTTTGTTTCCCTTTCCTCTTCCGTTTTAAGGGAGGAACTGAGTCATGGCAAATCTAAGATCATCAGATTATTGAACGAGGAATTAGGCAAGGACATCATCACCAAAATAGTCTTGCGATAAGTTTAGTCCATAGGATAGCATAAAAAAAGCCCCGGTCATGCGGGGCTTTTTTGCTCTCTATTTGAAAAGGAACTCTAGAAAATCTCCCTTCCGGAAAAGTGAAAAGCACCTTCAATAGCCGCATTTTCATCACTGTCCGACCCGTGAACTGCATTCTCACCTATTGAAGTGGCATACATTTTACGAATAGTACCTTCTGCAGCATCGGCAGGGTTTGTTGCCCCGATCAAGGCACGAAAATCCTCAACAGCATTGTCTTTCTCCAAAATGGCAGCTACAATGGGCCCTCTGGTCATAAACTCAACCAACTCCCCGAAAAAAGGACGTTCCTTATGAATGGCATAAAACTCCTGGGCATCCCTTTTACTAAGCTGGGTATACTTCATGGCCACGATTTTAAAACCGGCTGAGGTTATTTTATCCAAAATACCTCCGATGTGTCCGTTTTCAACAGCATCGGGCTTAATCATGGTAAATGTTCTGTTTGTACTCATTTTTATTAAATTTTGGGCAAAAATACGCTTTATTCAACAACTCGCAAGCTTTATAGGTTAGGAAACAATTAAACCCTATTTACCTGCATTTCAACAACTGCAATACAAAATTGACCAATTCCCAATTCCCCCAATTAATACACTATTAGTGGTTATATTTGTTTATCTAACATAATGATTAAATGGACCAACGTTAAAACCAACTTATGAAAAAATCTATCTTTAAACTTTTGGCAAAAATAAATAGGTGGCTATTACCCTCTTATTCCAAAAAACAACTGGACCTATCCAAAGCCAGCAAACTACAGATGGCCATTATAGGCTGGCGCTATTATGTTACAATCAATGCCTTGGATTAGTATTGAAAAAGTGATACTACCGGGTAATCTACCAGTTTCTCCCTACCCTTTAGAAACTCCAACTCCATTAAAAAATTACACTGGACTACCTCACCCCCAAGTTTCTCTACCAGTTTACAAACCGCTTGAGCCGTACCACCTGTTGCCAACACATCGTCATGGATCAGGACTTTTTCCCCTTTTAGGATACTGTCCGCGTGAATTTCCAAAATATCGGTGCCGTATTCCAAGTCATAGGACTCACTAATTTTCTTATAGGGTAGTTTACCCTGCTTTCTAACCGGTACAAATCCGGCATTTAATCGGGTTGCAAGTATAGGAGCAAAGAAAAAACCCCTGCTTTCCATTCCCACTACTTTATCTACCTTAATAGAATTGGCAAATTCAAATAAGGCTTCACTAGCATTTTTTAGGGCATCGGCGTCCTGTAATAAGGGAGTAATATCTTTAAAGTTGATTCCCACTTCCGGAAAATTAGGGATATCCCGAATATATTTCTTAAAATCCATTTTTTTGACCACTGTAATTTTGCTGTAAATTTAAAAAGAAATATATTTGCAGCCCGTAAAACGGGAAAAACATAATTAACAAATGGCCTCGTGGCGCAACTGAATAGCGCATCTGATTACGGCTCAGAAGGTTACAGGTTTGAATCCTGTCGAGGTCACAAATAAATAGTCAATAAGAAAAAACGCCAAGCTTGCTTGAGCGTTTTTTTGTTTGTGCTATTTTCAAAGCGGAGCTTTGCAGGATGTGCAACAGCAAATCCTGTCGAGGTCACAACACTCAATAAACCACGTCTTTTTAGGCGTGGTTCTTTGTTTTATGGAAAAAACCAAACACAGTTTGAGGTTTTGGAATAAAATAAAGAACTAACAGCGATAGCTGTGGGGTTTCTTATTTGCAAACGGGAGCGCAAAGGAAAACCGAAGGTAATCCTGTCGAGGTCACAACACTCAAGAAACCACGTCTTTTTAGGCGTGGTTCTTTGTTTTATGGAAAAAGCCAAACCAAGTTTGAGGTTTTGGAATAAAATAAAGAACTAACAGCGATAGCTGTGGGGTTTCTTATTTGCAAACGGGAGCGCAAAGGAAAACCAAAGGTAATCCTGTCGAGGTCACAACACTCAAGAAACCAGATCTTTTTAGGCGTGGTACTTTGTTTGGTGGAAAACTGAATCGATCTGTATTTGGAACAAAATAAAAAAGTTGCAACGCAGGTTGCGGGGGATTCATAATTGTTACTTTAGGCAATAAGGAGAACCTAGGGCAACCTTATGAAATTCATAAATAAACACTAGGTTACATCCAATGAAAACAGTTAATAAAAAACGACGCAAATCCAGCTATAAGATGCACGCTGCTTTGTTTACAGTACCATGCCCTACTTAAACCTCTCTGGTAACAACAGCCCCATATCTACGGCAAATTTCTCTTTACTTATTGCCTGGGTCACCAATTTACCGGTTATAGGCCCTAGGCTCCAACCCATCATGGCATGACCTGCTGCAATGGTCAGGTTATCATACTTACTGGTTTTCCCAATAAAAGGCAAACCATCAGGAGAAACTGGCCGTAAGCCAGACGTAGCTTTGTTTTTTTCTTCTTGGTTAATCTCTACCCCCCTGTAATACGTTTTAACAGCCTTTGCCAAAGCCTCTACGCGCTGCTTTTCCACAATGGTATTATTGCCGGAAAATTCCATGGTACCGGCAAATCTGGAAAAATTCTCCATGGGGGTTACCGCCACCTTTGCCTCCAATAAAATAGCCGGAACACTAATTCCTGTTGGCCTAAAAACATCCATACTATAACCCTTACCTCCTTGAATTGGGATCTTTAGGTTAAGTAAGGACGCCAATTTTGATGTCCAGCTTCCACAGGCCAATACAAATTCATCTGCATCAAAAACCGCTTTTTCGGTCTTAGCCGCAACAATCTTATTATTCTTAATGGCAAAGCCATCTACTTTTTCACCAAGTTCAAAAGTCACCCCTTTAGATCGTAACCAAGTTTTCATTTGGTCCATAAAATGATTAGGAGTGGTATGGGCATCACATTTATAATGTACAGCTCCCTTTACATAATTGGAAAAAACCGGTTGTAGCTCCTCCAATTCCCCCTTTGACAAACAGGATACATCCAGACCTTCTTCTGCGGCCCGTTCTGCCATCATATGCTCTTCTTCTTCACTCTTGGCCGTACTATAGACCATGAGGACTCCTTTTTTTTCATAATGGAAAGCAAAATCCAACGAGCTCAGCATTTCTTCGAACAAAAACTGACTTTTTAAGTTTAGCTCTTTCAATAAAGGAATGGAGCGCTGTACATTGGATTTCGTTGCCGATTTTTTGAACAACAGCGCCCATTTAAAAAAATCAACATCCCAACGGGGTTTAATATAAAGGGGGCTGGAGCTGTTCAACATCCATTTTAAGCCCTGAGTAATGATACCAGGTGCCGCCAAGGGAATAAAATGACTGGGCGTTAGGTAACCCGCATTGATAAAAGAGGCACCTGTGGTAATATCCCCTTGATCCAAAACCGTCACAGAATATCCTTCCTTCACCAAATAATAGGCGCTGCACAACCCAGAAATACCACCTCCAATAACAACTACTTTTTTCATGCAATTCTTTATTACATCATCCTTAAATCACTTGAAAGCCATGTGCGTAGGGATCATCATCATCTATGATAATATTATTATAACCAATAACCCTTGCCCATCCCTGTATACTAGGAATTATGGCCTTTTTTCCATCCAAAACGGTCTCCTCTTCTATACAACCCGTAAATTTACTACCTATAAAACTCTCGTGTATAAATGACTCTCCAAGTTTCAATTTACCCTTAGCGTGTAATTGGGCCATTCGGGCAGAGGTTCCTGTACCACAAGGGGATCGGTCTATTGCCTTTTCCCCGTAAAAAACAGCATTTCTTCCAGAGGAGGAAGGGTCCAAGGGATCTCCCGTCCACAACATATGGCTTACATTCCTGATAGTATCATTTTCGGGATGCACAAACATATCGGGGTATTTTAGATTAATCCGATTCCTAACCAACTGTGAATACTGTATAATCTTAGCGGCCGTAAAATTATGCACTCCACTAAAATTCTCCTGGGGATCCACTATTGCATAATAGTTGCCACCATAAGCAACATCAAAGGTAATTTCTCCCAGTTCCGGGCAATCTATGGTTAAATTTTCGGCCGCCAGATAGGATTTAACATTTACCAATTTTACCCAATCTACCTTTTTCCCTGTTTGCCTATATTCTATTTCCACCAGACCTGCGGGAGCTTCCATCCTAATCTTCCCCGGTATTTTTGGTGTTACCAAGCCTTCTTCTATGGCAATGGTTATGGTACCTATGGTACCGTGCCCACACATTGGCAAGCAGCCTGAAGTTTCTATAAAAAGTATGGAAAAATCATTTTCAGGATCATGGGGCGGATACAATATGCTACCGCTCATCAAATCATGTCCCCTTGGCTCAAACATCAACCCTCTCCTGATCCAATCATAATCTTTTAGAAAATGCTGACGTTTATCGCTCATAGTATTACCCAGGAGGTTTGGTCCACCTCCAGCAACCACCCTAACAGGGTTACCACAGGTATGGGCATCTACACAAAAAAAAGTTTTTCTCCCCATTATTAGATCTAGGAATTAATTATACATACTTATCTCTTTAAGGCAAATGGCAGCAAGGATTCCGGAAAGGACTGATAACTAATAGGTCGCACCCATCTCTTTATGGAATCTGTTCCAACTGCGGTAAATCTAGAATCTGTAGATGCCGGATACGGACCACCATGTTGCATGGACGGGCAGACTTCCACTCCAGTGGGTACCCCGTTAAAAATAATCCGTCCTACCCGATTCTCAAGTGCATCCACAATATCTGCCAGGGTGTTACAATCTTCCTCCTCAGCTATAATAGTACCGGTCAGCTGTCCTTCCAAACCTTCGATTATACTAAGTAGTTCCTGTTCATCCTTACTTCTTACCACAACGCAAAAAGGACCAAAAACCTCTTGGTGTATTTTGGGATTGGCCAAAAATTCCGCTCCACTTACACTAACAATTTGGGAGTCGGCATAATTTTCCTTCACTCCAACCTCTATCTTACCTTCTACTTGCACTCCATTTTGGGCCACCACAGCAGTTCCATTTTCCTTAAAGCCCTTTTTAATTCTTGGGTGAAGCATACATTGGGGTTCAATAGCTACGGTCTTCTCCGCTAAATCTTTTATAAAAGCTTTAGTGTTGTCGTCCTCTACGGTCAATATCAAGCCAGGATTGGTACAGAATTGTCCGGCTCCCAAAGTAATGGAGCCAGCATAGGTACTAGCAATTTCCTCAGATCTGGCAGCTATGGCATTGGGAGTAATCAACACAGGATTAACGCTTCCCATCTCGGCAAATACCGGAATAGGCTCCTTGCGCTGTGAGGCCAGGTTAAACAAGGCCCTGCCTCCTACTATACTCCCTGTAAACCCTACAGCTTTTAACTTAGGATGATTTACTAGGGTGGTTCCTACCGTTATTCCCCTACCTACCAGATTGGAAAATACACCATTTGGCATACCCGTTTTTTCTGCCGCTTTTATAATTGCAGAGGCCACCAATTCTGCTGTTCCGGAATGCATCTCATGTGCCTTGGATACTACGGTACATCCTGCAGCTAGGGCACTAGCCGTATCACCTCCAGCAGTAGAAAAAGCCAATGGAAAGTTACTGGCCCCAAAAACAGCAACAGGACCTAGGGGAATTAAAGTCTTTCTTAGGTCATCTTTAGGCAATGGCTCCCTATCCGGAATGGCCTCATCAAAAGTATTCCCCCTCCAATCCTCATTGGACACCAATGCAGCAAAGGACCTAAGTTGAAATATAGTCCTACCACGTTCCCCTACGGCACGACCTTCGGGAAGACCTGATTCTGTAGTATAGGCGTCTATCAATTCCTGCCCAAGCTCCATAATCCCATCTGCTATGGCATTTAAAAATTCAGCTCTTCTTGCACCAGAAACTTTTCTGTATTCCTTAAAGGCAGTCCAAGCTAAGTCTACAGCCTGGTTTACCTCATCATCCGTAGCTTCTACAAATATTGTGGGGTTCTCTATATTTAGCTTAGGATCAATTGTCTTATGTGTATTGCTCCCCGAAGCTTTTAGAGAATTGCCAATATAATTCTTTCCTGTAATCATTTGCTTAACAACTTTTGTATTATATATAGTACACCCCGATCTATCCACAAAGAGTAACCCTAAAAAAAGTTAGCACTGGAAGGTGGGGCTATTTATCAATTATTATAGTACCAAGTCCGCCAACCCTACACAAGGCGGAACAGAAATATAGACTGTACCGCCAAGCATTTTAATTAGGGACTACTATTATGTATTCTAAAAAAAGAACGTTTAAGCAGTAACGCTCAAAGCTTTATAGTCGGGTAATTGTGGTCTATTTTCAAGGCTATCCTCAATAATCTTGACCACTATTTCGCGCTCTTTACCAGACAGAGGCTTCCTTGGAGCCCTGACATATTCGGATCCCATTTTAGTATATACCGAGGCTAGTTTGATATTCTGCACCAACTGAGGACTAATATCCAACTCCAACAAAGGCATAAACCATCTATATATTTCCAAGGCTTCCTTTATTCTTCCCGCCTTTTGAAGTTCATAGATAGCTACAGTTTCTTTAGGAAAAGCGTCCACCAAACCAGCTACCCAACCATCGGCTCCAAGAAGTAAGCTCTCCAATGCCAAGGTATCTACCCCCGTCATTATAGCCAACCTATCCCCAAACCTGTTCTTAATACGGGTAATATTTGTAGTATCACGGGTAGATTCTTTTACCGCCTGGATATTTGGACATGCCTCCAATAATTCTGCAAACATATCAAGCGTAACCTCAATTTTATAATCAACCGGGTTATTATAGATCATTATAGGCAAGGAAGTACTGTTTGCAACCTCCTTAAAATAGGCTACCGTTTCGGCATCCGTGGCTTTATAACGCATTGGTGGCAATATCATTAATCCCATAGCCCCATCTTCCTCGGCAGTTTTTGCCAAATTTATGGCCGCTTTGGTGGTTTGTTCCGCAATGTTCATAAGCACAGGAACTTTGCCCTCTACCAGTTTAACCGTTTCCCTTGTAAGAACACGTCTTTCTTCATCCGTTAAGGTACTTGCTTCGCCAAGCGTACCGCCTAAAACAATCCCATGAACCCCGGCATCCAATTGTGCCATAATGTTCACCTTGAATAAATCTAAATCCAATTCATCTTTTGAGGTGAATTGCGTAGTTACTGCTGGCATTACGCCTTTCCAATTTACCATGATCATATATTTTTACACAAAAGTATATGTTACCCCTATAAAGAAAGCTACATAAATTAGCCTAATATCATACTATATTACCAAATTATAGGAGCTAAGTGATATTTTTAAGTAATATTTACAAAAAATTAAACTTTGAAAGTTTTACCCTTTAAAATTCCCAAGCCTAAAAACGAAGCCCTGGTCTACCAAGAAGACCGGGGGAGGATATTTTATAACGAACTTCACCAACACAGTGAGATACAAATAAGCCTCATTATAAAAGGACGGGGATCCTTTATAGTTGGCGACACTATAAATGAATTTCAGGAGAACAACATTTTGGTATTGGGTGCCAATGTGCCACATGTTTTTAAAAGCGACCCAAAAAATACGCAAGAGTCCATTATGTACAGCCTATTTTTCACACAAACCGCCTTTGGAAATGTCTTTTTTGAGTTGAGTGACATGGCTAGCATACGTGAATTTTTCAAAGATTCCGAATACGGCATGAAGGTGCTTAGCAAGAAAAAGAAAATCATTAAACATTTTTACAAATTAAACCAACAAAATAAAATAGAGCGCATCGCTTCACTGCTAAAAATCATCAGTTTGATCAGTGAAGCACAAACAAGCCCTCTTTCCTCCTTTGTCTACAAAAAGAAATATACCAACGATGAAGGAAAACGAATGAACAACGTCTTTAAATACGCCATGGAACGTTACTATGAGCCCATTACCCTGGACGAAATAGCCGATAAGGCAAATATGAGCAAAAATTCATTTTGCCGGTATTTTAAAAAGCGAACCAATAAAACCTTTTTTCAATTCTTAATTGAAATTCGCATCGAAAATGCCTGTAAAATCATTTATGAAAACCCAGATGTACCCATCTCTATCATTTCTGAAAAATGTGGATTTAAGAATACTGCGAACTTCAACAGAAAATTCAAGGAAATAAAAGGCGTAACCCCCAGACAATATCGCACCAAAAGGTATTAACTCCTAATACAACCCTACTTATCTTCTTTCAAAAAATCTTTCCTTAGTCGGACCGGACTTTCCGGCACCCTATTGATAAGTTGCTTTTTTCCATCTTTTTTAATCAGATCAAAGGCATCGTACAAATTACCTATAGGAGTATAGGCCTCATACTTCACCGTATCCTGGGCCACTGTTATAATTTGAAACAATTGGGTATACTCCCCTCTCCTAACCATCCAGTCCTGATCCTGGGATTCATACATTTTAGGACCACTGACCGAAACTGCATATACGGTACCGGCATCATCAACCACGGTCAATCCCTTACCTTTATTATCAGCATAGCCACGAGCATAGGTATGATCATGACCCTGCAATACCAAATCTACCTTATATTTATCTATTAAAGGTTTTATACCTTCTCTCAGCTCCCAATTGTCTCGCCCTTCTTTGGTTGAATAAACTGGATAGTGCGTGAAAATGGTTATCCATTTTTTAGTATTTGATTGCAAAACGGAATCTAGCCATTTTATTTGTGCCGAACGGGCCTCCAAACTTTCATCGTAACCCTCGCTATCAATAGAAATCAATTTCATATCTTGATAATCAATCACAAAACACGTTTCTTGCAATTCCTCAATTGGTCCATTTTCGGGCAAAGTGAATTGCGGCTTCCATAAAGAAGTTAATACACCATCCCTATATTCATGGTTTCCGGGAGTCATCACACTAGGAATCGTTGCATGGATAAAACTACCGGCATAAAACCATTCTCCCCATTCCAGATTGGCATCCCTATCATTGATAAGGTCACCTGCATGTAGCATAAAATCTACCTCTGGAAATTTTCTATATGAATTTCTAATTACCCTTGACCAAAGCGATTTTACATTGTTTTGGGCATCGCCAAAATATATAAAGCTAAAGCCGTCATCTGGGGCGGCACTGGCAGTAGTAAACTGAAACCATTCACTCCACCCATCATTACTATCTTCACCATAACCAACTCTATAGATATAGGTTGTCTTTGGTTTTAAACCATCTACCATGACGGAATGATAAACCGCCTTAACCAGAGGCTCTCTTCTATTTTGGTTCTCAAATATTTCGCTATTAGCACTGATCTTCCTAACCCCTTCCAACAAAAACTCCGGGCCATCCGTAGCCAGGGCTATCTGAAGCTCCCCGGATTTAACATCTTGATCTGTTCTCCAATTAACTGCAAAACTATGCGCCGGATCTGATGTTAAATTAGCAATAATCCTATCGGGCACTTGAGAAGGAAATATCAACTTATGGGCAGCTATGGAATCATAGTCTGGATAATGTGAATGCGAGTGCGAATGTGGATGGGAGTGTACATGCCCATGTTCCATTTCGGTCAGCTGTTTGGTTTCCAATTTCTCATGCTGTGTCTTACAGCCCGTAAACAATACCAAAATAATTAAACCCCATTTTTGTTTAAAATCCATTAATGCCATAAACTTCACCTTTAAAAAGTTGTGATCCAGAAATAATACAACAACCAATATAATAGGAATCTTTGAAATTACCTAAACTCAAAAACAACCAACATTAATCATTACAATATTTTAATGACAGGATCACACTTACCTACCGGAGTCCACCTATAACCTGGCAACCAAAAAACATATTACAAAAAAAACGCCCATTCTTCCGAATGGGCGTTTCCTATAATGAATTTTTTATTTGCTTAAAGCGCAGCTACTTGCTTAGTTAATTTGCTCTTTAAGTTAGCAGCTTTATTATTATGAATAATATTACGCTTTGCCAACCTATCAATCATACTAACTACACTTGGCAATAAAGTTTCAGCAGCCTTCTTATCCTCCTCTGAACGCAATTTTCTAATAGCGTTACGAGTTGTTTTATGCTGGTATCTATTACGCAACCTAACCGCTTCGTTCCTTCTAATCCTCTTTAATGCTGACTTATGATTTGCCATTTTC
>CAXAVP010000029.1:0-26286 GCA_963972175.1 uncultured Arenibacter sp.
AAGATATGATTCGTCAATTGTGGGATGAGACCAGACATGCCATGATGGGAGAACTTGGTTTTATATCTATGGGAATCGATTGGACTAAAATTCCTATCACTTGGAATTGGTCATATCAACTAAATACAAAGTGCAGCCCCATAGAACGACATGCTATATTATTCTATATAGAACAGGGATTAATGCCTGCCAAAACTGGTAAGCAGTATGAATGGGAAGTGGCATTGGCAACGGAAAGTAATCTGGCAGAATTGATTCAAGATTATGACTGGGCTGATGAAGTGCTACACGCTAAAATAGGCCGTGATTGGATAGTTCCCGAAATAGGGGGGCAAAATCAGACTATGGAATTTGGAAGTCAAGCTTGGGACAAGGCTTATGAAGATTGGGGAAAATGGAAAGAGGATGGACTGACGGAGCACCAAAATTGGTGGCCAAAAGTATATTCGGATACCTGTGAGAAAATGGGGGTTGTACCCGACCCAAAAGTTTTAGCATACAATGTGAGTTATGAAGATGCCCGTGCAGATCAAAAAAAGGTTAAAAACAATTAGGTTCAATGGAAAAACAATATAAGGTATTTAAAAAGGTGCGTGAGAGCGAACTAGTCTCCTCGTTGTACTTGCGTTTAGAAAACAATGAATCCCTGGCCCCTTTTAAACCTGGGCAACATCTCCTGTTTAAAATTAAACCAGAAGGACAAAGACACTATATTCAACGGTTTTATAGCTTTTCTGAAGCGCCTGGAAAGGATTACTATAGAATATCTGTAAAAAAAGAATTGATTCTCGATAATTCGGAAAAGATAACTTCAGGCAAAGCCTCCACTTTACTTCATGAGGTCACTCAGGAAGGGGATATCTTAGAAGCTAAAGGACCTATGGGTGATTTTTTCTTAAGTTCCAATGAGCAAACGCCAATTGTACTTATTGCAGGTGGTATTGGGATTACCCCATTGCTCAGTATGGTCAATGCAATTGTGGAATCTAAAAGTAAGCAGAATGTTATATTTTTTTTGGGCATCACTAATAGTAGCGATCATATCTTTAAGTTCCACTTAGAAAGCCTAAATAAAGAAAACAGTAATATTCAGATCTTTGTTTGTTATTCTAATCCCTTGCCCTCGGATCAATTGGGGTTGGATTATGATTATTTTGGTTTTGTCGATATAGATTTTATTAAAAGCAAACTTAGACATACTTCCTTTGATTTTTACGTTTGTGGGCCGCCTATGATGATGGATTATATTACCGCATCATTGCGATCAGAAGGGATATCTGATGATAGTATTAAAACAGAATCATTTGGTCCCGCCAGTGTTTCCTATTCGGCTTTATCGGTTGAAGGCTCTAAAGAGAAGCCCATAGTCGTAACATTTACAGTCTCTGGGAGAACTGTTGAATGGGGCCCTGAATATAATTCGCTTGTAGAGTTGGCCGAGGCCCATGATATTGATATCGACGTTGGTTGTCTCTTCGGGGATTGTGGTACATGTTTAACCGAAATTGTTGCAGGGGAGGTAAGTTATAATCATGCAACCATGATTCAGCCAGACCCTGGTACATGCTTGCCCTGTAGTTGTAAACCCAAAGGGGTCTTGGAATTGAAAATTTAAATGACCGCACATGAAAGAGTTAATAAACCAGTATAAAAACGGATTGCTCGAGGATGTAATTCCGTTCTGGTCCAGATATTCGTTAGACAAAGTTCATGGGGGCTATTTAACATCATTAGATCGCAAAGGAAATGTATTTGATACTGATAAATATGCCTGGCCTATTGGAAGGCAAGTATGGACTTACAGCAAGCTCTACAACGAAGTTGAAAAAAAACCTGAGTGGTTGGAAATTGCCATGTCTGGAGCTGAGTTTTTAGTAGAAAATGGCATGGACGAGGATGGAAAATTTTATTTTTCCTTTGATCAAAAAGGGAACGCCTTGAAAAAACCATCTAACATCTATTCGGATTGTTTTGCCGCTTTGGGTTTTTCTCAATATTACAAAGCATCAAGAAATGCCAAGTATAAAACTTTGGCTAGAGAGGTTTATGACCGGATTGAAAAAAGATGGAGTAACCCAAAACATGTTTTTAATAAGGAAACAGGTTTCCGTCCAATGGATTGTATGGGGAAGCTTATGCTGGACGCTAATATGGCACTGGAAATGGAAGGTGTTTTGGATGATGAAAAGATCGTCAGTTTAAAAAGCAAGAGTATCCATAAGTTGCTAACGCATCATTATGATGAAACATTAGAGTTATTTTTTGAAAATGTGGCACCAGATGGGAGTCATCCGGATACAGTAGATGGAAGATTGATCGTACCAGGTCATGCTGTCGAATCCATGTGGATGGTCATAGATTTGGCAGCTCAAACAAATGATATTAATACCATTGAAAAAGCTACAGATATTACCATTAAAATGCTATCCTACGGCTGGGATGATCGATTTGGAGGTATCTACTATTTTATGGACTGGAAAAACAAGCCTATGCAATGGAAATTGGATTGGGACCAAAAATTGTGGTGGGTCCATAATGAAGCCCTTATTGCTTTATTGAAAGCGTTTCACCACACAAAAAGAGCCGATGTGTGGTTCTGGTTTGAAAAAGTACATACTTACACTTGGAAATATTTTCCGGATCCAGAATTTGGGGAATGGTATGGTTATTTAAATAGGAGGGGTGAGGTGTTATTGGACTTAAAAGGGAGTTTTAAAGGTTGCTACCACTTGCCTAGGTCTCTATTTGAATGCTGGAAAACATTAGAAAAAATAGAACATGACTATGATAAAAGCTAAAGCTATAATTGCTAACGGCAAAGGAACATTTTCCTTGGAGGATATTGAAGTTGGACTGCCGAAAAATGATGAAGTCCTTGTGGAGATAAAAGCTGCAGGAGTATGCCATACTGATTACGATTCTTATACCAATTGGGGACAACAAATGATCATGGGACACGAAGGTGCCGGAGTTGTTTTGGCTGTTGGAAATAATGTAAAAACCACCAAACCTGGAGATCAGGTGATTTTAAACTGGGCGATTCCTTGTGGGATTTGTTTTCAATGTAAGAATGGAAGTGAAAGTATTTGCGAGGTACAGTCTCCAGTTATAGGACAAGGTAAACCTAATATGGGGCACGTGTCTTTAGAAAGTACCCTTTATAAAAACAAGGGGGTTCAGCGTTCTTTTAACTTAGGTACAATGTCCACCCACACCATTGTTAAAGAGGCGGCCGTGTTTCCAACACCTAATATAATCCCTTTTGAGGTAGCTAGTATAATGGGCTGTGGTGTGATGACCGGTGTTGGTTCTGTCATAAATGTAGCCAAAGTCACAAAGGGTTCAACTGTTGCGGTCTTGGGAACTGGGGGTGTAGGCTTAAATGTAATTCAAGGAGCACGAATATCTGGAGCGGCGAAAATTATTGCAATTGATATTAATGAGGAGCGGTTGAAAATGAGTAAAGCTTACGGTGCCACTCATACTATTATAGCCGAAAAAATGGATGTTGGATTGTTGAATTCGGCCATTCAGGTGAAGAAGCTAACTGAAAATAGGGGAGCGGACTATTCCTTTGAATGTACTGGTGTGTCGTCTTTGGGTACTGCACCATTAGCTATGATTCGAAATGGAGGCATGGCTGTACAGGTAAGTGGGATCGAAGAGGAAATTAAATTTGATATGAACTTGTTTGAGTGGGATAAAATCTATATTAATCCGTTATATGGTAAATGCAGACCTAATAGAGATTTTCCTATGCTTTTGGATTATTATGAAAAGGGATCGTTGTTGCTGGATAAAATGATAACACAAACCTATACTCCTAATAATTTAGAAAATGCTTTTAGTGATATGCTTTCAGGTAAAAATGCCAAGGGTGTAATTTTATTTTAGTGAAAAATATACTATATGATTATTAGAGAAATAAGTGTTTCCGATCCTAAACACGAGGTTGAGAACTTAAGGTATTTAACGGTTCAAAGTTCTTATCTAAAAGGGAGGGCAGATATCACTGTCTTTGTTCCGCCAGGAAATGAGCAAATTTCGGATTTGCCAGTGGCAATATTGCTGCATGGTGTATATGCTAGTCATTGGGCATGGACTAGACATATGAATGTCCATAATATTGCTCTTGATCTTATAGAGAAAGGAGAATTGCCTCCAATGGTTCTTGTAATGCCTTCAGATGGATTATGGGGGGACGGGAGCGGTTATCTTGCTCATTCTGGTTTTGATTTTGAAAAATGGATAGCCGAGGACGTCATAGAAGCGGTAAGTCGAGTAATAACCCAAATCGGGGACAATTCTAAATGGTATATCTCAGGACTATCGATGGGAGGCTATGGAGCCTTACGTATTGGCGCAAAGTATTCTAATGTTTTTAGTGCCTTTTCTGGCCATTCCTCTATTACAAATTTTGAAGGATTTAAATTATATATAGATGATGTGAATCCTTATTATAAAAATAATAGGGATGAAGCTGTAATTGACTACCTATTGAAATATAAGGATAAACTGACTTCTTTTCGCTTTGACTGTGGCGTTGATGATTCATTAATAGATCATAATAGAAAGTTGCATAATAGTTTGGGGGAATATGGTATAAACCATAATTATGAGGAGTTTAAAGGAGGACATAACGCTAAATATTGGAAAGAAAATATAATTAGGTCATTGATTTTTTTTGCATCTCGATTATAATTCCCAGGTGGATGGTGTTGGGGTATGGTAAAATAAAATTTATTTGCAATACAGGAATTTTTAACTAGTTTTATATGTTTAACATAATACATTAAAGCTATGATCAATAAATTCATGACCCTTGTTGCACTTTCACTAGTGCTTAGTGCTTGTAAAGATAAAATTGAGGCTAAAAAAGAGGTTAGGCCCAATATTATAGTCATCATGGCGGATGATATGGGTTTTTCCGATTTAAGTTCTTATGGAGGAGAAATTGACACTCCGAATATTGATGACTTGGCAAACAACGGATTAAGGTTTACGCAATTCTATAATGCCGGCAGATGTGTGCCGAGTAGGGCCAGTTTGCTAACAGGGCTGTATGCACATAAAACTGGGCTTGGTTATATGACAGCCCAAGATTATGGCAAACCTGGCTACCGTGCCGATCTTAATAACGAATGTGTAACAATTGCAGAAGTATTGAGACAGTCCGGATATAAAACTTATATGGCTGGCAAATGGCATCTTAATCATAACTTTAAACCAAATGAATCCAAGCATAACTGGCCTCTGCAAAGGGGTTTTGATCAATTTTATGGGACACTTATTGCCGCAGGTAGCTATTGGGACCCTTTAACTTTGGTGGAAGACAATTCCTATGTTGAGCCCTATGATGATTTTTATTATACTGAAGCCATAACTAAAAAATCAATAGAATATATAAGTTCTAATGATGCTGATAAGCCTTTTTTTCTTTACATGGCCTATACAGCGCCACATTGGCCGTTACATGCGCGAAAGGAGGCTATTGCAAAGCATAAAGGTAAATTTGAAAAGGGCTGGGAAAAACTAAGAGAGGATCGATATAGAAATTTAATCAGCACAGGAATAATCGATCCTTTATGTAAACTTCCAGAGATTGATGAACAAAATGTGGCTTGGGAAAAAGCGGAGCATAAACTTTGGGAGCAATCAAGAATGGAGGCATATGCTGGTACTATCGAGCATTTGGATCAAGGTGTAGGGGCCTTGGTAGCTGCACTTAAAAACCTAGATAAATTGGATAATACTATTATATTTTTCCTTTCAGATAATGGAGGGGATAAAACGGAACATATCAATGGGATGATAGGGAACTCCGGCAAGCCATGGAGTATAATGAATTATGTTCCTCTTTATACTAAGGGAGGTGAAATTATTGTGTCTGGGGATT
The DNA here is from genome assembly GCA_963972175.1 of uncultured Arenibacter sp. Lineage (GTDB taxonomy): Bacteria > Bacteroidota > Bacteroidia > Flavobacteriales > Flavobacteriaceae > Arenibacter. The sequence goes on from CAXAVP010000029.1 coordinate 5,897, forward strand.
ATCCCGGCGTAGCCTTGGGGCCTGAAAATACATATGGAGGATATGGTTTAAAGTGGGCTAACCTAAGTAATACTCCATTTAAAAAATTCAAAACCTACATGCATGAGGGAGGTATAGCCACACCGTTAATAGTGCATTGGCCAAAAGGAATCCTTGGTAAAAACGAATTAAGAAAACAGCCAGCACATATTATTGATATCATGGCAACAAGTTTAGAATTGGCTGAAACAGACTATCCGACATCGTTCAATAATAACAAAATTAAACCTTTGGATGGTAAAAGTTTACTGCCGATTATCTATAAAGATGAGAAGATAAGGGATACGTTATTTTGGGAGCACCAAGGTAATAAAGCGATCCGATTGGGTGACTGGAAGCTGGTCTCTATTTTGGAAAAAGGTGAATGGGAACTTTATAACTTAAAAGAGGATAGAACAGAAACAAACGATCTGGCTCATACCTATCCAGAAAAAGTAAAAAGAATGGAAAGAATTTATGATACTTGGGCACTAAAATCAAATGTTTTGCCATGGGAAGAATTGGAAATACCGGTGGTAGCTGGGGACAAAAGTCCACTTACTAGAACTAGGGAAGAAGCCGACACGGCGTATTCGGAAGTTCAGAAGTATTTGAATAACTATAAATAATTTGGATTAAAGTAGCTACTTTACATAAGTTAGAGAAAAAGAGGAATATAATTGTTTTAGTTGGCATGAGGAATTAGATAAGAAAAAAAGTCTATACCATGCCATTTAACTATCAAGAAATAGGGAATAATTTTGAACTGGTTTCTTATTATATTTGGAAAAAGGGTTCAACTTTAAAAAAGCAAACCCTCGTTTTTTTAATTTACACATTTTACGGGATAGTGTCCTTTTTAATTAGTTAATTCAACAAACCACCATCTCATTTGCCTCGTCCAAAACGTGGTTGGTGAAACTCCGTAAATAGATCTGGGTCGTTTTAAGCGAATTGTGGCCTAGCCCTTCACTGATCAGCTCAGTGGATATCCATATAAACTTGGCGAAGGAGGCCTGTTGTAATTTTTTTATAGTAGTATTTTATGGTGTCCCTTAAACTAAGGAAAAAAGGCGTTTAATGTCTCTACGCCAAAATCTATAAGCATAAATCAGGGGGTCGATACCTCTGAGCATATTGTGTCCTTAGTATTATTCAAATTTTGGTCCCTGAAAGGGGAGACTGCAAATTTCTTGTATTCAGGGACACGGAGTTTTCCTATCTGGTCGCATTGTTGAAACTAGGTTTTTTGTCGAACATATAGGAGGCAAAGCATAATAGTAAGGAGTTCAGTGTAACGGGGTTGGCGATGGTGGTGTTTGAAACTATAAATAATATATCGTGAAATCGATAATATATTATTGTTTAGTATTACAGGAATTCAGACCCAACATTAAAAATAATACCGTTCTAATTTTGTCTTTTAATGTTTCCCGTACTATGCGGATAGCTTTTCCGATTTGTTTTTCCACGGTATTTACAGAAACATTTTGATATTCTGCAATTTCAATATATGTTAGCCCTTCTTTTTTACTTAATAAGAAGGTTTCTCTACATTTTGGGGGTAGGTTTTCAACTGTTTTCATCACCATAGCCATAATCCTTTCGGAATTATTAAAATCTTCATCTTCTAGGACTATATCCAATCCTTCAATATATTTTTTTTCCAAAGCAGTAATGGCATTGGATCTTCGATATTGATCTATAAATTCATTATAAACAGATCTGTATAGATAGTTTTTTATATTGATATTGGAATTTAATTTATCTCGTTGTTGCCAAATTCTAACAATCACATTTTGTACAATGTCTTCAGATTGATAGTCATCTCGGGCTAAATTTTTGGCATAATTACACAACTGTTCATAGTACAGGTCCACTAAATAGGTATACGCCGGTGTTTTCCCTTTTTTGAGGTGTTTGAGAAGTTTTTTTTGATTGGTATAATTAGCACTCATGGCCAGTAATTATTTCAAGTTTGAACAAATGTAATTTTTTTTATCAATTTAATGGTGGTATGTCAATTTTAGCTTCGTTATATTGTTAAATATGTAGTGAAAGGATAGGTTCGGCAATGAGATAAATTTATATTATTTATTTAATCAATGGGGGTATAACAATTTTAACTTCGTTATAAGAGTAACGATGCTATGAAAAACGAGAAGAAAAAAATCGAAAATCTATTAATTAAGTTTCTGTTAAAGGAGGCTGATATTGACGAACTCAAACATCTTGAGATTTGGATCAGTGACCCCAAAAATGAAGCCTTGTTTCATGATTACATCAAGACCAATACCATGATAAATAAGACAATGGGTAATTATGATAAAAAAAGGGCGAAAGCAAATATTGTAAGACGCTTAAACAGAGAAAAAAGTATTTTTGGAAGGAAGTCTAGGATAGTAAGCATTGTAAGATATTCTACTGCAGCAATTTTTGCGGCAATCTTGACCGCTACTTTTATTTATAAAGATATATTATTCTCTACCCAATTAAAATCCAAGCCTGTACAGGTAAACAGCACTATAAAACCGGGTACGGACAAAGCGACGTTGATACGTGAGGATGGTTCTGTTGTAGCATTGGAAAAAGGCACATCCTTTAAAACACAAGGAATAAGTAGCAATGGTGAACAAATTGTGTATGAAACGCCAAAACATAGTTCTAGTAAAATTATATACAATATACTGAATATACCCAGAGGTGGACAATTTTTTTTAAAACTATCGGATGGAACCGAGGTGTGGTTAAATTCAGAATCCCAATTGAGGTATCCGGTTGCCTTTAGGAATGGCCAAACCAGAAAAGTGGAACTCGTTTATGGAGAGGCCTTTTTTAATGTTTCGCCGAGCACAGCACATCAAGGAGCAAAATTTGAAGTAATTAATAATTCACAAGTAATAGAAGTTTTAGGGACGCAGTTCAATATTAAGGCCTATAAAGATGATTCGGCTGTTTATACGACCCTTGTGGAGGGGAAGGTGAAAGTGAACACTAATATGGTTGAAAGAACTTTGGTTCCTAATGAACAATCTAGGGTCAATGTAGTCAATAACGAATTATCAGTGCGGCTAGTGGATGTGGAAAACGAAATCTCATGGATTAAAGGTATTTTTCATTTTAAGGGAAAGCCTTTAAAGGATATTATGAGAGTATTGTCCAGATGGTATGACGTTGATTTTGTTTTTGAAAATAAGGACTTGGAATTGATAAAATTTAAAGGGACTTTGGATAAAGATCAACCCATTGAAGAAATTTTATCGATCATGAAATCTAGCTCTATTAACCATTATGAGATACGGGATAAGAAAATCATTATTAAGTAACGGTACTAGGGGACAATGAGTACCTCAATATTTGAAAACCACCGATTATAAGTAATTTTTTAAAACCAAAAATATAGGCCAATGAAGTAAAAAAAAATCAATTTTTAAAAAAAGGGAGATAAGGTTTTACCCGCTAAAGTTAAAGACCCTATCCCCTAGAGTGCATTATCAATTAATTAAATTTTAATCAACCAATAACACACAAATTTATGGAAATTAAATGGACCATAGGTTGTTTTCCTTATAGAAAAAGCCTGTTAATGTTTATTATGAGAATATTTCTTTTCTTATTTTGTACAACTGTTTTTGCTTTAACTCCTGCTAGTCTAGTTTCTCAACATTCTAAAATTAAAATAGAGGCAGATGAGGCATTAACGGTTGACGAAGTTTTTGACTTAATTATGGAGCAGACGGAGTATAAATTCTTTTATGAAGAAGGTATATTCAAGAGTTTTCCTAAAGTACTGGTACAAAAAGGACGGATAAAGACCAATACCCTGTTACATCGTAGTTTGTCCCACGGGAACCTTAATATAGAGATAACCGAAAACAATGCTATTCTGATAAGTGAAAATCCTCGCAACAATGATCTAGAGGATTTGGTACAACTAACTATTTCGGGTACTATTACAGATGAGAATGATCAGCCTCTGCCGGGAGCAAATATTTTAGAGCTAGGAACTACCAATGGCACCCAATCAGATTTTGACGGTAATTTCTCAATTCAACTAGAGACAGGTAATGCCATTTTGGAAGTGTCTTATTTAGGCTTTGAAACCAAAGAAATAGCTGTTAATGATCGTAACGTACTGAATATCGTGTTAAAGGAGGATGCTGATGCCTTGGACGAAGTGGTTTTGGTGGGGTATGGCACCCAAAAGATTACAAGCGTAACCTCCGCTGTATCAACCGTTGATGTTGAAGAGTTGGGAAATGTCACCACCTCTAATATTGCCGCAGCGCTACAAGGACGTACTCCCGGCCTGTATATACGTGATTCTGGCTACAATCAAGGTTTATCGGTACTGGTAAGAGGGGCAACAACTATAGGTAACAACTCTCCTTTGTATATAGTTGATGGGGTGCCACAGGATTTACTAAGTGTGGACCCCAACGATATTGAAGCTATATCTGTTTTAAAAGATGGCGCAGCTTCTGCAATATATGGTTCTAGAGCAGCAGCAGGGGTGATTATAGTGAAAACGAAGACGGGAAGGAACAAAAAGGCAAGTTTTAATTTTGAAAGCTTTGTAAGTTTTAGTGACCTGACCACGAAACAAAAGTCGGCCAATTCTATAGAGTCCGCTACTATCATGAATGAGGCCTCTTTGAACTCGGGAGGACAGGAGTTGTTCTCACCAGAGGATTTTGCCAAATTCGAGTCAGGTACGGACCCAGCTTATCCGGATACCAATTGGAAGGAAGAATTTTTGAAAACAGAAGTTGCCAATAGATACTTTTTAAGTGCTTCGGGCGGGAATGAAAGGTCTTCCTATTATTTTTCATTAGGATACAGGAATGCCGATGGAATTGTTAAAACTGGAATCGACCGTAAACAATATAATTTACGAACTAACCTAAAAACAAAGCTGAGGGAAAATATCGATTTAGATGTTAACCTAAGTTACAATATCACAAACAATACTGCACCAAATGTCAATGCAGGAATTGATAATATCTATCAGCATATGAATGGTACGGCTCCTTTTTTGCCAGTAAGAAATGCTGATGGTGAATTCCAATTTTTTAATGAGGCAGGTGCTTATGGCAGAGGATTTTGGAATGTTTTATGGGAACTGGAGGCGGGTACGGCCAATACTAAAAACAAAACCTTTACCGCTAATACCAATCTAACATGGGAACTTGTTGATGGTTTAAAGGTTATTGGCCGTTATTCGTTGATATCGGGTACAAGTAGGTCTGTTTCCAGTATTTATAAAAGGTCTACCACAGGAGGACCCACTTGGTTTTCGGATGTAAATAGTCTAGGTCAAACATGGAGAGATAACAATCAATACAATGCCCAAACTTTCATTAGCTATGATAAAGCATTTGATAAGCATAACATTGGTATTCTTGCTGGATGGGATGTGCAGTTCAACAAGGATTCTTTTATCAGTGCTGGAAGAAGAAACTTTCAATTCGATAATTTGTTGACCGAGTTCAGTGCTCCCAATTCTGGAGACAATGATGATATTACTCAATTAAGCAGTAATACAGCTGAGAGTGCATTACAGTCTGGGGTAGGAAGAATTAATTATAATTTTGACGAAAAGTATTTTCTTGAGCTAACGGGAAGGTATGACGGGTCATCAATTTTTGCCCCGGAAAACAGATACGGTTTCTTTCCTTCGGCATCAGCTGGTTGGATGATAAGTAAAGAGGATTTTTTTGATTCCAATTCATTGGACCAGCTTAAATTGAGAGCCTCTTATGGAACTACAGGTAATAATAGGGTCTCTGGTAGTTATTTCTCCAATATTTCTTTTGGGACCTATTATTTCGGAATGGGCGATATCGTTGAACCGACGGCTGCTGAAGGGGGAGTTCCGTTCAGAGACTTGAGATGGGAGACGACCAGTACAGCCAACGTTGGTCTCGACTTTTCTTTGAACAGTGGATTGTTGTCCGGTTCTTTGGACTACTATATAAAGGATACGGAGGACATTCTATTGCCTAGCCCCGTGCCAGGTACAGTTGGGACGGGTAGAAGCGGACCAGCTATCAATGCCGGGAACGTTCAGAACAAAGGGTTGGAATTGATCTTAAGTCATAACAACACTCTACCGAACGGACTAACCTATGGTGTTTCACTTAATGGAACGTACAATACGAATGAAATTACGGAGCTGACCGATGCCTTTTCGGAGTTCGACACAAGTTATAGGGTTGGAGATGCCTTGGGTACAGTTTATGGATATGTGGCAGACGGTATTTTGTCGACCCAAGCCGAAGTGGATGACTATAAGTCGGAAATCACCTCAGGGATTGCACCTAATACAACAATGGGAGATATTCGTTATGTGGATCAAAATGGAGATGGAATTCTAAATTTTGAGGATAACGTGGCTATTGCGGAGACACTGCCTAAGATAACTTACGGCATTAATTTGAACGCTGAATGGAAGAGTTTTGATCTTCAAATGTTTTTCCAGGGAACAGGAAAGGCGAAAGACTATAGGTCAAATGATTTGTTCGGCAACTATGGATGGATTCCTGAGGAAGCCAATGACGCTTGGAGTGCTTCAAATATTGACGGGTCCTACCCAAGATTATTGCTATTCGGACAACAAACATATTTTCAAAATTTCTATACCAATTCTAGTTTTTGGGCTTTTAAATCATCTTACTTAAGATTGAAAAATATACAGTTAGGTTATACCCTTCCACTTAAAGAGAATAGATACGTACAAAAGGCACGACTTTATTTTACTGGAACAAACTTGTTGACAGTCTCTGATTTTAGACCTGGATTCGACCCTGAATCCAACGGTTTGACGGTACCACCATTAAAGTCCTTTGCATTGGGGGTTAACATTAATTTCTAATAAAAACATACCGATATGAAAACTTATATTAAAACAGTATATATATTAATTTTTGCTTTAGGGGGTGTTTTACAAAGCTGTTCTGAAGAGGAGATTACCAAACTACCTGTAACAGCACTTTCTGAAGATGCATTCTGGACTAGTGAAGAAGATGTTAGACAGGCTGCTAATGCCCTATATGGGTCTTTATCAAACGTAGGTCAGATTGAATGGGACGCTTTGACAGAAATTATGTTCAGTCAGAACGGACCCTCTGTTGAAATTTCTACTGGGGGCATTAATCCGGGTTCTAGTATAGTGAATAGCTTATGGACAGGACAGTATGCCACTATTAGGGATGCCAACTGGTTTATGGAGAATGTGGAGAAAGCTGGATTATCTGACACAGACCTAGCTCAATATATGGGACAGGTACGATTTTTTAGAGCATGGGCCCATTATAAATTATTGTTCCAGTTTGGGGATGTCCCCTTGGTAAACACCTTCCTTGCTATCAATGAAGGGCAGGTAGAGCCCAGTTCGAGGGCAACAGTATTGGATTTTGTTTTGTCCGAATTGGACCAAAGTTTAGTAGAGTTGTCCTCATCAAATTATACACCTGAGTATGGTAGGGTTACGAAATGGGGGGTTATGGCTTTAAAATCAAGGATTTTACTTTATGAGGGAACGTTGTCATCTGATGACTCAATGTTGACAGAAAGTGCCAATTTAGCAAATGAGATAATGTCTGGAGGTTTTGGTTTACATGAAAATTATACCGACTTGTTTAGACCGGAAGGAGAAGGGAATTCAGAGATAATTTTAGCGAGGATAAATGCGGATCTTGAAGGTCAATATCATTCCCTTGGCCAATGGCTGGGACCAATCAGTTTCCATGCCTCTTGGTCTATTTATACTCCTACAATGGCCCTAGTGGAACGCTATCCCGATATCAATGGAGAGGATATTGCTACCAGTCCATTATACGATTCCGAGACGCCTTTTGAAAATAGGGATCCCCGTCTTAACCAAACCATTTTTAATTGGATGGAGAATGTGGAATATGAGGGGGCACTTTTTGAAAACAACGGGACTTGGTTGAATTTTAGAAAATGGATCGACCCCGCTGAAACCGCAGAACAGAGAAGTCATAACGACTTTATCGTTTTTAGATTGGGAGAGGTGTATCTCAATTATGTGGAGGCTATGAACGAAGTTAATGGTCCGTCACAGGATTTATTGGATCTGGTGAACGAACTTAGGACACGAGGTGGAAAAGGGGCCGCAGCAGATGGGTCGGACATTGTTGTTCCCCCAATAGCCCTTGCAGGTCTTACCCAAGATAGCTTTAGGGATATAATACGTAGGGAAAGGATTATAGAATTGGCAGCAGAGGGGGTTCTTTATTATGACTACCATAGGTGGAAGTTGTTGGATGAGACCATGAATAAACCAGCAATAGGTGTAGTGCCATTGGAGGATCGTACATTCACGGCTCCGAGGGATTATACTTGGCCTATTCCTGATTTTGAATTGATCAATAATCCTAATTTAAAACAGAATACTGGATATTAGGGTGTTAAGAAATATGGTAAGCCCCGCTTAAAAGAGTTAGTTGGTTAGTTTTTTTATTGCGGGGTTTATTTATGCATCAAAATTTGAGCACTTTGGAACGGTCAGGTAAGTAAACCTTGACTATTGATATAGAGGCAAGACATAGCATTAGATATAATATGGATTTGAAATTTATATATCCACGCTGGGGAAGTTCACATTTACCTTGGATTGATTTTCTGAACAAAGTCAAAGCAGCAGGTTACCAAGGGGTGGAAATAGACCTACCTACAGATCCTATAAAAAAACGGGAAATATGTTCCATGTTAAAGGATTTTGAATTGGAATTTGTGGCCCAACATTGGGAAACAAAGGAAGTTGACTTTGCCAAACATCAAGAGCAGTTAAAAAAGCATTTGTATAACCTTGCCGAGGCCACCCCATTATTGATAAACTCACATACAGGAATGGACTTTTATAGCTATGCCCAGAATGCAAAATTATTGGAAATGGCTCATGAGGTTGAAGAAAAAACAGGAGTTACTATTACACATGAAACGCATCGTTCCCGTTTTTCATTTGCAGCTCATGCCTGTTTTCCCTACTTGGAGGAATACTCTTTTTTAAAACTTACCTCTGATTTGTCGCATTGGTGCTGTGTTGCCGAATCTATGCTTGATAACCAAACTCTTGCTGTAGAGAAGGCAATTTCACATACGTATCATATTCATGCACGTGTAGGGTCTGCCCAAAGCCCACAACTTATTGATCCCAGGGATACAAATTACAAACAACAACTTGATCGGTTTCTGCTATGGTGGGTGAAGATGTTGAAAAATGCTAGGGACAAAGGCCATGCCTATATGACCGTTACTCCAGAGTACGGACCTTTTCCTTATTCATTATATAAGCCGAATACCCAAATGCCCATGGGAGACCAATGGGAAATAAATGAATTCATACGCAAAGAAATTATTGAATCCTATAGAAATATTTAGCCCTTTGCTACTAAAACAGCCTAGGTGGTATAGTGAAAAATTATTGATAACATTTTAACCTACGCCTGAACTTGTTGGAAAAGAGAGGGCATTTAAGTCTCACTTGTTGAGTATAGCATTAAAATTTAATTAAGACAATTGTCATGATCTGGAGATTACAAATTATTTTACTTGTTCTAATAGTGGTTTCGTGTAATTCCTATGAGAACCGGAGACCTGAAGAATTGGCTGCTCATAATGTTTTGAAAAGAACTTTGGGTTTGGAAAACGCATCCAAATTTATTTTTAAATTCAATGAAAAGGATACATTGGATACTTATGGAATCAGTGTAGAAAAAAATAAGGTGGTTGTTACCGGAAACTCGGTTACTTCTTTGACCAGAGGCGCATATGATTATTTAAAGAATGCTACGAATTCCATGGTAAGTTGGTCTGGGGAGAATATCAATATACCGGAGAAATTGCCCGAATTTGAAAAAACAATAACTTCCCCGTACAAGAACAGATATTACTTAAATGTCTGTGCATTCGGCTATTCAACACCCTACTGGGATTGGGAACGGTGGGAAAAGGAAATAGATTGGATGGCATTGCATGGTATGAACTTCCCTTTAGCCTTGGTGGCCAATGAAGCTATAGCAACACGCGTGTGGAAAAGGTTGGGGCTTACACAAGACGAAATAAATAGATTTTATACGGCTCCATCATTACTGCCTTGGCAACGAATGGGCAATGTAAATAATTTGGGTGGTGAATTGTTAACGGAAGAATGGCATAAGGGGCAAATAGCACTGCAACATAAAATATTGAATAGGGTAAAAGAACTAAGCATGAACCCTATCCTTCCAGCCTTTGCCGGATTTGTACCTAAGGATATTAGTCGGATTTTTCCTGAAGATAAATTGTTATCGGTAAGTTGGGGAGGTTTTCCAGAGAAATATCAAGGGGCCTTGATAAGTCCAAAAACACCCTTATTTGATAAAATAGGGAAACTTTTTATTGAGGAGTGGGAAAAGGAATTTGGAAAAGGAAAATACTATTTGGCCGATAGTTTTAATGAAATGGACCTACCAAAAACGGATAGACCGGTAACCGAACTTTTGGCCGAATATGGAAGTTCTATCTATGAGTCACTTAAATCAGGAAACCCTGATGCCGTATGGGTTGTGCAGGGATGGATGTTTACCTATCAAAGAAATATATGGAACAAGGAAACAGCCAATGCACTTTTCAGCAAAATTCCTGATGACAAATTAATGATTCTGGATTATGCATACGAGTATAACGGTATTGCCTATAAAAACGGTTTTAACTATGAGATATTTGAAGGCTATAACAATAAACCATGGGTCTATGGTTTTATGCTCAATAGTGGAGGAAAAACTGGCCATACCGGGGTACATGATTATTATGCAACAAATCCAATAGAGCTTTTGAAGTCGCCCTATATGAAAAGCAATACTGGTTTTGGTTTTGCCCCTGAAGGGATTGAAAACAATGAGGTCACCTTCGAATTGGTATCGGATATGGCATGGAGAAGTGATGCCATTGATTTGGATACATGGTATAATGATTATTCCAGGGCACGCTACGGTGACTGTCCCCCTGCCATGGAAGAAGCATGGCAGTTATTAAGAAAAACAAGCTATGGTACGATGACCGATCATCCTCGATTTGGTTTTCAAGGTAATGGAGGCTCATGGTCAACGGGAACTATAAATAAAGACCCCCGTATCTTCAAAGCAATAGATAAGTTTCTTTCTTGTTCCGATGAGTTGGGAGATTCTGAATTGTATAAAGCCGATGCCTTAGAGTTTGCAGCTACGGTGTTATGTCACAAAGCTGAGGATTGGTTTGGGTATGCTTATGAAGCACATCAGAATATGGATTTTGAAACTAGGGACAAAGCTGGTAATAGGGCCTTGCAGTACCTTACAGATGCAGACCGATTGTTGGAGAATCACCCTACTTTAAGCCTGCAACGCTGGATCGACTTCGCCAGGGGGACAAGCCAAGATGAAGCTCAACAAGACCAATATGAAGAGGATGCAAGGCGTATACTTACTGTTTGGGGGCCACCAAAACTGAAGTTAGGGGTCAATGATTATGCAGCCAGAATGTGGGGAGGTTTAATCCGGGATTATTATCTCCCCAGAATGGCCGGTAAATTAGAAAGTTTAAGGATGAACGAGACCTATGATAACAGAGCTTTTGAGGATGCCTGGGTGAGGGGTAAAGGAGTGAGTAGGATTGAGCCTTTTGCTGATCCCTTAGAATCGGCAAAAAAGTTGGTACAACAAGCTATAGAAAGACCTATTCCCAATATGGTAAAAGAAGATGACATTGTGGTGGGTGACTGGTCTTCAAAGGATAACTCCATGGAATGGCCTCTTAAAAGAGAGTATTTGCAAAAGATCAAAGAGGTTAAATTTACTTATACAAGCGGAAATTCCACTGTGATTCTAAAGGATATGTCCTTAATAGCTGATGGCAAAGTAGTTTTTAATAACCCAAAGACCGGTTCTTTGAACAAAGATAACCCTAGCGCTATCTATTCCGTAAAGTTGGAAATGGGAGTAAGGGCAAATAACGGTGCCTCCCTAAAAGTGACTATAGATGGAAAAAATGGTGAACTACAAGCGAAAGGCAAGGTGATTTTAATTCTTGAAGAATAAAACAACAATGGTATCGGTAAGTTGAAAAGATGGACTATGATTTACATTAATAAAAAAGCACTATGAAATTATTAACTAAACAGCAAATAACATTTTTTGAAGAAGAGGGATATCTGGTCATTGACAATTTGTTGAATGAGTCAGAGGTCACTTACTATAGTAATCTTTATGATTCATTTTTAGATAATAGAATTGATGCCTCAAAATACCGGTCAGATTTATCAGGATCCGATGACGCCGCCAAGGAGAACATAACTCAAATTATGGTTCCGAGTAAAATAGTACCGGAAATGTTGGAAAAGGTATTGCATATCAAATCTTTAAGAATGGCCCAAGAACTAATGGGTGATGATATTGCACTGGACTTTGATATGCTTATCAATAAGGCCCCTAATACCAATACTATAACCCCATGGCATCAAGATGCGGCATATTGGATTAATATGCCCGATAAAAGGGCAGCAAGTTGTTGGGTGGCTATTGATCATGCCTATAAGGAGAATGGCTGTATGTGGTATACGCCAAAATCTCACCTCTCAGAAATTTTACAACATGAGCAGACTGGCAACAAAGGGGCACTTAAATGCGAGGGAAGTGAGGAAAATTCTGTATGTATAGAATTGTCTCCTGGATCTTGTGTTTTTCACCAAGGAGGTACGTTATATTACAGTAGGGGTAACTCTACCAACGATAACAGGCGGGCCATTATCACGAATTTCAGGCCTAAGGCGATGATCTCCTTGGAACGTTCTAAAGGGGTAGATCATACAGGGGATAGAAAAGTTAAACAATGAATGTTCAATTGTTCTATTGCATTTAATTGATATTTCAAAAACGAATCGTATAAATGAAAAATATAAAGAGTTTAATTCTTATTAATTCCAGACAATCATTATTTATTGTTCTTTTTAGTGTATTTAGTTATTTAGGCTACTCTCAGTCCGAAGTAGAATACAGCGTAGCTGAAACCCCATGGGAGGCAGGTCTTGGAAACCATAGGGCAATTTTAGAAGTGCCTAATAAAGCGGAAGCCGTTAAAGTGAACTTTAGTTGGAGGCGCCATGATAAAAATCCAGAAAAGCGGCAATTTGTAATTATCAATTCACGGACAGGTGAAACTATTAAAAACATTCACCGAATAGAGATTAATAATGAAAAATGTGAATTGGTTTTTGGGCCTGCAGAAAAGGGAGAGCACCTATTTTATTACTTACCCTATAAACCAGACCCCGAATGGGGCTATTATAAATATGGATATCTAGAACAGGAAAAATCACCAGATCTGCTGTGGGTAACAGATAATAAGCTTAGTAATGCAAAGAGATTGCGTAAGTTACCAAAAGCCACTTGCAAAGAAATACAATCAAGAACGGAATTTGATTCCTTCTACCCTATGGAGGTGGTAGCAACACAAGAAGAATTGGAAGAATTTGTTAGTACAGCAGAATCGGCTTATATCGCTATTCCTGAGGATAGGAAATATCCAATAAAAATGCGGGATCATCTGCCTTTTAAGTGGATAGAGAATGGAATTGAACAGCATTTTAAAGGAAGTGCTCAACGGCATGAATACTATACTTTTCAAATAGGTATTTATGCCTCTAAAATTGCCTTGGAGAATATTAGACTGGAATTCTCTAACTTAAAATCGTCAAATGGTGATACGTTGTCGGAACGTGTTTTTACTTGTTTTAATACCCATGGAGTAGATCCCTATGGAAATTCCTTTACAAAACAAGTTAAAGTTGCTAAAGGAAAGGTGCAGCCATTATGGGTTGGTGTAGATATTCCAAAAGATATTAAGGCTGGGCTCTATACCGGTAACATTACAGTAAAAGCCAATGGTCAACCAGACCAAAATATTACTATTGGCTTAAATATAGAAGATCGGATAATTGCAAGTCGTGGTGATGATGAGCCTTGGAGACATTCTAGACTAAGGTGGTTAAACTCTACAATTGGGATCGATGATGAACCTACCGTTGCGTTTACATCTATTGACACGGACAAGTTAGAGAATACCTGGAAGCTCTTGGGTAAAATTATCGAGTACGGTGACGGTGGGTTGCCGACCTCCATAAAAGCTTGGGACACAGAAATATTAGCGGGTCCTATTAAGTTTGTATTGGATGGGGAGCATATTAAGAATGAAAAACAAGTATCCACGATCGGCAAATCGGGAGTGGTGGTAAATAGGTATTCTTCCAATACCCAGAACTTTGATATAGAAACAGAATCAACTTTAGAGTTTGATGGACATATTAATTATAAGATCAAATTACATGCCCAGTCGGATGTTGACCTAGAAGACTTTAAATTACAGATACCCTTTCAGTCATCCGTAGCAGAGTATATGATGGGTATGGGATTGCCGGGAACAAAAGTCCCTAGGCAACACCAAGCGAAGTGGAGTGGGCCCCAAGATAGTTTTTGGGTGGGAAACAGCTATGGAGGTTTGCATGTTGAGCTACGTGGAGGGGAGTACCATGGTCCACTATTAAATCTCTATAAGCCAGAACCACCCAAAAGTTGGGATAATGATGGTAAGGGCGGATTCTCTATAGAGAAGAAAGAAGAAGAAACGATGGCAACCGTATTCTCGGGAAAACGAACATTTGCCAAAGGGGAAGAATTGGTTTTTGAACTATCTTTTTTGATTACGCCCGTTAAGGAAGTAGATAGCAAGGCACAGTTCACAAATAGATATTACCATAATGGCTTGGCTCCCAAACCCAAAGAGGAAGAGATAACGGATGGCGTGAAAATTATTAATGTTCACCATGCCAATAAATACAATCCCTTTATCAACTATCCTTTTATAAATACAAAGGAAATGCGTGGCTTTGTGGATGAAATGCATGCCAAGAATCTTAGGGTGAAGATTTACTATACCATAAGGGAACTGTCTAATCATGCTACAGAAATATGGGCATTACGTAGTTTAGGCAACGAGATCTTGGGAACCGGAAAAGGGGGTGGATACCCTTGGTTGCAAGAGCATTTGGTCACCGATTATAATACACAATGGTATTCTCCATTGGAAAATGGTATTGATGCGTCAATAATAAATGCTCCAGGAGATTCACGTTGGTATAATTACTATTTGGAAGGTCTTTCTTGGTTGCTGAAAAATATGGATATAGACGGTTTATATCTAGATGATGTTACCTACGATAGACGAATCTTAAAACGGATGCGTAAAATCTTGGATAGTGAGAAGCCAGGGTCTATGATAGATCTACATTCCAATACTGGATTTTCTAAGGGGCCGGCCAATCAATATGCAGAGTTTTTTCCATATTTGGATAAATTGTGGTTCGGGGAATCATTTCATTATGATGAAATGCCCCCCGAAAATTGGCTCGTGGAAGTATCCGGAATCCCTTTTGGACACATGGGGGATATGCTGCATGCCGGTGGCAACCCTTGGCGAGGGATGGTTTATGGCATGACAGTTCGATATCCATGGTTCACAGAGGGTGTAAGCTGTGACCCCAGGGGCATTTGGAAGGTGTGGGACGATTTTGGAATCGCCGAATCTAAAATGATAGGTTATTGGGATAGGGATCCTGTCGTATTCTGCAGTCGGGAAGATGTTAAGGCAACCGCTTACGTTAAGGAAGGCAAGGTGATGATTTCAGTAGCGAGTTGGGCAAATGAAACCGTAAATATAAAGTTGGATTTAGACTGGGAAGCTGTTGGGTTAGATAAAAATAAAGTTCGAATAATCGCTCCTAAAATTGAAGATTTCCAACCCGAAAGAACATTTTTCATAAATGAAGAAATTCCTATCGAGCCAACCAAAGGCTGGCTATTAATTGTTGAATTATAAAAACTAAAAGATGCATAGAAAGATGTCATTAAATACAATTATATGTTGCCTTTTAACATTGGCCTTATTTGCTTCATGTTCCGAAGAACATGCAAGAACTGCTAAGGCGGACAGACTTCCCGATTACGAGCTGGAGTTTGGTGGGCTGGCAACAACCTGGGATGAGGGAATACCCTTGGGAAATGCAACCTTGGGGGCATTGGTATGGCAAAAAGATGGAAAACTTAGATTTTCGCTGGATCGTTCGGATCTCTGGGATCTTCGTCCCATGGAAAATTTGAATTTTCAGGATTTCGACTTTAGGTGGGTGCATGACCAATGGAAGAACAATACCTATAAAAATGTTCAGGATAAATATGATGCCCCCTATGATAACTCACCTGCACCATCCAAGATACCAGGTGGGGCACTAGAGTTTGATATCAGCGGGCTTGGGGAAATTAAGAACGTTAAGCTTAACTTGGCATCTGCTACGTGTATTGTTGAATGGAAAAATGGAACAATTTTAAAAACTTTTGTGCATGCCACAGAACCCATTGGTTGGTATCAATTTGAAAATTTGAAAACACCTATTCGGCCAACTATTGTACCTCCGCCGTATTTCGATGCTAAGGAATCCACAGTGGTAGATCCCGTAAGTGGACAAGATCTTAGGAGATTAGGGTATAAGGAAGGAACAGTCTCACACATGGACAATTCCATTACTTATAACCAAACAGGATGGGATGAGTTTAGTTTTCAAGTGTATACTAAATGGGAGGACAGATCGGACGCTCTTTTGGGAAGTTGGAGTATTAGTTCCCAAAAAACAAAAGAGGAAATTGTAACCACCGCAACGGAGATAGTAGAGACTTCCTTTTCCAAGGGTATAGGGAAACCTATTGAAGACCATACAATATGGTGGCATGGGTTTTGGAACCAATCAAGTATTTCAATTCCCGATACCATACTACAGAACCAATGGTATATGGAAATGTACAAATTGGGATCTGCAGCACGTCAAGGCGCTGCGCCAATTTCTTTGCAAAGCGTTTGGACAGCGGATAATGGCAAACTTCCGCCCTGGAAAGGTGACTTTCATCACGACTTAAATACACAGCTTAGTTATTGGCCCACTTATTCAGGAAATCATTTGGATTTGGAACAAGGCTTTATAGATTGGCTAATTCAGTATAAACCTACGTTTAAGAAATATACAAAGCAATTCTATGGAACAAACGGTCTCAATGTGCCTGGGGTTACCACATTGACCGGGGAACCCATGGGAGGTTGGATACAGTATTCTTTTGGTCCAACCGTAGGAGCATGGCTGGGACAACATTTCTATTGGCATTGGCGCTATAGTATGGATCGTGATTTCCTGAAAGAGCAAGCTTATCCTTGGATCAAGGACGTGGCCATTCATTTCAATGAACTGTCCGTTTTGGGCGATGAAGGTAAAAGAAAACTCCCTTTGAGCTCCAGCCCAGAAATCCATAACAATTCGCATAAAGCCTGGTTTGGGGAAATGACCAATTTTGATCTGTCACTTGTCAGATGGACATATTTGCACGCGGCTGAACTTGCCATGGAGCTAGGGCTAATGGAAGAAGCCAGTAAATGGAAGAATGAATTGAAAGCATGGCCGGAGTATGCGGTGGATGATAGTGGGCTTATGTTCTCACCTAATTTACCCTATCAGGAATCTCACCGTCACTTTTCTCATTTAATGGCAATTCACCCACTAGGATTGATAGACCCTTCTAATGGGGAAGGGGATATGGAGATAATTCGGAAAACCATTGAGAATTTAGAGACTATAGGCAGTAGTCAATGGACAGGGTACTCTTTTAGTTGGTTGGGGAGTATAAAAGCAAGGGCTCTGGACGGAGAAGGAGCGGCCAAGGCGCTTAAGGATTTTGCCACCTCATTTGTACTTCCAAACAGTTTTCATGCAAATGGGGACCAATCGGGAACTGGAAAATCCAATTTTACCTATAGGCCTTTTACGTTGGAAGGGAATTTTGCTTTTGCAGCCGGTATACATGAAATGCTCATTCAAAGTCATACCGGTGTGGTAAAGATTTTCCCGGCCATACCCAATAATTGGAAGAATGTGGCATTTGATCAACTTAGAACGGAAGGTGCTTTCTTGGTCTCTGCAGAAATGAAATCAGGGGAGATAATTAGGGTTGAGATTCAATCTTTGAAAGGTGGGACCATAAAAGTTCAAAACCCCTTTACGGATAGCTTTGAAAGCTCTGCTAAACATCAAAAAGAAGGAAATATCTTGACCTTTGAAACAGAAGTTGACGTTAATATAACTCTTATAAAAAAATAACCGCCATTGGTCAATATAATTAACTGTAAATTAATATGATATTCAGCAATTCAAAAAGAACGACATGTACTTTTCTTCTAACCACATTTGTTATTTTCCTAAATTCTGTATTTTCATTTGGGCAGGAATCGAAAGATCAGAAACTATGGTATAAACAACCGGCCCATTCCTGGATGAAGGAGGCCCTGCCGATTGGTAATGGATATTTGGGTGCTATGTTTTTTGGAGGAATTGAAGAGGAGCATATACAGTTTAATGAAGAGACCCTATGGACTGGAGGAAAGGGGGAGTGGAATGAATACAATGGCGGAAATAGGGAAGGCGCCCACAAACATTTGCCCGAGGTTAGAAGATTGCTCGATTCTGGTAAATATGAAGAAGCACATCAGCTCGCGAACAGGGAACTAACGGGTGTGATCAAGGCCGACAAGGGCAATAGTGTATGGGAAGGATATGGGGCTTATCAGCCTTTCGGAGATTTGTTTGTAAGACCTCAATCATCAGGATCCCCCAGCAACTATAGTAGGGAACTTAATATTTCAAAAGGGATCGCTACCGTTAAATATATAACTGAAGGTGTCAGTCATAAACGGGAATACTTTGCTAATTACCCCAGTAGAACTTTGGTTTTCCGTTTTCAAAATGATAATCCCCAAGGGGTTGACTACGTCCTTAGACAAACAACCGAACATAAAAATGTGGACATTTCGTATAAAGACGGACAGCTTGTAATGTCTGGGTATCTTGAAAACAATGGGATGGGATTTGAAAGTAGGGTAGTGGTAGAATCTGACGGTAAAATCCTTCCATTTATAGATGGGAAAGTGAGTGTGAAATCGGCAAATAACCTCACATTGTACCTGACCGCTGCTACCGATTATAATAATGAATATCCACATTATTCAGGTAGAAAGTATAAGGAGTTGAATAAAAAGACAATTGAGACAGTTTTAAGTAAGGGTTATGATGCGCTTTTGTCAGAGCATTTAACGGATTATTCCAATTTATTTTCGCGTGTAGATTTCACTTTGGATGGTGTGGATAAAGGTAATATACCCACAGATGAAAGGTTAAGGTTGTACGCGAGTGGTGGTGAGGATCCCTACTTGGAGACGTTGTACTTTCAATACGGGAGATACCTGCTAATCAGTAGTTCTCGTCCCGGGACCATGCCTGCCAATCTACAAGGGAAGTGGAACAATATGACAAATCCCCCTTGGGCCAGTGATTACCATGCCAATATCAATATCCAAATGATCTATTGGCCCGCGGAAATTACCAATTTATCGGAATGTCATGAACCACTTATAGAGTACATAGATAAACTAAGGCCTCCTGGCCGTAAATCAGCAAGAGATTTTTTTAATGCCGAAGGATGGATAGTCAACACAATGAACAATCCATTTGGATATACCGCTCCAGGATGGGGATTCCCCTGGGGGTTTTTTCCAGCTGGTGCAGCTTGGTATAGTAGACATGTTTGGGAACATTACGAGTTTTCGGGCGACCGTAATTATCTAAAAGAAAAGGGCTATCCTATAATGAAGGAGGCCGCCCAATTTTGGTTGGATTACCTTACAGAAGATGAAGACGGGTTTTTGGTTTCCTCTCCTTCCTATTCTCCTGAACATGGTGGGATTTCTACTGGAGCCTATATGGACATTGAGATTGCATGGGATATTTTTACGAACTGTATTAAGGCTTGCGAAGACCTCGGATTGGACAATGGGTTTAAAGAAAAGTTGATTGCTGCAAAATCAAAGTTATTACCATTAAAAATCGGGAAATGGGGACAATTGCAGGAATGGAAAGAAGACGTTGATGACCCGACAAATAAACATCGTCACGTATCCCATCTATACGCTCTATATCCGGGAACGCAAGTGAATACAGTTAGAACACCAGATTTGGTAAATGCTGCCAGAGTATCCCTGAACGCCAGGGGGGATGACGGTACCGGATGGTCTATTGGTTGGAAGATAAATTTTTGGGCACGTTTGTTGGATGGGGACCGTTCCTATAAGCTGTTAAATAGAGCCATGCAGCTAACCCAGACAGGTGGTGTAAATATGATGGATGGCGGAGGTGTATATAATAATCTATTTTCTACGCACCCTCCTTTTCAGTTAGATGGGAATAT
>CAXAVP010000030.1:0-26057 GCA_963972175.1 uncultured Arenibacter sp.
GTAAATGACTTGCCCTGATTCTGGAAAAGTTACGTTCGTACCAGCAATAGGTCATAGCTGAAACGCTCTAATCCGTTTATTAGAAAGATAACCTCTTATTTATTTGATGAATCACAAATGAACTTTGGATATTTGAAATGATATCTAAGCGAGATATTTTTCGGACTATGAAATTTTCAAAATCATTCATATTGCCCAAGACCACTTTCAATAAATAGTCATGACCTCCAGTCACATAGATAATTTCCTCTACTTCACTTAGAGTAGAAACAAATTCCTCAAATTCTTTAAAATACTTTTCTTGATGCTTTGTTAGGGTTACGGTACAGTAAACCGTAAGCCCTTTTCCCAATGCAACAGGATTTACAACGGCGACATATTTATCTATAACCCCTTGAGCTTCCAGCTTTTTTATTCTTTCACGAATTGGAGTAATGGACAGATTTAACTTTTCGGAAAGTTCTTTAATTGGTTGTTTACAGTCTTTTTCAAGTTCTGCAAGTAATCTTAAATCTATTTCATCTAGTTTCTCCATAGTTTATTTACCTATTTATCATTCAAGGGTTTTTGTTGTGTGTATTATAAAACTAAAAGTTTGTAAAATGGTAGTTTTAAAAACCAAATATATGAAAATTACAGGTAAATAGATTAAAGAAGTGTAGTTTTGTAGTTCTTTGAAACAAAAAAACATGAAGTTGATTGAAGAAGTTTTTAGCAAAATAAGTGATAGCTCTAAAGAATTTTTGGGCTATCCGCTAGCCAAAGATTTTGATTATAGACAATTCGCACCTTTTCTAAATGTATGCCTAAACAATATTGGCGACCCAGAGTCCCCCTCAACTCTTCTGTTCCACACGAAGAATATTGAAAAAGAAGTGGTCGCTTTTTTTGCGGATATTTTGTCCTCTAACATGGAAAAAACATGGGGTTATGTAACCAATGGGGGAACGGAAGGAAATCTTTATGGGCTGTACTTGGCAAGAGAAAGTTTTCGCAATCCGATAGTATACTATAGTGAAGCCTCTCATTATAGTGTAAAAAAGAATCTACATCTTTTAAATATTGATAACATTGTGGTTAGAAGCCAAGATAACGGTGAAATGGACTATGAAGACCTAGAAACTTTATTATCTATGAATAGGCATAGACCTGCTATATTTTTTCTTAACATAGGAACTACTATGAAAGAGGGCATTGATGACTTGGATCGCATAAAAGCAACAATTCGCAAATATTCTATTAAAGATTATTACATTCATTGTGATGCGGCATTTTTGGGTTGCATTGCACCATTTATTGAACCAAAACCGAAATTCGATTTTTCGGAAGGAGTTGATAGCATAGCTATTTCCGGGCATAAATTCATTGGTAGTCCAATTCCCTGTGGAATAGTTTTGGTTAAGAGAAAACATAGAAACCGAATTGTAAATTCGGTCTCCTATGTTGGTACATTGGACACCACTATAACCGGGTCTAGAAATGGGTTAACACCATTGTTTTTATGGAGTTTTATTCAAAAGCACGGCAAAAAAGGCTTGACTAAAAGAGTTGAAAATGCCATTGAAATAGCCGATTACGCTGAAGAAAAATTAAAAGGACTTGGAGTAAATGTTAGGCGAAACCCCAAGGCTTTGACCATTGTTTTTGATAAACCATCCGCTAAAATATGTTCTAAATATCAGTTGGCAACCGAGGACAACATTGCTCATATTATCTGTGTTCCCGGCATCGATAAAAACCATATTGATGCTTTTGTTTTGGATTACACAGCTGAATTAAAAATAACAAAAACAATTGAAGAGCCAGTTTGTTAAATATTAAATTAGAATTGAAACACGGCATAGAACTACCTCGAAGATGAGTAAAACCCGTAACGCAGCCAGTACTGGTGTTGAATCAATGGCTTATCTCAGAACCTTTTTGGTTTCAATTTCTATTTTCGGAGGTTATAGCGGAAAGTAATTATACGGTTCTTTTGGGTGATACATGAATTCCACATATGCTATAATGATTGAATAGCCGAATGGTATTGCGTTCAAAAAAAATGACGTCCCGTATTAAAACATTTAAACGCAACGCATTTATTTTAAATAGGATGCCTATATGTATGTTTTTGTTGTTCCAGAATTATATGGAAAAGGCTACCACAGTATAGTTAAGGTTTATTAAAATCTTGTAATTGGATGCTAGCCATTTAACAAATTCACCTCTCTAAGAAATCAGCTTCAACCAATGATCTGTTTCAATTTTTGTGTAAACCAGATTTTTATCCGGTTAATTATTAAATAGTTAGAGCAAAAATCCTACTGTTTACTTTACTAATTTTAGCCTAGATAATGTTAAAATCACACTCAAATGATAACTGAATACAAAAATAAAGCAAGGAAACCTAATTCTAACGGATTGGATAATAGGGTGCAACAAAACCGCGGACTTAATGATGATAGTAGTTCCAAAGAGAATTCAAATGAAGAAATAGGTAAACCGGTGGACAATGGAGGTGTTGAAACGTCAAAATTTGATGCCCATTTGGAAAAGCAGTGGTTGGCCGTACGGGATGATTATCTCGCAAATTTTCCAGAACTAAGCGATATGGATACCACTTATAATAAAAACAGCTTGGAAACTTTAATAGCCAAACTTGCCAAAAGAAGAAAGCAAACATCGGAGCAGGTACAACAGGAAATAATGAATTGGCCTTCTTTCAAATAATAGCTGTTTACCATTACTGTGCCTTTAATAATATTATAGAACAGTTTCCTGACCTAGAAAAAGCAAGGAAACTGAAGAGGGCGGTCTACTTAATTTCGTAAATTGTATAAAAGCCATTAAAAGAAACAATGTTCAACGCACTATATCCTTTACTACTACAATTGCCTATAGGCACTCGCAATCCGGATGACAATTCTCCTATTGATCTTACAAACACATTTGATGTTGTCATGTACATAGTCCTGCCTATACTAATGATCATCTTTTATATCCTTTGGAGAAAGAAAAAGAAGAAAGACAGGCGTTAAAGTACGATCCTGGGTTCAATGTGTTTCGAAAAGCTTTAACTAAAGTACCCTGTGCTGATCCGTCATATTTATTTAAACTACAATCCAATCTCTTGGTGGGTGTTAAATTTAGTGTCGCTCGGAACTTTTAGAGTCGGTTACAAATGTTGGCATTTGTGCAATACCAAATGCGTACTTTAAATGAAAGGGGACAGGTTTTCTGCGAATGGCCTTATTAATGCCTTAACCTTACCTTAATAGTGCCTTAAAGTAAGGCCCACCAATTGTAATTGAACTAGCAGACCATCTGTATAAGTAATTTTAAAGCAGCAGTCAACAAGACTATTGCCATAATTAAGGAATTGGTTTTTGCTCTTGTGTCCATGGTATTTGGAAGATTGTTGTTCGGCATATATGGTATCCGCTAGGTTCATAACCCAAAATTCCTGAATGTTGATTACCTTAGCGCTAAACTATTTTCCATGGAAAAGAGCAAAATCAAAAACGTATTTGTACCAGGGGCGATTACGCCCGACTTTATTGCCAATTCTATAGCAAAGCACCAGTCCAAGACCACTATTGGGGCCCACGATATCTTTTTGGGCCAGGTGAGGGCAGATCTAATTGATGGGCAGGAAGTGGCCGCAATAGAATATTCGGCCTATGAGGAAATGGCCAATTTAAAATTTCACGAAATTAGGGAGGCTACCTTTGATAAGTTTAACCTTAGCTGTATGCATATCTATCACAGTATGGGAAGGGTAAATGCTGGAGAAATATGCCTGTTTGTTTTTGTGTCATCACCGCATAGAAAAGAGGTCTTTGATGCCTTGCACCATGTGGTGGAGGAAATAAAGAGTCAGGTGCCTATTTTTGGAAAGGAAGTTTTTAAGGATGATTCCTATCAATGGAAAGTAAATAAATAGAGATGGTAGATATTACCCATAAGAAGGCTACATTGAGGACGGCGGTTGCCCAAGCCATAGTTCAGGTAAGTACGGAGGATACTATAATGGCCATAAAAAATAACACAGTACCCAAGGGCGATGTATTTGCCATGAGCAAGGCTGCCGGTTTATTGGGCGTAAAGAAGACGGCTGATCTACTGCCTGACTGCCATCCCCTACCAGTTGAATATACCGATATTTCATACAGCATAAACGGTTTGCAGATTACGGTACTCATTACCGTAAAGACCATATATAAGACCGGGGTGGAAGTAGAAGCCATGCACGGCGCCAGTATTGTGGCGCTTAATATGTACGACATGCTAAAACCCATAGACAAGGGTATTGAAATCCAGCATATTAAGTTGTTAAAGAAAACCGGTGGCAAATCAGATATTGGTAGCGATATCTAATGGAAATACAAGAGGTAGTGTAGGTTTGTCAGTTTTCATAAAAAGGATGGTTTGGTTCCAAATTCAGGTTCGGCCTAGCCAAGGCTCCGCATTTGGACGATGAACTGGATTATTCCAGCTTAGTCCAATTACACAACCTCTTGCCATCAACCAATAGTATTCAATTCTTGGATAATTTAACAGCCTATTAAGAGAATCTGTTTATATCTTTGTGGTATGAAGAAAACCAGGCACTTGCTAATTTTTAGGATTTTTGCCCTAGTACTATTCTTAGGGATAGGTCAAATCTCCTTGGCGAGCCTCCATACGGACCTGGATACCAAGGTTGAACTGCCTGGGGAAATTCAGCTAGATCATCATTTAAACTACGAAGGCCTAACCTTAACCCATGACATGATCATGGCGGAAGGGAATTATCAATTGCCTTCTGTAAATGAACTTAAGCCCAATTTTAATACAGGCTTTCCCAAATTGGCAACTACAATTATTGCCATATGGGATAATGCTGCTGCCTTTGTGCTTCAGCCTGTCCGTATTACTCCAAGTCTGGACGGCCTTACCATGATATATCCTTTTCATACTTTTTTATAACTACTACAAAGAAACGATGCTGCTATTCCTTTGTCCTGCTCTAAAGAGATAGAGGTCTTGCGGTTGTATTGCGCCATTTATTTAAAACCATCAGAGCTGCCTTTATTGGGAGATTGGGTTGAGGTGCAATGGCGGAATTTTTAAAAAATGACCTGTAACCTGCCTTCATCATAGGCAAAGGCCAGGTTTTGTAGTACTAAACAATAAAAAGAAATTAAAATGAATATATCAATGCCTTTACTGTCAGTACTTTTAGTGCTGGCCACTGTAACCCCTTTTTTGATTCTAAACTATTCCGGAAAGGGAGAAGCCAAAATACTGACCAAAAAAGCGGATAGTTTAAAAAAAGAATTAAACCTAAAATTTAGTTTAAAGGAAAGGTGGGGCAATTCTTTTATTGGGCTGGACGCAGATCAAAACACCCTTGTTTTTATGAAAGTATATGACGAGGTAGTAGCAACACAAATAATAGACCTTACTGCTGTTGGGAAATCTGAAATTATAAAGAAAGACAAGGTAGTGCGGAACGCCAAAAGCAAGGAATTGGTTTTGGAGAAATTGGATCTGAAGTTAAGCTTTTTTGACACCGATAAGCAAGATAAACTGTTGAGTTTTTATGATTTGGAGGACGTTTATTTAGAAGATTACGAGCTGCGTAGGGCAGAAAAGTGGAACGCTGCTATTGCCAACACCTTGGTCCCATCTTTACACAGGGAACAGGTGGCTTAGTTTTTTTTAGAGTCTGTTTGTGGGAGAAATGGCCAGGGCAGTAGGGAGGTGGAATCCTTCCAAGCGCCTTGGCCTTTTCGTATACAGGCTTGTCCAATACGTAACCATAGGTGTTATCTATCCTCCCTTTTGGTCCATATTTCGTTCAAGGGTGCCCCTTTACTGCTTTTGCCACTATGGTGCCAATCCTTGCCGCTTATTTCATAATTAAAGGAAAGGGAAGCGCCTACCCTTGAATTATCTTTGGAGAAATAGGCAATATTCTCTGTGTATTTTCCATCGTTGGCTTCAAAAGTGCCACCTCCGGTTCCCATAAAATCAAAGGACTCCGTATTGTAGGCAATCCATTGGAAATGCCCGTTTAGTAAAAATTTCATTGTTTTTCGGGGCTTGGAAGTGTCTCGGCGCTCCTCCCCCTTGTCCGTTTCCCTTCCGCTAAACAACCATTTCCCATCCAAATCCTGTGGCCCAGTACCCACGGATTTAAAGAGCATAGGTTGACCTTTGTCCAAGATCAATTGGCCATCTTCCATCTGGTAGGGTATGTTTAAACTTGTGGTACTATCCTCTTTGTAGTCGGAATTGAATTCAAGATCCACTTTAAGTGCATTGTTGGACAGGGTGTAGAAACCACCTACTGTTTTAATAAATTCTGCGGGCGACTTCTTGTAGACCGAATGCACAAAATAGTCCTTGTCTATTTTTATCTCATGGATGAGATTTCCTAGCTCGCTTTTTTCTTCATATTGGTACACGTTAGAAGGTATCTGGGCCGTGACAAATGCCGTAAACGAGATCCATAGGACCTGAATGATAAGGTATCTACATAATTTTGATTTCATCGATAGGTGGTTTTTAGATAAAAATAGTCAAGAAAAGGTTAAAAATCAATGGATTAAGATTGTTTTTTAGTTAATTTTTTGGGTTTCATTAATTTCTTTATTAGCATATTGTAAAATTTTTTAAAATCCTTGTTTTTTCATTTTTTTTGTTTTCATTTGCCACTTGAAATTAATGATTTATTTTAATTGGGCAATTGCATTTAGCTGGGTACAATGAACCATATTTATGTATTTTGGTTTCTGGCAACAGAAGGTTCCGACTTGTTTAAATACAGGAGGACAAAAGGCCGTAATTTACTTGGGATTGCTAATTTTTCTACTATCGTACGTAGTCAGCACGACTATTTCTTTATTCCTACTACCCAAAAGCAAATAATAGTATAGCGTTCCAGAATTTTTCTGGTATTATTTGCAATTGGTCAACCTATTTATTTATTTACAACATAGATTTAATTAAATGAACACAAAATACATTAATCTAATAGATCAAACTTACTATTTTCCCCAAGAGGAGTTCTCATTGGAAGGTGAGCACTTGAAGTTTCATGGTATTCCGTTGATGGAATTGGTAGAAGAATACGGCAGTCCTTTAAAGTTTACCTATTTGCCCAAAATTTCCGAGAATATAAGCAGGGCAAAGGAATGGTTTAGAATAGCCATGGAGAAGAATAACTATAAAGGAAAGTACCACTATTGTTATTGTACCAAAAGTTCTCATTTTAAGCCGGTATTGCACGAGGCCCTTAAAAACGATATTCACATAGAAACCTCTTCTGCCTTTGATATCAATATTGTGGAGCAGTTAAAGGAAAAGGGGCAGATAAAGGACAATACCTACGTTATTTGTAACGGTTTTAAAAGGGATCAATACATTTCCAATATTGCCAACTTAATTAATAGTGGTCACCAGAACTGTATCCCCATCATAGATAACTATGAGGAAATAGATTTGTTGTCCGATGTTATTGATGATACCTTTAAGGTGGGGATTAGAATTGCGTCCGAGGAAGAGCCCAAATTTGAGTTTTATACATCCCGTTTGGGGATCGGGTACAAAAATATCGTACCTTTTTATGAGAATCAAATTAGGGACAATGATAAGGTGGAATTAAAAATGCTTCACTTTTTTATCAACACTGGAATTCGAGACAACGCCTATTACTGGAACGAATTGGTGAAGTGTTTAAAAGTGTACGTTAGGCTGAAAAAAATATGTCCTTCCTTGGATAGTCTTAATATTGGGGGCGGATTTCCCATTAAGAATTCCTTGGCTTTTGAATATGATTATCAGTATATGATAGATGAGATCATCAACCAAATCAATATAGCCTGTCAGGAAGCAGATGTTGCAGTGCCAAATATATTCACCGAATTCGGAAGCTTTACCGTTGGGGAGAGTGGTGGTGCCATTTATGAAATACTTTATCAGAAGCAGCAGAATGATAGGGAAAAGTGGAATATGATCGACTCGTCATTTATTACCACCTTGCCAGATACCTGGGCCATTAATAAGCGTTTTATTATGTTGGCCATTAATAGATGGAATGATGAATACGAGAGGGTATTACTGGGAGGGCTCACCTGTGACAGCGATGACTATTACAACAGTGAGCAAAATATGAATGCCATTTATTTGCCCAAGTACAAAAGGGATAAGCCATTGTATATTGGTTTTTTCAATACCGGGGCTTATCAGGAGACAATTGGTGGTTATGGTGGTTTGCAGCACTGCTTGATTCCCCATCCCAAACATATTTTGATAGATAAGGACGAAAACGGAAATATTACCACCAAATTATTTAGTGAACAACAGAAGGCAGAGGACCTACTTAAGATTTTAGGATACGAAATGAACGCTATGGATAAAGCTCCGGAAAAGGAGAGTGCTGGGAAAAAGATTAAATCTAAGCTGTAAAAACCAATAAACTTTTATAAGATGAACACAACTAACAATTACGCTGGCATACCAGACGAGTTTGCGCAATTGGAAAAGGCAAAGGTAGTTTTAATACCTGTGCCCTATGATGGAACCAGTACCTGGGGTAAAGGTGCCGACAAAGGTCCGGAGGCCTTTTTGAAAGCTTCGGAGAATATGGAGCTCTATGATATAGAAACTGATACGGAGGTGTATCAGCAGGGTGTGTTTTTGGCCGATGCCATTGAAGAGGATAGTTCTCCTGAAGCTATGGTGAATGCCGTTCATAAGACGACCAAAGAGTATATTAAGAAAAATAAGTTTGTAACGGTTTTTGGAGGGGAGCATTCCATTTCCATTGGTACTATAAGGGCTTTCAACGAGTGTTTTGATAATCTTACGGTATTGCACATAGATGCCCATGCCGACCTTAGGAAATCTTATGACGGTACAAAGTTTAATCACGCCTGTGCCGTCCACGAGGCCAGTCAGACTACCAATCTTATCCAGGTGGGCATCCGCAGTATGGATGTCATTGAGAAAACCTTTATGGATGAGGAAAAAACATTCTTTGCCCATGATATGGTAGCCGATGACTACTGGACCGATAAGGTGGTAGACTTAATGACCGACAATGTTTTTATCACTTTGGACCTGGATGCATTGGATCCGTCCATAATGCCTTCTACAGGGACACCGGAACCAGGTGGATTGTTTTATTATGAAATACTGGAGTTCCTTAAGCAGGTGTTCCAAGATAAAAATGTGGTGGGCTTTGATATTGTTGAACTATGCCCTAATGAGGTGGATAAGTCTTCGGATTTCCTAGCAGCGAAATTGTACTACAAAATGTTAAGTTATAAATTTTTGGGTGAGGCCGTAGACGATGAGTACGACAATACCTATGATGTGGATGCCAAAATAGTGGGCAATAACAATTTAAAATTCGATGATGATGAAGACTAAAGGGGAAATCTCCAATTTTATAGAAAAATATTATTTACACTTCAATGCCGCGGCCTTAGTGGATGCTGCCAAGGGGTATGAAGATCAGTTGGCCCAAGGTTCCAAGATGTTGGTCTCTTTGGCAGGAGCCATGAGTACGGCAGAATTGGGCAAAATTTTTGCCGAGATGATCCGTCAGGATAAGGTTCAAATTGTGTCCTGTACCGGAGCCAATCTGGAAGAGGATATTATGAACCTAGTGGCCCATTCACATTATAAACGGGTTCCCAATTACAGGGACCTAACCCCTCAGGACGAGTGGGATTTGCTGGAGAAAGGCCTAAATAGGGTAACGGATACCTGCATCCCGGAAGAAGAGGCTTTTAGAAGACTGCAAGAGCATATATTTAAAATATGGAAAGGGGCCGAGGCAGCAGGGGAGCGGTATTTGCCACATGAATATATGTACAAGCTGTTGCTTTCCGGGGTATTGGAGGAGTACTATGAGATAGACCTTAAGGATTCCTGGATGTATGCTGCGGCCGAAAAAAACCTGCCCATTGTCTGCCCAGGATGGGAAGATAGTACCATGGGGAATATTTTTGCCTCCTACGTGGTAAAAGGAGAGTTAAAGGCCAGTACCATGAAATCTGGGATAGAATACATGACCTTTTTGGCAGATTGGTATACCGCCAACTCCGAAAAAGGCATTGGATTCTTCCAAATAGGTGGTGGTATTGCAGGCGATTTTCCAATCTGTGTAGTGCCAATGCTGTACCAAGATCTTGAACGGACCAATACGCCATTCTGGAGTTATTTCTGCCAGATTAGTGATTCTACTACCAGTTATGGTTCTTATTCCGGGGCCGTTCCGAACGAAAAAATAACATGGGGCAAATTAGATATAAACACCCCAAAATTTATTATAGAAAGTGATGCAACCATTGTTGCGCCCTTAATTTTTGCTTACCTATTAGATATGTAGCTTATGGACAATTTAAAAAGAGTAATAGTCGATTTTAAAAAACTTACCCCCGAAGTTTTAAAACTATTGGTGGAGAAATATCCTGATGGTTATGACGATCTTAATATTATATCCTTTAAAAATGCCCAGGGAGAAAGAATAGAGGCGGTTGAAGTAACTACGGAAGATACCAAGTATTTGGTAAAAATAAGTGCCAAGCTGGAAAAGACCATGGCCAATTACGACGAGGATGATTACGAGGATTATGACGATGATGATCCGGCGGCCATTCCAGATGTTGATATCGCAGGGGTTGAAGACGATGAGGACTAATGTCGTTTTTTGGGCAGCCTCTCAGTTTATAACGCCCATATCAAGTGTATTGCGGAAGAAGGTAGACCTGACGATTTACTTCCAAGGCCACAGTATAACCTTTTGAATAACGTACATGGTAGGTGTATGGGCTACAGCTGGTTCCTCTAAACCAGGGTAGATCTTGGTTTGGTCCTTGTTCCTTAGTTGGTCTATTGTCTGCTATGGGTATTTGAGATGGGTGCTGTGCTGGTAGATGTAGATTTGGCAAAGCCCCTACTTAGCAATTGAGGTATGCAAAAATGAACAAATGGTTAAGAATGGGTTGGTTCATGTTATTTGTAAAACTTATACACGACTTTTGGGATGGGCCTAGTTGGGAAAAAATTAGTACAATAAAATTCCATTGGTTTTATGACCAGTGGGGCCAGGAATTTTCTTGGTAAAGAGATGGAACACATGGAAGATCAAAATAGTGATTTTAAGAAACTGCGCATAATTGGAAGTGAAGAGTGGTGTGTTTTTGAAGAACTGGAGATACCGGCTATAAAGGCAAGGGTAGACTCCGGGGCAAAAACCTCCTCCATTCAGGCAAATAATATAAAAGTCTACACCAAAGGTGCCCAGGAATGGGTAAAATTTGAAGTGAATCCCTTGCAGGATAACAGGGGAATCAATGTGGCGTGTAACGCAAGGCTCGTAGACCGCAGGACGGTAAAGAGTTCTTCTGGAATATCGGAGGAAAGGTTTGTAATAAGGACTCCGGTAAAGGTGGGCAGCCATAGGTTCGACATAGAGCTTACCTTGGCCAATAGGGATACCATGGAATATCGGATGCTTCTGGGCAGGGAGGCATTAAACGATCGGTTTATTGTTAACCCGGCAGTAAGTTTTAATCTACAGGATTTCAGTGCCCAGGAGATTTTGGATAAATACGCTGCCCATTTTAAGGAAAAGACAGGTTTAAAAATTGCCCTTTTGGCCAGTAACCCCTTATTGTATAGCAATAAGAGGATTATGGAGGCTGGTGAGGCTCTGGGCCATGAGATGGTATTTCTGAACGTTGAGCATGCCTATATGAAATTGGATGCCAATTCTCCTGAAATCCGATACAGGGGAGGGAATATTTTAAATGAGTTTGATGCCATCATCCCAAGGATAAAACCGGCAATTACTTTTTATGGGTGTGCCCTTATCAGACAATTTGATAACCTAGGGGTGTACTGTTTAAACTCGGCCGAGGCCATTACCCAGTCCAGGGACAAATTATTTGCCTCCCAGCTTTTTTCCAAAAATGACATCCATATTCCCATAACCGGCTTTGCCAAATCCCCAATGGATACCAAAGACTTGATCCGTATGGTGAACGGAGCCCCCTTAATAATCAAGCTGCTGGAAAGTACCCAGGGAAAAGGGGTGGTGTTGGCAGAAACCAATAAAGCAGCAGAGAGTGTCATCAATGCTTTTAAGAGTGTACAGACCAATATCCTGGTACAAGAGTTTATAAAAGAGGCCAACGGACAGGATATACGCTGTTTTGTAGTGAACGGTAAGGTGGTGGCCTCCATTCAGCGCCAAGCCGAAAAAGGTGAATTTAGGGCCAACCTGCACCAAGGGGGTAAGGCATCTATCATAAAAATAACTTCTGAAGAAAGAAAATTGGCGGTAAAAGCGGCCAAGGTGTTGAATCTTGCCGTGGCCGGTGTGGATATTATTCGTTCCAATAAAGGGCCTTTGCTCTTAGAGGTAAATTCGTCCCCTGGACTGGAAGGGATAGAGAATGCCACTGGAAAGGATATTGCGAATATCATGATCAGGGCCATAGAAAGTAAAATTAAATTCAACGGATAAAGCAAGTGTGGCCTTAGGCCATTGGTAGGCCAAGATGAATAGTGGTGAAGGGGCGTCTAGCTTCTTAGGTTGCCCAGCATTTCCCCTGTGGTCTTTTTTAGGTCGTAGCGGTACTGCCAGCCCCAGTCTTCCCGAGCCCTGGAATCGTCTATGCTGTTGGGCCATGAGTCTGCAATGGCCTGCCGGAAGTCGGGCTTATATTTTATTTTAAAATCTGGTATATGGCCTTTGATGTTTTGTGCCAGTTCAGCGGGAGTAAAGCTCATGGCTGCAATATTATAGGAAGATCGCTCCCGTATTTTACGAGGCTCACATTCCATTATACCTATGGTAGCCCTAATGGCATCATCCATATACATCATGGGCAACTTGGTGTCTTCTTTAAGAAAACAGGTGTATTTCCTATGCCTAAGGGCACTGTGGAAGATGTCTATGGCATAATCTGTTGTGCCGCCACCGGGTGGGGTACGCCAGCTAATGAGTCCGGGGTACCTGAGGCTTCTAATATCTACCCCGTGCTTTTCAAAGTAATAGGCACACCAGCGTTCACCGGTTTGTTTGCTTATGCCGTAAACCGTTGTGGGGTCCATAATTGTAGTTTGTGGTGTGCGGTCCTTGGGTGTTTTTGGACCAAATACGGCAATGCTGGATGGCCAGAAAATCTTCTTTACTTTTTTGTCCTTGGCCAAATTAAGCAGGTTGAGAAGGGAGTTTATATTTAGGTGCCAGGCGCGATCGGGAAATTTTTCGGCTTTGGCGCTCAACATGGCGGCCATTAGGTACGCCTCTTCAATTTTATATTTAACTAGCATTTTTTCGATGGCCTCGTACTGGGTTGCATCCAAGAGCTCAAACGGTCCGGATGCCATTAAGGGCTCACTGCCTTCCCTGATATCAGAGGCTATCACCCGGTTGTTGCCAAAACGTTCCCTTAAGGCTAGGGTAAGTTCCGTGCCTATTTGCCCGCATGCGCCTAATATTAATATGGGTCCGTGCATTAAAATGTAGTTAAATAAAAGTCCTATAAAGATAGCTTTTATTAAAATTTGTAACTTCGTCCCATGGGAAAAATATTGTTTTATGGCCTGGTGTGTATACTGTTGTTTTCCTGCAATGAAAGGAAAACATCCAATGAGCCTAAAGAAACGGCGGCAGCCTTCTTTAGTGTGGATTCCCTGCCCAAACCATCTGCCGTAAATAGCAAGGCCGCCACTATTCTTAAGGATTGGAAAGAATTCAATGATCTGGAAAATTCCTTTATGACGCTTTATAATGTGGATAATAGGGAAGACTTGGTGCTGGTTATTGAGGATTTAATAGAAAAACAAAAGGCATTGGAGGCATCTGATTATCCTGAAACCTTTGATAAGCCACAAATAAAGAGCAGACAAAAAGTCTTTAAAACCTTTGTTCTTAAAACCAAGGGCAACCTGGAATATAGGGAAGGGGTAAAGTCTTCCACCATGGAAATGATCCAAGCTTATAATGCATATAGAGGCCAATTCAATGTATTGGTGAACAGTGTTTTGGATACCTCCCTAATATCTACGAACTAGGCGGTGTATGCTTTAGTTTTATTTTTCCAATGCCCCTAAGGTATGGGCGGCAAGAATGCGCTATCCGAACTTTTGGAATAAAAAAACCACTACAGAGCAGTGGTTTTTATCGTTAAGGGATGACAGTTGTACTGTTATTTCTTAGGCTGTTCTGCTGCTTCTGCATTCGCCTTTTTGTCTTTTCTGGATTGAAGTGCCTGCCTGCTTAGGCTTGCCAAATTAAAGTTGGGGTCTATTTTTAAGGCTTCGTCAATAGTGGCCAGCGCTTGGTCTATATTGTTTTGGTCCTTATTAAATTCAACCAATGCCTTTAGATGGATCAAAGCTGCTTTTAAGGATACTTCATAGGGTTGCTGCCTTTCGTAAAAGGCATATTTCATATCCTCTTTTGCATTGGCAATACCATATTCAATATTGGCGGCCGCCCCGTCGTTGTCACCTGTCTGAATTTTTAAATCTGCCAATTCGTAAGCTAGGTAAGCATTGGGTGTTCTTTTGTAAAGGATTTCAAATTGCTCCAAGGCCCTTTTGGGTTGGTTCAATGCCTTTAAGGAAATGGCCTTTACTTGTACTGCCAAATCGGAATCCGACTCGTTTTTTTCTATTCCAATGGTATTAAGAGCCTGTAAATGTTGATTGTCCGTAGTGTAAATGTACGCCAGGGTATCTTTCCGCTCTTTGCTGGGATCTAGTAAATTAAGGTGGGTTATAGCACTTATAACACCGTTGATGTCGCCCTGTAGCCTCATCTGATCGTAATAGGCCTCATAGTGTTTAAGGAGTTCACTTTTTGTTTGGGCCTTGGCAGTAAATCCCGCTATAAGTATTACTGCCAGAATAATTTTTTTCATTATCATTTTTTTTTGCTGAGCCAAAACTAATAAATTATTTCTATCCATTTAGCAAGTATGGCCTTAAACCTTTGATAGGCAATAAAAAAGGACGCCCTAAGGCATCCTTTTCTATCACAGTAGGTCTTCTGGCTTCTAGATCAAACTTAATTCTGTATGATTATTCTTATACCTCCTTAGTAGTTTGGAGTAGAACGCAATGCTTCTATTGTCCTTGTCCAAACAGGAATAGAGGAATTCTTTTAAGTTGTTAAAAAGTAAGTTGGCCCTTAATATGGGTAAGGAATCATTCATTCTTTTGGGGTCATAACAGTTGTCATCCATGACAATGTCCATCACTACCCTTTTTCTATGGTAGTCAATGGAGACGTCCGTGGCATTGTAATGTTTTTTTAACAGGGTAACATGCAAATTTTGAAAGTTTTGGGACTGTTTGTTTTTGGAGCAACTATTGGAAATTAGATTTTTAATTTCCGAGATTACTCTTCTTTTTAGACCTGAATTTTCCATGATTATTTGTTTTATTTTGTTTGTTTAAAGGTACGTTATGCCTGATAAAACGTTAATAATCAACGATTTAATTTAACAAAAACAAGGGGTCTTTGTTGTGAAAGTGCTATAAAGTGTGGTGTATTAACTCACAATAGAGGTCATAAAACGGTAATTTTTAACATTTAAATACATGCTTTCAATGATTTTATTTCCTGATTCACTGGTATTTGGGTTGTAATTGGGGGGTGGGAGCCCTCTTTTTATAGCTTCAGCGGTGTAGTAATCTTGTTTAGGGGGGTGATAGGGATAAACCGCATTGATGATCCCGGGCATAAATTTGTCCTTTATGAGCTGTTTGATGATGCCGATACAATCGTCCAAGTGTATTAGGTTAATGGGGGCCTCCCCATTTTTAAGATCACTCTTTCCGGAAAGAAAGCTAACGGGATGTCTATCGGGTCCAATGAGTCCTGCAAAGCGTATGATAGTGGTATGTAGTGCCAAGTCCCCGTAGAAGATATTCTCGGATTCCAAAAGTTGTTTTCCAGACTCGGTGTTGGGCCTGGCCGGACTTTCCTCATTTAATACTGCATCAATATTTCCGTATACAGAGGTACTGCTTACGAAGATAATTCGCTTAAGTGGGGTTTTCTTTATTGCTGTATGCAACAACCGCATTTTTTCTGTGTAGCTTTCCCTGGGGGCTTTCCGTAGTCTGGGAGGAACGTTGATAACAAGCACATCCAGTTGCTTTAAAAAGCCATCTATGTCGCCTTTGATCCCATTTTCTGAGAGTTCAATATAGAAAGGGGTTATACCGGACTTTTCCAAGGTATTTAATTTTTCTTTGGAGGTGCTGCTTCCATGTATGTGGTAAGGCTGCTCCAATAAGGCCTTTGCCAGAGGAAAACCTAGCCATCCACACCCCATTATTCCTATGGTCTTGATCAAAACTTAATTTTTTTGGTAACTATTATAGCGTCGTTTAATACAAATGGCATTGGTATATTGTCTTCAGGACGGTGTGGGACAGAAAATAAGGGGTTCTCCAAAAGGTCGTTGGAGGATTCATATATACTCAGCTCCAATTCGTCCCCTTTGGAAATGGTACATTCCAACAATGTAGAATCGTTATTGCTTACAAAATGCGATACCAGTTTAGTGCTGGGCCTATTCTCTAAGAAATAAGGGGGCAGTTCTATGTTATTTATGCTGGCCTTCAGCACTTTTACATCGTTGGTAAAAACATCCAGTCGGTTTATTGGTCGTTGTGGGGTTAGGTGTATTGTAATTTGGCGCTTATCACCAATGATGGTGTCCCTGATAGTTTCCACCCTTGGGGGTGGTATGTTTTTTAAGGGAGCCTTGGCCGTATAACTAAATCTGGAAGCGTATTTACTACTAATGGTTTCCTTGTTTAGATCTTCTGGTTTGGTCTTGCTCTTATCAATATATTGGGAGGTCCAGGGGTAGAGTACCTGGTCATAGGTGGCCCATTTGGCCTTCTTTTCGTCGGCATCCAACATATAGACGAGGCTACTGGGTTTTGCTTTGTCCTGGGTAAAGCCGGAATTAATATGTGCAGACAGCATAAAGCCGGCACATAGGACAATGGTCAATAAAGCCAATCTATTTTTGTTCTTCAAGGGGCCTAGAAGGGGAAGCAATAACAAAAAGGTCAATGAGGTCAGTAGGGTTGCGGTAATCATCATTTTAAGGCCAAGCCCTACAGGAAACATTTTTATTAAGGGGGAATAGATCCATAAAGCCGGTAAGGCTAAAATTACAAATAAGTATGGACTGGGTGATTTTTGATGGGTGAGTATCAAGAGTGAGGCAAGCAAGGCATACACAGGAATAATAAAGAAACTGGCCCCTTTTAAATAAATAGCTATTAGCCCACATAGGAGCAGCCAGAGTACTGCCGGGGCCACCAATAGGTTTTGGGGTTTAATATGGCTATATTTATGGTAGGTCCATAAACCGATACTAATAGAAAAAAGAACAAAAGCGGCTATATAGGCATATCCGTTATAGGTAAAACCATGTAGTATATCCGCGTATTGGGGGTAAAGCTTTTTTAACATGGGCCAGCCAAAATAACCTATGAGTCCGTTTACCACTAGGATGAAAAACATAGGAAGGAAGCCTATGGCGATCTCCTTGAGCGCCAAGGAGCTATTTTTTAACCCGTTTACCATCAGTAAAATAAATAGGACAATGGCCAGTACCAACATGGGTGTGATCCAATCAAAGGGGTAGGATATCAATTTAAAGAAGGGAATGTTAAAATAAATGGAATCGTTTAGGCTTTTTAGGTCGCTAATGTCGCTTTCACTAAAATGGTGCAGTAGGGGCATTAAATAACTGCCCTGGTGGGCAAGGGTATTGCGGTCTAAACGTTTGTAATTATCGTGTTGGGTATGGTAGTCGAAATGGTCGTCTATAAAGGCAAAATTTAGTCCCTCTATATCCATATCTTCCCTAAATACGGTGAGATCCGTATCGTTGGGGAGCATTTTATAGACGCTATACACCAGTGAATTGGCTGCGGGATAGTCTGGGTTGGCTTTTATGAATTCCTGGATAACCCGACTATTGCCCCTATTGGTTTCCAATAGCATATAGGAAGGTCCTCCGCTGCCCCTAGCTTCAAAATTTAGAACGATGCCTACATCTTTTGCCCAAGGGTGGTTGTTAACAAACAAGTCGGCCCCGTTAAGGCCCAATTCCTCAGCGTCAGAAATTAAGATGATAATATCGTTTTTGGGGGTCTTGTTCTGGGATAAAAACGCACGAATCCCTTCCAGAATGGTGGCAACCCCGCTGGCCGCATCGCTGGCGCCCAGAGAGGAATGCGGACTGCTGTCATAATGCGAGAGTAAAAGCAGTGCTTTTCCCTTTTGTGTTCCCTTTATCCTAGCTAAAATGTTGGTAGCCTTGCTAAAATTGGCCCAGTCCCCAGCTGTATATCCCTCTTGAAGACTGGTCTCCAGTCCCATCTTATTTAATTCGGAAACAACATATTCCCGTACCTCCCCATGGGCAGGAAAACCAACGGCATGAGGTTTTTGTGACATGTTTTTTACATGTACCAGTGCTCTGTCCGTTGAGAACTGGGAGGCCTCCAAGCTGGCATCTGGAGCGTAGGTAGGCATGGCGGACTGAAAACTCCAATAAATGGCCAAAAGGACAAGAAGTAGGGAGATGATAGAAGAATATTGCTTCATAGTAACGGATAAAACTTAAAAGTAAGAAATTATCCCTGTATTACCACAAAGTGTTTATATAGGATGAAGTGATAGTTGCGATATATATATTATGATTTTAAAATATATACTAATTTATGCTTTATGTTGCGAATATGATAGATTAAATATTAAATTGTTGTTCAATTGGTTAAAAAAAAGTATCTTTCAGATTAACCTTAAAAATAATAATATGGGAATAAAGAGTTTTCAGGGAGTTCGCAAGACTATAAAAAAAGAATTTGATGCTCCCATTTTGGTAGAGGATTATATGACCAAAAAGTTGGTAACATTTAGTCCGGATCAATCCATTTTAACGGTTATGGAGCATTTGGCCAAGTATCATATTTCCGGTGGGCCTGTCTTGGACAACAACGGTTTTTTGGTAGGGATTATTTCTGAGGCCGACTGTATGAAGCAAATTTCGGAAAGCCGTTATTTTAATCAGCCAATATTGGATAAGAGCGTGGAGCGGTTTATGACGAGGGAAGTGGAGACCGTGCCACATGATATTTCCATATTTGATGCAGCAGGTATTTTTGATAAACACAATAGGAGAAGGCTTCCGGTTTTGAAAAACGGTATTTTGGTGGGTCAAATAAGCCGAAAGGATATCGTTATCGCCGCTCTTAAATTAAGTGGTCATAATTGGAAATAGAATGCCCTTATACTTAACGGGGCATTGCATAAACTAAAATCATAAATTAGACTAGCATGAAAATCCATTAGCTACTCCTTTTGTTAAACAGAGGGAGTGGATAGGGGTGTTTGCGATCTTGCCATACACTGTTATTCCCGTTTTACAATCATATAGTAGTCATTGTCCAAGGGGAGATAGCCAAGGTCGTATACAAAATAATAGGTAGTTCCTTTTTTGGTGGTGTATAGGTTGGTGAGGTATTCAAAATCAAAACCTTTGTCCAGTAATCGCGTTTTGGTGGTTTTGGTTTTGCCTTCATGTAGCGTAAAGCTGTCCAGTATCCTGTAGTTTTTTCGCAATCGGTTGTTAATGTTTCTTAGCAGGTTTTTACTGTCTTTGTTCAGTTTGTTGTTATAAGAGTTTCTGCAGTAATCTGAACAGAACTTTTTGTCTACCCTGCCCACTATCTTATTTCCGCATTCCAAGCATTTTTTATCCATTTTTATAGCGATTTGTTTGGTTCATTACCTGCATATGGGGGATAAGTTGCTGTGGCATGATTTGTTTTTATTTCTCATATAGCTCAATGGGCAATTGGTCCGGATCAAAAATAAAGGTGAACTTCTTATTGGTAATGGGGTCTGTACGTGGGGGTTCTGCCTCTATGCCTTTTTTTGCCAATTGCCTTATGTTGTTTTCCAGATCATTTACTTCAAATGCCAAATGCCTTAATCCGGTAGCTTCGGGTCTGCTTGTACGCGGGGGCGGATCGGGAAAGGAAAAAAGCTCAATGATATAATCCCCGTTCAGGGCCAGGTCCAATTTATAGGAAGCTCTTTCTTCCCTATACACTTCATGAATAGGTTGCAGTCCTAGCTGCTCTATATAAAATGTTTTGGACCTTTGGTAATCAGAGCATATAATGGCGATATGGTGTACTTTGTTTAAAATCATGTAGCAAAAGGAGATTTTTGAAAAATATTCGCAGTTAAGCCAGATGGTCTTTGATTTGTGTAATAAGCAAGGAATGGGTTAATTGCTGCCACAACAAGCGGAATTGGAAATGAGTTAATAACCAACAATTTACGGATTTATCCGATTACAAACGAATATTAATATTTTCTGATTCTTATTCGATGCGAATGTTGTACTTCATAAGTAAGCCGATAACGTCTTTTTTGGAAAATTTAGCCTTGTTTATTTTGTTAATTTCAGGATCCAAGGAATAATTGTAGGCCGTGCTAAAGTCGGATTTCTCTAGAACGGTATTGTGGAAAAGGGCATTTTTTAAATTGCAGTTTTGAAAGATGGCCGAGCTAAGATCGGTTTCGGTAAAGTCTACAGAGGCCATTTTGCAATTTCTAAATGGGGTGTTTTTGAGTTTTAATTTATAAAAGGATGAAAAATCCAGATTGCATTCCTCAAAACGGAGAGAGAGTAAAAAGTCATTGCATTGGTAAAATTGAACCCCCAACAATTTACAGCTTTTAAAGAATATTTCTTTTAATGTTGTTTGCTTTAGGTTAGCATTGCTGAGGTCGCAGTCTACAAACTCGCACTCCAAAAAGCTTATGTTGGATAGGTCCGATTTTAAGAAAGAACAGGATTTAAAAGTGCAATTCTCATATTCTGCCTTGGCTAGGCGGTTAAGGGAATAGTTCTGTCCACTAAAGGTTTGGTCTAAGATAAAAGGATCTGGCATTGGAGTATGGATGTCTGGGTTTTTAAACTAATTAGTAAGTGGACACTTTGTACCCGCATAAAATAAAAAAGAATTTTGAATTAGGAAAGTGGTAATGATACGCATAATTGAATTAGGAGGGTTATTATGGATGGCATAGCCTGGACCATAAATATTTTTTTGCTGGCGGTGAGCCCACCATAGATACCTGCTAGGGCAATACAGCTTAAAAAGAATATGGAGATATTGGCACTCCAAATGGGGTCTTGGATAAAGAAGGTCCATAGGAGGCCAGCGGCTAGAAAACCATTGTAAAGGCCTTGGTTGGCGGCCATTGCTGTGGTAGGCTTAAACAGGTGTTCGGGTAGGGCTTTTTTAAAGGTCTTTTTGCCAAGGGTCTCCTAAGCGAACATTTCCATATAAAGAATATACAAGTGTTCCAGCGCTATAAGACCTGTGAGGATGTTCAATAGGATTTCCATGGTTTTATTTTATGGCAGGAAGATTATGTTTCCTTTAAAAGTAGGGATAATACTGGTTTTTTATCATTTATTCATCGGAATGCACCTCAAATCTGGGGGTTGGACGGCATCTATATACGTGTTGGGACAAGAATTTTTAATTGTTATTTTTAACAATTAAACAAAGTTATTAACACATGCATATAAACGAAGAGCATATACAAATTAAATAAATAAGCTAAATAGGCCTTATAAATAGGGCTATGCAGTTGCTTGTACTATTGTTGGTGTTTGTTACTTTTGTTAGTATTTCTTTTATTTTGAACTTACACCTCTCTTGTTATATTGTTTTTATTTTGTACCTTTGAAAAGTGCTTAGGAATAAGTGCAAAATAAAAAAGCCTCCGAGCGACAAAACTGAAGGCTAATTTATAAGATGTATTAAATAAGTATAGGGCTGTCGGATAGATGTTTTCGATCTTGACAATCAGAAACAAAGGGTTTGATTCCCTTCAGCTCCACTTATTTAGTGGTACAAATATAGTGAAAATATTTGTGAATTAAAAGAAAAAATCTTTAGGCATGAGTTATATAGAGGAATTGACTAGAAGAAGATTGGAATTGTTAAAGGAGCTTGAAGCTATTGATGTTATCTTGCAAATGTCAAACGCAAGAGTTGAAAGCAAAATTAATACCAATAGTCAAGTAACGACTCCTGGTCAAAAGGATTTAACAGATGAATTAAAGAAAGCTTCACAGCCAGAGCAATTTCTGATTATATTAAAGGAGACTCAAAGATTTATGAAAATAAGAGAAATAGCCAAAATGCTTGTTAATATAATCGGAGGGGATGAAGACGATTGGACAACTAAGTTGTCTAGAATCACGGGGAAACTTAAAAAGCTAGGAAAGATAACATCTTATAAAGTAGGCAAGGCTAATACAAATGTGTTTTGGGGTAGTCCTTCTTGGATTAGTTCAGGAGGAGAAATTATTGAGAAACATTTATACGACAAAAGTGCTTTAGAAAAAACAGGGTCATTACCTAATTTATAATAAAAAAAGCACTCTAATAGAGCGCTTAATAATACCGTAGATTCCATCATTAGGAGTCGAATAGACTGGAAAAGTGCAAACAAATACACCGTTAAAAGTGTGCCGTCTCTCATGAAGATAGGGCTTTTTACTTACAGTCGGAAAACGTCGAAGTTCATACCTTCGGCGTTTTTTCATATGACAAAGATAATGATTTTATAAATATCATAAAATTAAATACAAATATATTCGATATAATTTGTAAACTTAATAATGCTTTACCTTATAAATGTGGTAATTACCATGAATTAAAGGGTAATCAGATTTACGTATTAATGTCCAGTAACTAGGGAAATCTTTATCCTTCAAAAAATCAACAACTTTTTTTAGATTCCCAAATGTTCCTAAAGGTATACCGTTTTCAAGGAGGACAAAACTATTTTTGTTTTCCTTACGCTCTTTATATGTGACCATGTGTCAAATATACAACTATTTTCGGATACATTTGTATATATCAATATAATCGGTTATATTTGTATAACAAAATCAATTAGCCATGCAATTCAAGTCACTTCCACAACTTTTAGATTACTTCAAAGAAGAATCCACTGGTATAGCGTATTACGAAAATATCAGATGGGGAGATTCTCCTGCATGTCCTCATTGTGGAAGTCTTAAACCATATAAAACTACAAGAGGTTGGAAATGCAGCGATAGAGATTGTTATAAGAAGTTTACCGTTAGGGTAGGTACTATTTTTGAAAACTCCAAGATTCCTTTTCGTATTTGGTTCGCTGCAATCTGGTTGTGTACCGAGCATAAAAAAGGTATCAGTTCAGTACAACTAGGAATTGATCTAGGTATTACACAGAAAACGGCATGGTTCGTACTTCATAGGATTAGAGAAATGTTGAAGGATAAAGCCCCACAAATGTTAGGGGATGATAAAATGGTAGAAACAGATGCAACTTACATAGGTGGTAAGGAAAGCAACAAGCACCTTAATAAAAGACGTTCGCAAGATGATAAATCGTTGACCAATGAAGGAAAGCCTTACAAGGCTAAAAAAACCATCATTGGAATCATTGAGCGCAACGGTAAGGTAGCTTTAAAGTATGTGTCGGGGGAAACTACCCAAAATATGGTAGAGTTCGTTAAAACTCATGTGCCGCAAGATTCAACCATCTATTCAGATGAAGCAGCAGCGTACAAGCAGTTGAAAAGAACTTATAAGCACGATAATGTAAAACATTCTTTAAGTATCTATGTAGAAGGTCAAGTACACACCAACACCATAGAGAACTTTTGGAGTATTTTAAAGCGTGGTATTTATGGGGTGTACCATCAAGTTAGCGATAAGCATGTTAGTCGTTACTTGGATGAATATGCTGCAAGATGGAATAATCGTAGTTTAACCTCAAATAAGCGTTTTGAGCGATTCTTAGAGGGTAGTGAGAGTGTTTTAACATACAAAAAATTAGTTTCTTAAAATAATTTTTGTATTTTGATAACGTTATTTATATATATTTGAAACATAAATACATAATTGAAAAATGGCAAACGAAAGATTTTTAAAACTTCACGGAGTTGTTGTCGAGTCCCTAAAAGGGGGTTATACTGGTTATTTTTCTGAATTTCCAGAAGCTATTGCTGAAGGAGAAACAGAGGCAGAGATGCAATCTAATTTATTAGAAGCTTTAAGAGAAGTTCTTTCTTACAAAAGGGAAGAGTCTGGTAATGCTCCTGTACAGGATGGCAGCAGTTCTTTCGAATTGAACCTTGAAATTGCTTAAAAATGAAGCAAATTTATTTAATTGTATATCTTGAAAGTTTAGGATGCGAGGAGGTTCGTAAATCGGCTTCTGGATATTACGTAATGAGAAATTTAAGAACAGGTGTCATCTCTGGTGTCCCTGTGCCTTCAAATGGCGATGTGCTGAAGGAGGAAACCATTTGTAATATATGTCATACACTTGGTGTAGACCCTCCTCCTGCAACGCAGGAAGAAATAAATCAGATTATGGTAAATTTAAAATCTGAGGTTGAGAATAGAATAAACGGAGGAGACTTTTAGTCTCCTTTTTTAT
The DNA here is from genome assembly GCA_963972175.1 of uncultured Arenibacter sp. GTDB lineage: Bacteria > Bacteroidota > Bacteroidia > Flavobacteriales > Flavobacteriaceae > Arenibacter. Next base: position 24,560 of record CAXAVP010000030.1, read on the forward strand.
TTACTAATTTTGTAAAATGCCAAAGGAAAAATCAAAATCAAAAAAAGAACTCTCTAGCAACTACGAAGAAAAAGTAGTTATCAAGGGTACTTTGGACGATGTACTGAAAGTATCAGTGCCCAAGCCAAAGCAAAATAAGAAAGACGAATAGTTCCCAATGTTGGTAGAATTGGGAATGTATTCGATATGTTCATACACTTACAAGTATGTACTTTGGTAAACGGCAAGATGCCCATGCTCTGTATCGCTGAATTAGTAGCGAAATAACCATGAAGTACTTATCTTGAATTTTAAAAATGCACGTTCCAAGTGCGAAACTTCACTTATTTAGTTTGTCCCATAATGTATATAGATGCCGGTTGGACGCTAGCTGTAAATGTTTTTAAACGACTACAAACGATTACAAACGAAACTAAATACTTTCCAACCGAGTAACATTCGCTAGGCTTTCTAAGTTTGCTCCATCAAAAAATCATTAACTGTTTAACCATTTCCGAAGCGGATTCGGGATTTAAAAATTATGTATTATGAACGCACTTAGAAACAGAGTACAGTTGATTGGGAACTTGGGTAATGACCCAGAAATTATTAATCTGGACGGGGGTAGTAAATTGGCAAAATTTGCGGTGGCTACCAATGAGACCTATAAAAACGCCAAGGGGGAAAAGGTAACGGATACGCAGTGGCACAATGTTGTGGCCTGGGGCAAGACCGCGGAGATTATAGAGAATTACCTCAATAAGGGCAAGGAGGTGGCCATTGAAGGCAAACTAATGACAAGGTCCTATGAGACCAAGGAAGGGGATAAGCGCTATGTTACGGAAATAAGATGTAATGAGCTGTTGATGTTGGGAAAGTAGTAAGGGAAGGTCGCTAAGGTGGCATTGAGCAGGGTGGAGTAAAGAAGTAATCTGTGGCTTTGGCTTTATAAGCTAACAGGTTACTTCCCTTAACCTGATTTTATCAGTTCTGTACGCAATGAGGGAATGTTGAATTGTAGTTAAAATTTGCAAGGTGATTGCGAGCCCGCCTGCCGGCAAGGCAGGGAAAGAATGTGACGCAGTAGTCTGTAACTTTGGTTTTGTAATGAAAGAGATAGCTTCCCTTGGCCCAATTTTCTTCAATCCCGTTAGCAAGAACGGAGAGGGCTCGGAAGGGAGTAGGTACTAGGCAACCTTCTTCATCAAATCAAAACAAGGACAGCGCTTGCATCTTTTGGATTCGGATTTCTTGTATTTATCGCAGCATTTTGGCTTGCACCCCTTGGGGGCCATGGCCAAAAGGGCAAGTTTCCGCTCCTTTTTTAAAGCTTTCTTAAGCTTCTTTTTCTCTTTTTTTTCTTCTTTTTTCTTTTTGCCCATGGATATGAAAAATAGACCGGACAAAACTATCTATTTTAATTCAATCTAAATAAGATTAAATGTTAAAATTATTCGTGAAACTCAATTTTGAGAAGTCAGTAGGACGCACTGAAAATTGAAAGTTGAACTAATCCCGC
>CAXAVP010000031.1:0-26002 GCA_963972175.1 uncultured Arenibacter sp.
CAAAAATGCCAGTCATAGGCTAACCTCTTACTGGCCCGAAAATTTGATATGGGGCAATGATCTAAGGTATACCTATAACGGCAATGTGGGGCCGGGGTATAAGAAGGATGCGCTTTTCTGGAATATGAGCCTAGGCCTTCAATTAATGCAGGACAAAGCAACCTTAAAGGTCTTGGCCTATGATTTGTTGGATCAGAATATCAATACCAGAAGAACCACTGGGGAAGATTTTATTCAGGATTATCAAGGTACCGTACTACAGCAGTATTTTATGGCGAGCTTCACCTATAAATTTGATCAGTTTGGGGGTAAAAAACCCGATATGGGTTCAAGGGGAAGGCGCTACTATAACTAATGTCGCGGTTTAGAAGATTTTTGCTTAGGCGATGAGCTTTTTTAAAGTCTCCGTTTTGTTTCTGATTTCAGCTGCCAACTGTTGCAACTATGATGGCCTTAGGATCCCAATTATTTTAGCTTGTTAACCCATAGGCGGAGTATTACATTAACATTTTGATGAATTAAACTAATGGCACATTGCTAAATGGGATAATTGAAAAACTAGGGCATTACCAAATTTTTAAATTAATAAATCAAGTCAGTGGTAAATTGCTACATTGGTATATTGAGCCATTGTTACATTGAAAGGAATCACCAACCTCCGGAAGCACCGCCACCGCCAAAGCCACCGCCGCCAAAGCCTCCTCCAAAGCCTCCTCCAAAACCTCCGCCTCCTCCGAAGCCACGGCCTGAAGACCCTGATCTATAGCCTCCACGGCCCATATTGCTGAGTACAATAATATCCCAAAGGTCCATGCCCCTGCGATTGCCCCCCTTGCCACCACCTCTCCTGCCCTTATTGGAAAGTATAATGAGGATTATTATAAAAATGATGAACGGGAGAAAAGTCTGTAATGGAAAACCAGGTTTTTTTTCAAAACTGCGACTCTCCTTGAATTCTCCATTGAGAACCTTGAAAATGGCATCCGCTCCTTGATTGAGTCCGCCGTAATAATTGCCCTTCTTAAATTCCGGTATAATGACGTTTTCTATAATCCGTTTAGATAACGCATCGGTCAATAGTGGTTCTATGCCATAACCGGTGTTAATGGCAATTTTACGGTCATCCCTGGCCAACAGAATTAAAATGCCGTTGTCTTCCTTGGCTTGCCCTATTCCCCAGGCATGTCCCCAGTTTGCACCTAGGAAGTTAATGTTTTCCCCTTGGGTAGAGGAGATAATGGCCGTTACGATCTGTGTTGACGTGCTGTCCGAATAACGGATCAATTTTTGTTCCAGGCTGTTTTTTTGCTCGGCAGAGAGTAGGCTTATGTAATCATAAACACTGGTGTGATCCTGAACTTTGGGTTTTTCGGGAATTTTAAATTGGGCAACCGTTATGGAGAAGCTGCATAATGCCAGGAAGAAGATACTACCCTTTAGATACTTCATTGCTTAATTCGTTGGTGTTATTATGTTGCCAAGGGAAATGTGCTTCCAATTCTTTGCCGGCCATGAGCATACCTTCTATGATACCTTGTTTAAAGTTTCCTTTTTTAAAATGATTTTCTAGAATAGTTTTGGTGTTGTCCCAAAAATTATCGGGGACTACTTGGTTTATTCCCTTGTCGCCATAAATCACAAACTTCCTGTCATGTACGGCAATGTAGATCAATACCCCATTTTCTTCTTTGGTATTGTCCATTTTTAAATAGTGAAAGACTTCTTGGGCACGTTCAAAATGGGGTTTATTGGACATAGGTTCAATATGTACCCTTATTTCTCCGGAAGTATTTTTTTCCGCTTCAACTATGGCATTGACAATTTCCTGTTCCTCATTGGTCGTTAAAAAATCTTCTACCCTGGACATCTTGTTTTAGTTGAATTCGAAGTTCACGTCTGGAGCTTGCTCCGCCCCGGCTTCCGATTTGAAGTAGGCCAATTCATCAAAATTAAATAAACCTGCCAAAACAGAGTTTGGGAAAGTTTTTATGTGATTGTTATACGGTAAAACACTTTCGTTAAAGCGATTTCGTTCTATATTTATTCTGTTTTCGGTGCCTTCCAATTGGGCCTGCAATTCCAGAAAGTTTTGATTGGCCTTGAGGTCAGGGTAACGCTCTACCGTTACCAAAAGACTTTTTAGGGCACCGCTAAGTCCGCCTTGTACCTCATTGAATTGAGCCAATTGCTCAGGGGTTATATTGCTGGGGTCTATGCTGACCGAAGTGGCTTTGGCCCTGGCCTCTATCACAGCGGTAAGGGTTCCTTTTTCAAAGTCCGCTGCGCCTTGTACCGTCTTAACAAGGTTGCCAATAAGATCGTTTCGCCTCTGGTAGGCACTTTCTACATTGGCCCAGGCCTGTGTAGAGGTCTCGTTAAGTTTAATGGCGGTATTGTTGAAACCTACAGCCCACTGGTATAATCCTAAACCTACAACTGCAAGAATAATTACTGGAATTAACCATTTTTTCATGATCGATGAATTTAATGTTATTTATAGTTGGTTCTTTATTTTGATAAGCTCTGCCTTTACCTTTTCCAGTTTTTGGATAACGTCAAAGGTAGACAGGGTTTTTAATTTGTCTTCCTTGAGATGGATTTTGGCACCTTCCAGGGTAAAACCGCGCTCTTTGACCAGGTGGTAGATCAATTGAAGGTTTTTGATGTCCTGAGGTGTGAATTTTCTATTGCCCTTTGCATTTTTTTTTGGCTTTAGCACATCAAATTCTTTCTCCCAAAAACGGATAAGGGAGGCGTTTACATCAAAAGCATCGGCCACCTCACCAATACCATAATACCTTTTTTCCGGGAGATCTATATGCATTAATCCAGGGATTGATTTTCTTGGTTTGCGTATTTCAACATGTTTTCAAATTCTTCGGCAGACAAACTACCGTAATAGAAGTTGATAGGGTTGATGCGCTGATCATCCTTCCACACTTCATAGTGTAGGTGTGGGGCCTCTGAGCGCCCCGTATTGCCCACAAAGCCAATGAGATCACCTCGTTTAACCTTCTGGTTTTTCTTAACATTGTACTGGCTTAGGTGGCCGTATAGGCTCAGGTAGCCATAACCGTGGTCTATTCTAATATGTTTCCCGTACCCGGATGAATTATTATCCGCCCTAACAACCTTACCATCCCCAGAAGCGTATACCGGTGTTCCCTTGGGAGAGGTGAAATCCATTCCCCAGTGCATTTTTCTGGCTTTGGTAAATGGGTCTGAACGCCAACCAAATCCAGAGGCCATACGTGTAAGGTCTTCATTTTTTATGGGCTGTATGGCGGGTATGGCCGCCAATAATTTTTCTTTCTCCTCTGCTAGTTTGGTAATCTCATCCAAGGATTTGGACTGTATGACCATTTGTTTTTGAATGATATCGAGTCGTTTGGTAGTGGCAATTATCATTTCGGAATTGTTAAAGCCTTCCAATGATTTGTACCGGTTAACCCCTCCAAAACCGGCTCTTCGTTGTTCCTCCGGAATGGGATTGGCTTCAAAGTATAATCTATATATATTGTTGTCCCGATCTTCAATATTGGCCAATACCTGTTCTATCTGCTCCATTTTCTTGCTCAAGAGTTCAAATTGAAGCTCATAATTCTTTACCTCCCTCGCCAACGATAGTTCCCTGGGGGTGTTGACCAAGTTAGTGTTTAGGAGCAAAATAAGTCCCAAAAAGCCAGAGAGAAACGATCCCAGAAAAAACAAGGAAATATTCCGGTATTTTCTGGATTTTTTGGGTTCTATCTTGCGATAAGATAGAGTGTCCGGGTCGTAATAATATTTTACCTTAGACATGTATCTAATTTATCCTATTTTTGTGGTTACAAATATAGTCAATTGGCAATTAAGTAAAATGCTTTCTACCAACTGTTAAATATATAAAAAGCTTACCAATATACATGAAATCCCAAGAAGTTAGAACCAAGTTTTTAGAATTTTTTAAGGAAAAATCACATAAAATTGTTCCTTCCGCACCTATGGTGATCAAGGACGATCCTACCTTGATGTTTACCAATGCAGGAATGAATCAATTCAAGGAGTTTTTTCTTGGAAACTCGGTACCCAAGCATTCAATGGTAACCGACTCCCAAAAATGCCTGCGGGTAAGTGGTAAGCACAACGATTTGGAAGAAGTAGGGAAGGATACCTACCACCATACCATGTTCGAGATGTTGGGCAATTGGAGCTTTGGGGATCCTGCCCGTCCGTCTGTCGGATATTTTAAGGAGGAGGCTATTTCATGGGCCTGGGCCTTTTTGACCGAGGTGTGTAAAATAGACAAGGATAGTCTGTACGTTACCGTTTTTGAGGGTAGCAATGATGCAGATAAACTGGAACAGGATTCCGAGGCCTTGGAATTATGGAGCAAGATTGTGGACAAGGACAGAATCTTGTTTGGGAACAAAAAGGATAATTTTTGGGAAATGGGCGATCAAGGACCTTGTGGTCCCTGTTCGGAAATACATGTGGATATTCGCTCGGCTTCGGAAAAAGCCAAGGTTTCTGGAGCGTCTTTGGTAAACCAAGACCATCCACAGGTGGTGGAAATATGGAATTTGGTCTTTATGCAGTACAACCGTAAGGCCAATGGGGAGCTAGAGTCCCTTCCGGCAAAACACGTTGATACCGGTATGGGGTTTGAGCGACTTTGTATGGTGCTGCAAGGCGTACAAAGCAACTACGACACCGATGTCTTTACACCCTTGATCAGGGAAATAGAAACCATAACCAATTCCAAATACGGGAAGGATGAGCAAATAAATATCGCCATTAGGGTCATAGCAGATCATATTAGGGCGGTTTCCTTTTCTATTGCAGACGGACAATTGCCCAGTAATACCGGGGCAGGTTACGTGATCCGAAGAATATTGAGAAGGGCCATACGTTATGGGTTTACTTTTTTGGATACCAAGGAACCCTTTATGTTCCGTTTGGTAAAAGTACTTTCCGATACTATGGGGAAGGCCTTTCCAGAAATTAAGGACCAACGTCAGCTTATAGAAAATGTGGTGAAGGAGGAAGAGCATTCCTTTTTAAAGACCTTGGACCAAGGATTACTGTTGCTAGATAATATAGTTTCGGGGAGCAAGGATAAAAAAATTGACGGTAGAAAGGCATTTGAGCTTTATGACACCTTTGGATTTCCCATAGATCTTACCGCTCTAATTTTGGGGGAAAGAGGATATGAGTTGGATGAGGCAGGATTTGAAAAGGCCATGCAAGAGCAAAAGAATCGCTCTAGATCGGCATCCGAGGTGTCCAAAGAGGACTGGGTGGTATTGGCAGATGATCTTCAGCAGGAGTTTGTAGGCTATGACAATTTGGAAACCACCGTAAAAATTGTAAAGTATAGAAGAGTTACTTCCAAAAAGGAAGGTGAGCAATATCAATTGGTATTCAACCTAACACCATTTTACCCGGAAGGCGGTGGACAAGTAGGGGATAAAGGTTATTTGGAGGCCTCTAATGGCAATGTTTTCTATATTCTTGATACTAAGAGAGAGAATAATGAAATAGTGCATTTTGCCAAGGAATTGCCCTCTCACCCAGAGGAGAAATTTAAGGCAGTAGTAGATCAGAAGCAACGCAAAAGAACGGCCAGTAATCACACCGCTACGCATTTATTGCACCAGGCTTTACGGGAAGTGTTGGGAGAACACGTAGAGCAGAAAGGTTCAGCGGTGCATTCCAAATACCTGCGATTTGATTTTTCGCACTTTTCCAAAGTAAGTGTAGACGAGCTGCAACAGATAGAACGTTTTGTAAATGCCAGGATCAGCAATGGCCTGCCCTTGGAAGAACAGCGTAATGTGCCTATGGAAAAGGCCTTGAAAGAAGGGGCTATGGCTTTGTTCGGGGAAAAATACGGGGATACGGTGAGGACTGTCCGTTTTGGACAATCTATTGAACTTTGTGGTGGCACCCATGTACAGAATACTGCCGATATCTGGCATTTTAAGATTAGATCGGAAGGAGCGGTGGCCTCAGGGGTCAGAAGAATAGAAGCCATAACCTCGGATGCGGTTAAGGATTTCTATGCAGAGAGCAACAATACCTTGTTGGAGATAAAAGAATTATTGAACAATGCCAAAGAACCGGTAAAAGCCGTTGCCTCCCTGCAAGATGAGAATATGCGATTGAAGAAAGAGGTGGAAAATCTCCTTAAGGAAAAGGCCAAAAATGTCAAGGGAGAATTGTTGAATGAACTTACTGAAGTGAACGGAATCCAATATTTGGCCAAGAAGGTAGATTTGGATGCCCAAGGAATAAAGGATATATGCTTTGAGATGGGCCAAAATAGGGGTGACCTGTTTTTGCTCTTTGCCTCTGAAAAGAACGGTAAGGCTATTTTGTCCTGTTATATTTCCAAGGAACTGGTGGGAGACAGAAAGTTAAATGCCGGGACCATAGTGAGGGAATTGGGGAAATTTATCCAAGGTGGAGGTGGCGGTCAGCCATTTTTTGCTACTGCCGGTGGTAAGAATCCCGCCGGAATCCCTGAGGCCTTGGAAAATGCAAAGAGTTATCTTGGCTAGATTGCCCCAGATATTGGGAAGTCTGCCGAATATTGGGGTGCGGTATCCAATTTTGAAAAAATGGGGCACTGTTTCCACTAAGCAATATTGTGGGGAAGTGGCTTTATAGTTGAACAGCAAACGGACTTACCAAAGAAATTGAGAGGATGATGAAGTTACAGACCCAAATACCTTTATTGGAAGAAGGTCCCAAAATAGATTACAATAGTAAATTACTTTTGCTGGGATCTTGTTTTGCGGAGAATATAGGCGATAAATTCGGGCATTATAAGTTTCGGTCACTTGTTAATCCCTTTGGTATACTCTATCAGCCCACTGCTATACATAACTTTGCCAAAAAGGTCGTCTCCGGAACTGAATTTCCAGAGGAGCACTTGGTCTTTTCCAATGAAAAATGGCACGCATTGGATGTGCATTCAGACTTAAGTAGATTGGATAAAGAAGATACCTTGCAGGCTATAGAAAATGCTTCGAGTAGCGCGAATCATTGGCTTATCGGGCTTACCCATGTAATTATTACCCTGGGAACGGCTTGGGCCTATAAGTATAAACAAACCAACTGTATTATTGCCAATTGTCATAAAGTACCCCAGAATAATTTTGAGAAAACATTGCTGGACACTTCCTCTATAGCTAAGGCTTTGTTGGATACCATTTCTTTGCTACAAAGCAGGGTTCCCGGGCTTAAGGTTGTTTTTACCATTTCTCCCGTACGCCACATAAAGGATGGGTTTGTGGAAAATCAGCGTAGTAAGGCCAATTTAATTACCGCTGTCCATGAGGTGCTGGGAAAATGCCCCCATGCTTCCTATTTTCCGGCCTATGAGATTATGATGGACGAATTGCGGGATTATCGCTATTACGATAGGGATATGGTACACCCCAATTCTCTGGCCATAGATTATATTTGGGAGAAGTTTATATCGGTTTGGGCAGCCAAGGAGGTCTTGCCGGAAATGGATAAGGTAGCGGCCGTGCAAAACGGATTGAACCACAGGCCCTTTAATCCGGAATCGGACAAGCACCGACAATTCTTAAGCAAGCTCGACCAAAAAATTGCGTACCTTCAGAAGCAGTATCCTTTTATGAAATTTTAGTGCATGAAGAAAATATTGATAGGGGTAATCCTTACCCTGGCCGTATTGTTCATTTATCGTTCTTGTAAAGAGGGTAAGGAAGAACAGTCGATACTTAAAGAAAATTCCCTGCTCATCCAAGAGCAGATCAAAAAGGTTTCAAAACTTATCGTTACCGAAGGTCATTTTGCAGAAGTCTACAATTACAAGGATTCCCAACAATTGTTCGGGCCTTTGATAACGGCCGATAAAAAGGCCTTGGTGGTGGTCAATGCAGAAGTGGCCGTGGCCTATGATCTAAGTCTCATTGAGTTTGAAATGGACGAGGAAACCAAAATATTGAGAATCCTGAACATTCCAAAGCCCGAAATAAAGATAAACCCGGATTTTGAGTATTACGATGTAAGTTCGGACTATTTAAATCAGTTTAATGCTGATGACTATAATAAGATTAAGCGCAACGTTAATGCCTCCCTTCTGAGAAAGATAGAGTCGTCTTCCCTTAAGTCCAATGCGGAAAACCGACTATTGAGTGAGCTTTCCAAATTTTTGTTGCTTACCAATTCCATGGGGTGGACATTGGTGTATGGTGATAGGAATATAGATAATTTGGATGCCTTACGGTTGTTGGAATAGACTCTGGTATCCTTCTTATTTTACAAAGGTATCTGCCCATTTTATATAATTTTCCCAATCGTAATCGGTTACATCGTGTTTACCGCTGCGGATGTGATAGGAAACCGTGTTATGGATGGGCTCGTTGACGTTTGGCATTTGCATATCCGCTATACCTTGTTTATTATACAGACCCCATACCGGGGATGCATAATAGGCAGAAAGAAATTCTCCTTTGGGATCTGCCCATTGATCTCCTTCTGCACTGGCTACATATAGGGGCCGTGGGGCAATAAGGCTCAATAATTGGTGTTGGTCCACTGCCAAGGCTTCCTCGTTCTCATTATATTGGTTGAAATTATCACAGAACCAGTGCGGAAAGGAATGGTTTATTTTTGCGATGGTTTCCCCAAATTTACGCTTGGAGAGGGCGGCGCCCCCACATCCGGAATTGTTGGAGATAACCCCTGCAAACCGCTGATCTGTAGCTCCTGCCCATAAAGATGTTTTTCCCAAACGGGAATGGCCAAAAGCAATGACCTTGCTTGCATTGGCATCCTTGTCTTTTTCAAAATAGTCCAATGCCCGGGACATTCCCCAGCTCCATGCAGCAATACTGCCCCATTCGTCCGGTTTTGGCTGCGTTAGGTTTTTATTGTACAAAAGGGAATGGATACCGTCCGAGAAATCGTTTGTGTCCGGGTCTACCTCCCCATAATAAATGGTAGCTAGACCATAGCCTGCTTCCAATATTTTTTCAATGGCCCAGCGATGGGTCCTCTTGCCTCTGGAGGCCTCGTCCAAGCTATTGTTTTTAATACCGAAGGACTCGTTGTTTCGCGTCCATGCCGTTGAAATTAAGACGGCCTCGTCATTGGTAATGGTGTGATTTCCGTAAAAGTTGTACCCTAGGAACAAGGGTGGATTTTGGGTGTCTTTTGGTAGATAAAGCAGGATGGTAAAGCTTAGGGATTTGTTGTTGTGCTTAAAACTGAGTGCTATCTGTTTTCGTATGGCCGTACCATTCAGGGCATTGTTATCCCGTTCTAAAACTGTATAGGAGTCTATCCCGAGGCTTTTTGGAATCTTACCGTACACCTTGTTTTTAAAATACTGCAGTAATTCCGGTCTTCTTACTTTCTCCCATTTTTTAACGGAATTGATTTTTTTTCCTTTAAAAGTCACTAAGGGATTGGGTACCTCAAAATTAGGGACCTTGTTTTCGTCATAGACGGTTTGGGATTGTAAGATAAACATGGATAACATAAATACGATGAAGCTAAAACTTATAAGGCGTTTCATTTTGGTTTATTTTTGGTCGGATCATAAATATAGTGATTCCCCTTGAAAGTTTATTGGCAGTTAGACTACCAGGCTTTTATTTGCCAGTTCCAGGCCATCGTCAATTAAATGCCCAACTTCCGGTTTGTGCTGTTTTACACTTTCCAAGTGTAGTATTATGGCTTCCGAAAAACTATCATCCCCATTAATCTTTGCCAATTCATATAACTCAATAGCCAACAGCCAGTCTTGGGGGAAATGGTTTTTTAGTTCACGGAATACCTTGTTTCTGGAAATGGTGGTATTGGTTCCTTCCCTAAAATTCCTAATTTGCTGGTACAATTGTTCTAATTGCTGCTTTTTTTGGGTTTTTGTCGCTTTAATGGTGGTTTCGCTGAGCTGGTGGGTAACCAGGTCAAAACTTCTTAAATCTGCCGGACCGTTAAATACGGACACTACCTGCTCCCCAACGGCCATATGATATAGCCCCTGATCCGGGCTAAAGAGTATAGTGTCATGGTGGCTTACAGTGCAGTTGGTCAGGGTAATGAGGATAATTTCCCCTTTTAGGTTCCTAGTGCCCGTGATGATTTCCCCGCTCACTTTTATATTGCCAATGAACTCAAGGGAAACTACTTCTCCTTCATAAATATTGTACGCTTTTAAATCGCGTGGGCTCATGTCTTCAATAGCCAGATTGATGCCTTTTAGTTTGCCTATTGGAGAGCCAAATCCATCGGGGTGCTGCCGGGTACCGTGGCCTATTAATTCCTTTTCCCTATAGGAAAGGGCAGTATTTCCTTTTGTTTGTAGGTAAATGGGCTTGCCTTCGTAGTCAATTACATGGCTGAGATGCCCGGATATTTGTAGGCCGGTGCTAAGTTCTACCGTGCCCAATTCCTTGGAGTTAATCAATTTTTGTAAGCCGCTTAGGCCTCCTTTGCGCAAAGCCATGGTATTCGCAAATTCCTCCAATACCTGACTGAGGTAGGCAAAATCTGGGGTGACAAATAGTTGTGGTTGTGGCTGTGTAATATCAAAGGAGGTTTGGGCCGCTTCAATGTTGTAGGGTATCTTTTTTACCTTATTGGTCATGCACCAGGCACTTTCGCCAATAGAGGACAGTAGTCCCGCTCCGTATATTTTGGGATTTTCAACACTTCCAATAAGACCATATTCCACGGTCCACCAATGTAGATTCCTGATCAAGGCCATTTCACTGGGTTCACCCATGTTTTCCTGTAATTCCTCAATCTTCTTTTGGGCCTGGTCTATGGCTTCTTGGGGGCAACCTTCCGCCTCTTTTATAATGGACAAATGTCTTACTGCCTCGTAAAGTTCATAATCCTTGGCGCTCGATATGGCTTTGGAGCCTATTTCTCCAAATCGTCTTAAATATTCGGCATATTCCGGATTGGCAATAATTGGGGCATGGCCAGCTCCTTCATGGATGATGTCCGGGGCCGGGGTGTATTCTATATGGTCCAATTGCCTGATGTCCGAGGCTATGACCAGTACATTGTACGCCTGGAACTCCATAAAGGCTGAGGGTGGAATAAAGCCGTCCACGGCAACCGCCGCCCAGCCAATTTCTTTTAAAATACGGTTCATACCGTACATGTTGGGAATGTAATCTATGGAAATCCCGGTTTTGTTAAGGCCTTCCAAATAACTTTTGTGGGCCACCTTACTGAGGTAATCCACATTTTTTCGCATTACATAGCGCCATACCGCCTGGTCTATGGAGGAATAATCCTCATAATTCTGAGGTTTAATATATTGTTTCAGGTGTTTGGGAAGCCTATCCAATATGTAGTTGCTCTCAAAGGACATAGTTGTTTTTTTAGCACCTCTAAAGATACGAAATGCCGCTATGTTCCCCAAGCTGGGAGATCCTATAAAAGCCGGAGGCAGGTCATTATTGTTGATGAATTGCTTTAGGTGGTTCTTTTTTCGAAGTCTCTTTTTCTTCAATCAGGGCAGCGGAAGGAAGAGGGGGTATTCCGTACTTTCTTGAGGTTTAAGGGTGAAAAAAAAGAATTCCCCTGCCGAACGATCGATAGAGGAATTCCTGGGGGATTTTAATCTAAATTTTTCTGTGTATAAGTACAAAAATTTAATTCGGGCTTTGTGTTATACAGAGAATATATATCTTAAAAAGGCTATGAACTCCTAACGGTAATGGCCGCGAGAAGGTCTTTTGTCTATAGGATTTCTAATTTAAAGCTGTTCCTGGAGGATAGGCTTTTAAAATTTCAGAAACAAATTCCTTGATTCGTTCTTCCTTTTTTTCAATGTTTTTAATATTGTTTAAGGTACCAACCCCTCTACCTTGCCACACCAATTCCTTGTTTTTGGCGTCAATAACATCAATATATAATGAACCTTCGGTCCTTGTGCTTACATTGTTGCCCGGATAGGGATTTCCCCAGTAAAAAGGATGCCAGCCCCAGCCATAGAATCCAGCTCCCCAATAGTTGCTGTATACATCTACCTGTTGCCTTTCTTTGGTAAAGATGCTTAGTAAAATATCAGGATTTTCGGATTTTACAAAACCTCTAGAGTTCATCTCGTTGTCTATGGCGTGCAATATTCTTTTCTTGTCCAAATCTGATATTTGGGCCTTATCTATACCGGTCTTGTAGAATGCATAGGTTTTGAACGAATTAAAATTGGCGTCCTTATCATAATCCGATAAAACACGAACCGAGGTACATGAACTTAAGAAAAGCAGTAGCATTATCGGAACGACTAAAAATCTAATTTTTTTCATAGCTATTTTTTTTGAATTAGTACTAATATTCCAATTATTTAATCTCAAAAATCATGCCGAACACTTTAGCCCTGGCGTCGCTGATTAGTTTTGCTGTCATAGCCATAAGGGCAATGTCTGCATCCGCTTTCACAACAATACCCTCTTTTTAGGTGGTATTGTTGTGTAAAAACTTTGTAGCCTTCGGGGGAAAGATAATAATCACCCTCCTCTATTGGTATGATTTTTTTCATTTGTGTAAATTTATAGGATTTGTGGCAATCTTCTTTCGCAAATGGCATTATTGTGCTATTTTTTGATGTGAATTGGCTGTAAATCTTGCTTTTAAACCTATTATGTTGGTAATAAGTCGATTATGGAATAACTTTTGAAATCAAGGTTATATATTTAAAGTAATGGAATAGTGTTGATATGATTTTAGTTTTTAAACATTTTTTTTATAAGAACTACGTGGGGCTTTCGCTTTGGCCATTTATCATACTTAAGAGTGCTTCCCTCAGGAAGGATGCTATTTTAATAAATCATGAACGGATTCATCTTAAGCAACAGCAGGAATTGCTAATTGTCCCTTTTTATCTTCTCTATATCTTGGAAGGAATTATTAGGTTCCTAATATACTTTGATGCCTACAAGGCCTATAGAAATATTAGCTTTGAACGCGAAGCCTACCATTGTGAATCCAATTTATATTATCTTCAGCAAAGAAGACCTTTTAGCTTTATTAAATATCTTTGGGGCTAAAACCCTTAAGCGTGCAAGGAATTAACCAAGAAGTACATCTCCCCATTCTAAAGGAAAAGCAGCTTCGCCTTTTCGTTAAAAGGGAAGACCTCATACATCCCTTTATATCTGGTAATAAGTACCGTAAATTAAAATACAATATCCTTGCTGCCAAGGAACAGAATCAGCATACATTATTAACCTTTGGCGGAGCATTTTCCAATCATATTGCGGCCACGGCCTATGCAGGAAATAAGTATGGATTGCGAACCATTGGAATTATAAGGGGCGAGGAACTAGCTGAAAGTTGGAGGAAAAACCCAACCCTGGCCAAGGCCCATGAACATGGTATGGAATTTAGGTTTGTTAGTAGAAGCCAATATAAGCAGCGGTCCAATAATTTATATTTGGAAGCGTTACAGGAGAAGGAAGGGGCATTCTATTGGGTTCCCGAAGGGGGCACCAATGCCCTGGCCATAAAAGGGTGTGAGGAGATTTTAGGCAGTCAGGATAGTGATTTTAATGTTATTTGTAGCAGTGTGGGAACTGGTGGCACCATAGCCGGCATTATCAATGCTGCACAAGAGAATCAGAAAGTTATAGGGTTTCCTTCACTGAAAGGTGATTTTCTAAAAAAAGATATTTGTAATTTTGTGACCAAGGAAAATTGGGAGTTGAACCTTGATTATCATTTTGGGGGCTATGCCAAGGTTAGCAAGGAGTTAATAGCCTTTATAAATGATTTTAAGGAAATGACTGGCATTCCTACCGATCCTATATATACAGGAAAGCTGTTATTTGGTATTTTAGACCTGGTGAAGCAGGATTATTTTGATGCGGGAATTAAAATATTGGCAGTACACACAGGTGGTTTACAGGGAGTGGAAGGAATGAATTTGGTCTTAAAAAAGAAGAATCTACCATTGATAAAAGTATGATAAAAAGAATTGCAGTAACAACGATTTTAGGAATGTTCCTATTTAGCTGTGGTGTAAAAAAAAGAACTACATATGCTAAAAAACCAAAGCAAAGAACAACGGTTGCTACTAACAACTCCCAATCCAATACAAGGAGTGGGGCCAAGGATGAAGGGGAGTACGCCTTGCCAGAAGATACAGGGAAATTTAAAAGGTTTAGTGTAAATAGTGTAGAGGAGTATATAGACACCTTTGCCGATATTGCCATGTTTGAAATGCAGGCCTATGGCATTCCGGCCAGTATTACCCTTGCCCAAGGTATCCTGGAGAGTGGGGCCGGTAGAGGAGAGTTAAGCGCTAAAACCAACAACCATTTCGGGATAAAATGCCATACGGACTGGAGAGGCGATTATGATTTTCACGACGATGATGCAAAGGGTGAGTGTTTCAGGAAATACAATCATCCTATGTATTCCTTTAGGGACCATAGTATCTTTCTAACGTCCAGGGCGCGTTATGCTTTTTTGTTTAATTTGGACCACGATGACTACAAGGGCTGGGCCCATGGGTTAAGAAAGGCGGGCTATGCAACCGATAGGAAGTATCCGCAGAAATTGTTGGCCCTGATAGATCGTTACCAATTGGATAAGTATGATAGGGTAGTGCTGGGGACAGGGAAAATGGTAAAGAAAGAGCCAAAAGAGTATGACTATAAAATTCATGTAGTGCAAAAAGGGGATACCCTTTATTCTATTTCCAAGCGCTATTTTGTTTCCATTCCGGAACTCATGAAATTGAATAAAATGTCAAACAGCAATTTGGCAATAGGTCAAAAATTGACCGTAAAATCTGAGAAAATTAAATAGTTTATGATTTATAAGAGAAGCAGCGCTTTGTTTGCTGAGGCGCAGCGTTATATTCCCGGGGGTGTTAATTCGCCTGTTCGGGCGTTTAAAGCCGTTGGGGGAAACCCTATATTTGTAAAGGAGGCCAAAGGGGCTTATTTATATGATGAGGACGGTAACAAATTAATAGATTACATTGCTTCCTGGGGGCCATTGATCTTAGGTCATGCCTACGAGCCTGTAATTAATGCTGTTATTGAAAAAGCAAAGAAAGGTACCTCATTTGGAATGCCCACGGAAATAGAGACCCAATTGGCAGAATTGGCGGTATCCATGGTTCCCAATATAGATAAGATCAGATTTGTAAATAGTGGAACAGAAGCCTGTATGAGTGCGGTGCGCTTGGCCAGGGGATTCACGGGAAGGGATAAGATTATTAAATTTGCCGGCTGTTATCACGGCCATTCCGATTCTTTTTTGATCCAAGCAGGTAGTGGTGCGGTTACTTTTGGAAGCCCTAATAGTCCCGGTGTTACCCAAGGTACGGCCAAGGATACCTTATTGGCGCAGTATAATAATTTGGAAAGTGTAAGGGCTTTGTCAGCCGCGAACAAGGGAGATATTGCCGCCATTATCATAGAACCGATAGCCGGAAATATGGGCTGCATTATTCCCGATGAAAGTTTTATTAAGGGACTAAGGGAGCTGTGTAACCAAGAAGGTATTTTGCTGATTTTTGATGAGGTTATGACCGGATTTAGATTGGCCAAGGGTGGCGCCCAAGAGGTATTGGGTATTGATGCCGATATCGTAACCTTTGGTAAGGTCATTGGAGGAGGATTGCCTGTTGGTGCCTTTGCTGCCAGGGATGAAATTATGGGGCATTTGGCTCCGGACGGACCAGTATATCAAGCAGGGACGCTAAGCGGAAATCCATTGGCAATGAGTGCAGGTTTGGCAATGTTGACCGAACTTAACAATAAGCCTGAAATTTTTAGAAGCCTTGCCGATAAGACAAAATATTTGGGTGAAGGTTTAGCTAAGGTTTTGAAAGATAATGATATACCTTTCCAGATGAACAGATTTGGTTCTATGATTTCTGTTCACTTTACGGACGAAGCTGTTGTGGATTTTAAAACCTCGGCCAAAGGG
This sequence comes from uncultured Arenibacter sp., assembly GCA_963972175.1. Taxonomy (GTDB): domain Bacteria; phylum Bacteroidota; class Bacteroidia; order Flavobacteriales; family Flavobacteriaceae; genus Arenibacter. The sequence goes on from CAXAVP010000031.1 coordinate 15,922, forward strand.
AACAACGACATATTTAAAAAGTATTTTCACGGTATGTTGAAAGAAGGTGTTTATCTTCCGCCCAGTGCCTTTGAGAGTTACTTCTTGAACGATGCACTGAGTTATCAGGATTTGGATGATACTATTACAGCTCTATCCAAAATTGCCGGGGATCTAAAAGTCTAAATATAAGAGGCTGAAAAAGTGGTGTCACCGCTCTTTCAGCCTCTTTATCAATAGTAGGATACACCAACTATTTTCCCATGCCTCTTTCCCTGCGACCTTCTTTTCTCTTTCCTTTCCTGTTACCTTCCCTAAGTTTCAATTTCTCCCATTTGGCATATTGATCTTTATTTAGAATTTGCTTCATTTGTTCTTTTTCAGCTATTTGCCTGTCCAACATGGCCAATTGCATGGAGTAACGCTCCTCAGCACTTAAAATTTTGCGTTCCCCACTTTCCCTTCTTTCCTTCATTTCATCCATTTTCTCCATTCTGTGGGCTGCATGCTCTAAATTAATACTTTGAATCTGCTTCTGTTGGGAATCCGTAAGATCCAGGGCTAGTGTCATACGCTTGGTTTGTAAAGTGGCCATTTGTTCAAGGGTCAAATCTTTCATGTTTTCTCTTTCCCCTTTTTCGTGACCTGGTCTTTGTGCTGTGGCAATTACTCCAACCATTACAGCAAATAGTACTACTAATTTTCTCATAATATTTATTTTTATCGATTTTGTATATAGGACGACTTTATGAAACTATGGTTTAACGGAGGCTGTTTTTTTTGGGAGAATTTAATAACTATGATTGGGCTTCAAATTAGCATTAATGATCGTAGTAAGGGGTACGAAGGGGTAAAAGGCTTAATGGAAGTTTTCGTAAAAAAAAAGACTGATGTAGCTAGGTACGTCAGTCTTTTTAAAGCAATTCAGTGTTTATCTTTTATTGTACGCTAATAAGTTCGCCATCCGTATGGTGGGCAAGCGATTCCACATTGGCCTTTGAAGGTTCCGTGGTTAATAATTCTTCTTCGGTCACTGTATCCTCAGATAGGTTGTTGTAAACTAGTATGGATACTAAAAAACAAATAAAATATAGTAGACTTTTTATTTTGTAGGACATAGATTTGGGCTTTAAAGATGTCCCTAAGATATACAAACAACGGTCTTGTAGTAAATGAATGTTGTGAAACAGACACAATAAGGTTGTAAAATGTCCAAAAGTTGTGGTAGGAACAAAAACGTTCCATAAAAATTACGGCTATTCCAGTATTTCTTGTAACTCCGCAATGGTTTGGTCATTTTTCAATGGAGCGGTTTCCAATTGAAGTATTTCCGCCGATTCTTTCTGCTCAGATTCCGTTTCCAAGGTATGGTATAGAACGGCAGAAGCAACAAAACAAATAAAATAAAGAAGGCTTTTAATTTTATAAGACATGATTCAGGGGTGTTGTTCTTGGGTTAAATGTAGGAAAAACACTAAAGAATCATAAATAAAAAATGTTAAAATTTGTACTTAATCGATGAAATGTATCCGTTCAACGGTATTTTTAGGAATTAGAAGCTGTAATTTAGTCATATAAAATAGCCTCATTCTTTAGTCTAACTAAAAGAACAAGGCTATTTTTGGCGGTAGCAGTTTACCATTTCTTTTTAATTATTGGCAGGGTCCAAAATGGCTTCAATACGTACCACGGCATCCTGCAAATGATATTTACTCATTTTATCGGATGTTCTGCCAATGCCATTTTTAAGATCCCGCTTAAGGATGTTCAGTTCGGCCCTGGCAACGGATCGGATGTCTGACTGACCAATATTTACCGGGGTCGATTTTTGATAGCCACCAGATGCAGGTTTCTTCCCTTCGTTATCGGCAGTCATCAAATAAGCGAGCCTTTCTATATGCGCTTTCTGAAGGTTTCTTCTGTAGGTATCTATGCTTTTTCCATTTCTAAGCTCGGACCATAGACCCTGTCTAAGGTCGCCCATCATGCTCAAAAGGGAGTAGGCTTCCTTGCCATTGGCAGTTTGGTTTTCAATTAATCTAGCCAGTTTGCCAAGACTTAATATATTGTTCAGGGTTTTTACTTGGAGGCTTCTTATTCGTTCTACACCCCCAGAGTACTCAATCTTGTTAAATATATTGGGATCTATAAGCCATTCGGGAGTGGTGAACAATTGCTCCTGTACAAATTGGAGGCAATTTGTTTGATGTTCCTTGCTTACCGGAGTGTAAACAGACCCTTCTTGGTCGTAGGTCTTGTAATGTTCGTATACTCCGCCAATATTATTGCTTACATGTCCCATATACCTATTAAATTGCGAAATCACCTGTCCGTAAAGCGTGCTCAGATCATCATAGTTTTTGCCGGGTTCGGCTGTCCATTCAATAAGGTTAGGTACAATGCGCTTCAGGTTTTTTATTCCGTATGCGCTGGCCTTGATGGCATCATCACCCAAATCCTCTGTTTGTGAACTGGGGTCTACCACATCGCCAACCTGCTGATGTCCGAAACGGTAAAGTGGGTCTCCGGCGTGTTCCAAGATCCATTTATCCAGAACTTCCTGTTCCTCCTTATCTGTTTTGTGCAATATAGGTCGGTATCCCCAGCGTATGGCATATTTGTCGTACACTCCTATTTCTGGCATCAGCGCTACGCCCTCATCGCCGGGCTGGGCAATATAGTTAAAGCGGGCATAATCCATTATAGAGGGAGCCGTGCCATATTTTTTGGTGAATGAAGCCGACCGGAGCGAATCTACGGGATAGGCTACACTGCTTCCCATATTATGTGGTAGTCCAAGTGTGTGCCCAACCTCATGTGAGGATACAAATCGGATTAGTCGCCCCATGACTTCCTTCTTAAATGCTACACCTCGGGCTTCTGGATTAATGGCTGCGGTCTGTACAAAGAACCAATTCCGCAACAATGTCATCACATTGTGGTACCAATTAATATCAGATTCCAATATTTCACCACTTCTGGGGTCGCTTACATGTGGACCGTTGGCATTAGGGATAGGCGAGGCCAAATAACGCACAACGGAATAGCGTACATCTTCTGGTGACCAGTCCGGGTCTTCTTCAGGTGATGGCGGGTCTTTGGCTATGATGGCATTTTTAAACCCAGCAGCTTCAAAGGCAACCTGCCAATCCTCAATACCTTGTTTTATGAAAGGAACCCATTCCTTTGGAGTGGCCCTATCAACATAATATACTATTGGTTTTTTTGGCTCTACGAGTTCCCCATTATTGAATTTCTCAATATCCTCATCCTTTACCTCCAATCGCCATCGGTCTAGATAACGAACAGTCTTACTCTCTTGGGCATCCAGGCCATAATCTACTTGACCCCGTGCAAACCATCCCACCCGTTCGTCAAAATAACGTCGTTGCATAGGTTTTTTGGGAAGTAGAATCATGGAATTATTGATTTCTATAGAGATAGATCCTATACTACCATTGGATGGAGGGTTCCCAGCAAGGTAGGTCTTTACATGTCTTGCCTCAATATTTAAGGGAAAGCTCTTTAGGGTGTCTATATAGCTTCTAGCTGCGTCCAAACGGGAAACCTTGTATTTCTTCCTGTAATAATCTGGCATACCCAATGCATTTACGTCCTTTTCAAAAAGCTCATTGACTTGAATGACGGTAGCCGGATTTAAGGAGTCCTTTTTTAATGCCTTAATATCAAAGGAATAAAGTACAGGTTCAAAATTGGAATTCACTACCGCCTCATGAACGGGCAGGGAATCTGAAGCCACAATGTCATGGCTTACCACCCTTAGTAAAACCTGTTTTGGTTTCTTTTCCCAGCGGAGTACCTTGGTGTTTATTTTTCCGCCCCCAAAGCCAATACCGGCTGCAGTTTTGGCAATCCTGCTTACCATCAACATTTCCTTGTTAAATAAGGAGTCCGGTATTTCGTAATACTGTTTGTCGTCTACCACATGGATATTGAACAGGCCTCTATCTGTTTTGGCCTCTTTGGTAATAACTTTTTCATAGGGTTGTATGCCGTCTTTTTTGGATTTGTCCTTGGAATTGGTCTGTTCGGATACTGTTTTTTTCTTTTTAAAGATCTGTGCTTCTGCTGTGGGGAAGCAAGCCAAAAACAAATATGCGAGCAAGGCTTTTGTTAGTAAATTTTTAAACATATTTTAATTTATTTAGATGAATGCGTGAATTTTTTCAAAGAACCAAAAAAAAAGTAAGTTCCGAAAATGTAAAAGGAATATTGGAATTTTGTTATGTTTTTAACGTTTCTATTGATGTTTGAATTAAGTTGATTGTTTTTTTGTTGTAAAAAAGTAGATTTTACTAAGGATTGTGTAACAGTTTTGTTTTATAGTCGTCTATAAATTAGGGAAATTACTTTTTTAGAAGTATTTGAATTAGCAAATTGTAGGGCCTATGCAAAACTGAAAATGCAGGCCCTACGTTTTTAATGATGATCTAATCTTAAGCTAGAGCCTTTAAAATATTAGGGGGATTACAAATTGATACATCAAGATCAAAAGTCCAACGGAAATGAGGTTGAGAAGAATGCCTATTCTGGCCATTTGATACACTTTTACATATCCACTAGCAAAAACAATAGCGTTGGGTGGGGTGGCCATTGGGAGCATAAAGGCACAGCTACTGGCCATGGTGACAGGTATGAGTAGGTACAATACAGGGATGTTAAGGCCTATGGCTATCCCTGCCACTACCGGAGCAAGTACAGCCACCAATGCAACATTACTCATCAATTCTGTCATAAAAAGCATCAATATTACCAAAAGGGTTACGGTAAAGAGAATGCTTATCTCACTGTTTTGTATTGCATTGGCTACCATATCTACAATACCACTTGTAGACATTCCTTCTGCAAGAGCAAGTCCACCACCAAATAATACCAGAATGCCCCAGGCGAGCTTTTCGGTATCCTTCCATCGTAAAATAAAATCCCCGTTTTTTAGGTTGAGGGGAACAGAGAACAGCACTATGGCCGCTAGCATACTTATTATGGTATCGGACAGCCCAAACTGAGGGAATATACTGTTAATAAGGGTCCTAAATATCCAAAGGAAGACGGTAATTCCAAATATGATAAGTACCATTTTCTCCCGTCTACTGGTGGGGCCTAATTTTTGCAATTCTTCCTTGATTATTTGTTTGGATCCAGTGAATTTTAGCTGTTTGTTGGGGAATAGCCACTTTACCAGTACTAGGTAACTAATGGCAACCATAATAATGGAGAAAGGCAATCCGATAACCATCCATTTTAAAAAGGAGATTTCAATTTGGTACTCGTTTTCCAACAGGCCAATGAGGATAGAATTGGGAGGGGTTCCTATAACGGTGGCTATACCCCCGGCATTGGCAGAGAAGGCAATGCCCAGCATAACGTTGAGGGCAAAGTTGCGATCATCCTTGGTAAAACCATCAGCATCATTGACCAATAACCCAATGACAGACAGGGCAATGGGCAGCATCACTACCGTACTGGCGGTATTGCTTATCCACATACTTAAGGAAGCTGTAGCGATCATAAAGCCGAGTATTACTTTGTTGGGGGTGGTTCCCGTAATTTTTATGATATTTAGGGCAATCCTCTTGTGTAGATTTACCTTTTCCATTGCCAAGGCCATGACAAAACCGCCAAAGAAAAGAAATATGATAGGGCTTCCATAATTGGCTCCTACTTGATTAATGGGCATTATACCTAGTGTTGGAAACAGTATTAGGGGCAGGAGGGCAGTCACAGAAATTGACACCGCCTCGGTAATCCACCAAATAACCATCCATAAGGCTACGGCAATTACGGCATCGGCTTTTTCCGATATAAGGGCAGTTGGTAAATTAGTTAAAAGAAAAAAGAAAATTGGGCCCAGTAGAAGGCCTATTTTTTTGCTTATGTCCATGACTTAGGATTCTGGGTACCTAAGCTAAGATATTTTAGGTAGTTATTAAAATGAAAATGAAAACTGCCAATTTTTTGCTCCCTACTTTATGATTCCTATGGAGTGATAGTTGAAGGCATACCTTATGTACCTACCCTTAAGAAGGATAGGCTTGCAGTGTGGTGTTGGTTTCCCTGTTTATTTAATAAACAATAGAATCGGTGGCAATGGCGGGTAGTTCATAGCCCCCATAATCCAAAACCAATTCCCCGGACTTTCGGTTTTCAACATTTTCCGGTTTTTGGATTGGGGTATTGTACAAATACACTGTCTGTAAGCTTTTGAACTTCTTTAATTTTGGCAGATGGGTTTCTTGGAAATTGGTGCCTACCAGGTTTATACTTTTTAAATATTCCAGACCTTCCAGGCTTTCAATATTCCTTCCCGTAATATCGCTATTGTCCAACTTTAAAAAGGTAAGGTGTGGCAAGGATCCCAATTTTTCAAAAATTGCGTCACTTATTTGGGTGCCACCCAGATCAAGGGATACTATCTGGTCCTTGATGGGGAGTAGCAAATCAAAATCCGAATCCGAAAAAGAGGGTTTATTGATACAGGATACCTTAATGAAATTACTATTTTCACTAATTGGTTCTACATGTAAGCCTTTTTTCTTAAGTGCAGAAATGGTGTCCTTGGCAATTTGGGCAACCTCCACATGGGGGTAGGTGTTGTCCTCAGCCTTTGGGAAAAAGGATTGGAACAGATTCTTTTTTAGTCCAAGTTCCCCAATTTTTTTGTCAAAGGGGTTGCTGTGGGCTATCCAAGCTTTTATCACGGCTATCTCATCTGGGGTAAGTTGGGTCTTGTCTTTTGGGGGCATGTGGTCTTCATGCTCCAAAGGTAGTATCAACCTTGCATATAATGAACTGTTTTCCGGGTCGTTGGCTTCTATGATGGCACCGTTTTCACCCCCTTTAAGGATTCCATTTTCTTCCTCCAACTGCAGTTGGCCCTTTTCCTTTTTTGCATTGTGGCAACTTACGCACTTGTTGTTCAAAATGGGCTGGACCACATCGGTATAAAGCTCTGCCTCTTCCCAGTTTTCTTCGTCCAAGGTTGGCATTTCATACAGTTCCGGGCCTAGTCCCAAAAAGGATTTTATGTTGTTAGGCAAGGGTTCTAAAAGATAATCCGATCCATGGGTGATATTTCCCCCTAGGTGCCCGGTAAAGGAAATGAGGAACAGTAGGAGGAACGACAAGAGTACCACTGGCATTCGTCTAATAAAGTCCATTTGGGAAGGGGGCAACAACCTAAGGTACATGAGCAAAGAGAAAATTGCCGTTGCAATTCCAAACCACAAATGAAATTTCACCGTATCAAAGGAATACCCTTCCCCTTTGTATAATAAATACCCGCTTATACTGGCTATGGTTGCGGAAATAAATCCCCATAAAAAGACCATGGCGATTATTTTGGACCATTCATGATTCTTTCGGTCAAACCACTGTAGTAATAATCCTGTAATGATAAAACCAATTGGTAAATGAACTACAACGGGATGCAAGCGCCCTATTAATTGCTGAATTACTTCCATTGATCAACTATTTATTCAGTTTTAGGCGTTCCTTTAAACGTTTCATCATATAAACATTTGCTTGCCATTGGTCCGTTACCGGGATGCGTGTGTAGGGTAAGGTGGGCATATAATCAGCAGGTCCAAATTCTGTAGTAACCGTGAAAACGCCTTTGTGTTTCTTCCAGCTGTTTCGGATTACTTCCTCCCAAATACCCAAGTGCCTTTCCAGGGCCTTGTTCCATTCCGGTGCTTGAGGGTCGTTTACTTGAGGCCCCTCCGCATGGCCTATACGGGCATGGATATGGTGCGACCTATCCTTTACGGTGGAGAGCAACGCATCTTTTCCTTCCAAAAGCGATTCATGGACTACCATCCAATGGCTAATATCCAAGGTAAGTTTTAGGTCGGGAATAAGATTTAAATAGGTGTTGGTGTCCGGTAAATTATAACTAAAACGGCCCCGGTGGGTTTCGTGGTATACGGGAATGTTGTATTGGGAACTAAGGGTATTGGCAACCTCGATAAAGGCCTTGTTTTGCTCTAAGGAAAAGAAATCGCTCCCTGTTTGGGAATTGATCAGAACGGGTTTCCACAGCATTAAGGCCTCTAACCCCTTTTTGTAAAGTTCCAGGCTCTCTTGGAATGGCAGTCCCTTATGGGTGCCATGAAGAAGATTAAGCAGTAGCCCGTGTTCTTTTAAAGCGGCCTTTAAGTCTTTTTGATCGTCAGAACCCGAGGGCAGCCATATTTCCAAGCCGTCATAACCAGAGGTTTTTGCCCTTTCACAGAAGTCGTTCCAGGACAATTGATTGCCCCAATCAGTTTGAAAGAACAGGACTTTTTCCTGTCCATAAGAGAGTAATATAGATCCAATAAGTAATAGTAGTATTCGCATGCTATGGGTTGGTTGTATTTTAGGCAAGTATGTCATGAATTACATGGCCTTCCACATCGGTAAGACGGAAAGGTCTTCCTTGGAAGTCGTAGGTGAACTGTTCGTGGTCAAAGCCCAAAAGATGTAACATGGTGGCATGTACGTCATGTACCGAAACCTGCCCTTCCAAGGCCGAAAACCCTATCTCATCGGTAAGGCCATGGCTGGCACCTTTTTTAATACCGCCACCGGCCATCCACATGGTAAAGGCATCGCCATGGTGATCCCTTCCCTTATAGGCCATTTCCTGTCCTTCCCTGTTTTCCTGCATGGGGGTGCGGCCAAATTCGCCACCCCAGACAACCAGGGTTTCATCTAACAGTCCTCTTTGCTTTAAGTCTAAGAGCAGGGCGGACATAGGACGGTCTATTTCGGTACATTTGTTTCTTAGCCCTAGGTCAACTGCCGTGTCATGACCTGTTCCGTGGCTGTCCCAGCCCCAATCGAACAACTGGACAAAACGTACCCCGTCCTCCACCAGTTTTCTGGCCAAAAGGCAATTATTGGCAAAAGATTCCTTCCCAGGCTTTACCCCGTACATTTCTTTGATATGTTCTGGCTCGTTATTGATGTTCATTACCTCTGGGACCGCCGTCTGCATTCTGTAAGCCATTTCATACTGATTGATCCTGGCCAGTATTTCCGGGTCTGAATATTCGTTGAATTCTTTCTTATTGATGTTGTTAATGGCATCAATGGTACTTTTTTTAAGATTACGGCTAATGCCTTTGGGGTCTTCAATATAAAGTACAGGATCTCCTTTGGATCGGCATTGCACCCCTTGGTACACGGAGGGTAAAAAACCACTTCCCCATACACTCTTTCCGGCATCCGGTGTTTTGCCTCCTGAGGTAAGTACTACAAAGCCTGGTAAATTCTGATTTTCAGAACCTAGGCCATAGGTGACCCATGAACCTATACTGGGCCTACCCAATCTAGGGCTTCCCGTATGCATAAACAGCTGTGCGGGCCCGTGGTTGAACTGGTCGGTGTTGACAGCTTTTAAAAAAGCAACTTCATCCACTACCTTAGAAAAATGGGGCAGGAAGTTAGACACCCAATTACCAGACTCCCCATGTTGCCTAAATTCTGCCTGTGGTCCCAAAAGTTTAGGGACTCCCCTAATAAAGGCAAATTTTTTCCCTTCCAAAAGGGATTGTGGACAGGCCTGGTTGTTCAATTTTTGCAAGGTAGGCTTGTAATCGAACATTTCCAATTGTGAAGGAGCACCGGCCATATGCAGGTATATAACAGATTTCACCTTGGCGGGAAAGGGAGGGGCCATGGAAGCCAAGGGGTTAATATCCCTTTCGGTAAGGGCAATCTTGCCCTTTTTGTTATCGCCTAAAAATGAATTACAGCCCATAAAGAGGGAACCTAGGGCCAATCCGCCCATACCGGCCACACAATCCTTTATAAAATGTCGGCGGGTCTTTGCCTGTATGTCCCGCTGTAGCTTTTCTTTTATTAATCGGTCTAAACTGTTCATCGCTATGATTTTGTTAAAAACTCATCCAAATTCATGATGGCATTGGCCACTACGGTCAACGCCGCCAACTCCGGACCTACATTGGTATCATAAGGTATAAACTCCTTAATGTTGTCTGGTTCCGATTTAAAATCGCTCACCGAATTGGTATACAATTCCTTTAATACCTTAAATTTTTCTTCGCTGATATCCATAAATACCGCTTTCTTATACCCT
>CAXAVP010000032.1:0-25780 GCA_963972175.1 uncultured Arenibacter sp.
AATTAGTTCGCCGGAGGTGTTTATATATTCGGTCAAAATTAATGAGGTCCTATTATCTTCGGAGTCAAACGAGAGATAAAATTCATCCCTAAATCTGAGCATGGTGGCAAAATTCCGGCAACCGTCACAGAATTCTAAACCGGTTTTGGGATCCCTGGCGAAACTCTGCGGCCATACAAAATTCATTATACTAATGTTCGCTGTTCGTCCAAGATCTGCTTTTGCTGTTCTAACCCAAAGAAGTTCCTTATTTCTTTCATTCTTTACCATAAACAGTCCAAAATACTCCGGGAATAATTCATAGTAACTCAAATCTATTATGTCTTGAGCCATATCGGCACATTTCTGCCACTGTTTTGTGTTTAAATACATTTTTGTGAGAACGCCCATTGCTGCTCCTTTTTGAGTTCTTCCCCATTGTTTTTCTGTTCCAGGGGATGGTAAGTTGGGTATAGCTTCCAGTAGTTCAGATTCTATAAATCCTAGGATTTCATCTTCTGAAGCTTTAGGGATTTCCAGTTCCTGTGTTGTGCTCGTGCGCAAGGGAGTAGGTCCAAACCGCATATATAGCTTGTAGTAACTATAAGCCCTTAGGAATTTAGCCTCTGCTGTGATTAAGATTTTGGATTCCTCGTCAATGTTGGCTTCCTGTATGTTTTCTAAAAGAATATTTGAATTTCTGATAGCTTCATAGGGCTCGTTCCAAAAAACAGAATACATACTACTCCCTGAACCGTCCAAGATGAAATCTTGAAAATTAGTGGCCCAGTTGGCTATTGCTCCCTCACTCGCATATCCTACATCGGTCATACCTTCCTCAGCAGATAGCTGTTGGGCTGCATTGTTTCCACCCATTTCCACGGCATTTGCATAAGCACCATATAATATGGCCTCAACCCCTTGTAAGGAGTTAAATAATTTGTCAGGTGCAGTTTCTGAGTATATTTCAGGTTCTATAACTGATTCACATCTTATAAATAATAGTGAGATAAGTGCAATTAGACTTATTTTTATAATAGATTTCATAATGTATCGTTTAAATAATTTTTAATTAAATCAAAACCCAATGTTTAGGCCTAACAACATAGTAGTGGCTGATGGGTAGCCGTTCCAATCTATTCGAAAATTAGCACTTCCGTTGGGGTTTAACGCTGGATCGAAGCCTTGATAATCTGAAAAAGTTACAAGGTTTAAGCCTGTAATGTAGATTTCTGCCGATTTAAACGTGTCCTTTATAAGATTCTGAGATATGCTATAGCTCAAACGTACGGATTGTAATTTTGCATAGGATGCATCTACAACTGTTTTGGAATTTACCCCTTGCCCCTGTTGACTTAATCCTAAATAGGAAGGCTGGTCATTAGTAGGATTCTGTGGGGTCCATCTATTAAGAAATGGTTCAGAAAACCTGTTGACTCTCACCCCAGACCTAGGATAATACTGTTCCAATAGATTACCATTAATCATTTCTACACCCTCAACACCAGTAAAAAGAATATTCAGGTTCCAGTTTTTGTAGTCAAAATTATTGGTGAAGCCCCATGTAAACTCAGGAAAGGAATTCCCAAGAATAACCCTGTCATCTCCATCAATAGTACCGCTTCCATCTATATCCCTGAATTTGAAATCCCCTGGTTGCACATTATTGGTAATTTGGCTGAAATCATCACCTTGTTGCCAAACCCCAACTATGTCATACCCATAAAATGATCGTAACGGTTCATTTGGTTTAATAATTCCTACTTGATTGGCGGCAGCTCCAAATGTGCCAGAAAGTATTTCTGGTATTCCTCCTAAATCCTTTACTGTATTCTTTAGCGTAGAAACATTTATATTAGAGTTCCATGTAAAGTTTTTTCCGGTAATGTTATAAGTATTTAGGCCAACTTCAATACCTGTATTTTTCATACTTCCTATATTAACCAACTGACTTCTGAAACCACTTGATGTGGGCACAGGTAGATTTAGCAACATATCAGTGGTGTTTTTGTTGTACCATGCAAAAGATCCTGATATTCTATCGTTTAGTAGTCCGAAATCAATTCCAATATCTACTTGTTCAGTGGTTTCCCATTTTAAGTCTGGGTTGGCTATTCTGCTAGGGTTTAAGGTGGTGACGAATTGATCATCCAAAACATAGGAATTTCCAGTGCCAAAAGTGGAAAGAGCTCGGTTGTTGCCAATTTCTTGGTTTCCTGTTTGTCCCCAACTGGCCCTTAATTTAAGAGTGTTAACAATGTCATTGGAGAAGAACTCTTCTTGATCTATTAGCCAGCCGGCTGATGCTGATGGAAAATACCCAAACCTATTTCCTTCACCAAAACGACTGGAACCATCAATACGGTAACTGGCGGTCAACAAATATTTGTTTAAATATTTGTAGTTGATCCTACCTAAATAGGATAATAGGCTATTGGTAGACTTGCTACTGTTATTGACTAATGTAGATCTATCAGCCAACCCAAAATTAGTAGCAAGTGTTGCATCTGTTGTAAAATTATTGGCATCTTGTGAGTTGAACCTTCTTTGAAATTTTTGTGTGGTAATTCCTAATAGAGCACTAATATCATGATTATCAACTTTTTTTGTGTAATTCATTGTTCCTTCCAACAGATAATTGGATTCTGTTGCGCTATATGCAGATGCAACCCCTCCCAAGGAATTGCCTATTATGGTAGTTCTGTCTTTATAAACTGATTTATCCTCATTATTTACATCAGCACCAACGTTCATCTTCATGGATAGGTCGGGCAAAAGAAAATACTCCAAAAAAGCCGATCCGAGATAGCGATATCTATTGCCAGAGATGTGATTTCCTCTTATTATGGCTTGTGGGTTATCTATGTCGAAGAATTCAGAGGTTACATAATCGCCTTCTTCATTTCTAACACTTAAAGTTGGATCATATAATTTGGCAGCATTTATTGCCCCACCTCTGAGGTTTACGTCGAATCCATTGGGAACAAAATTGTCCTTTATATAGCTCAAGGTGGTATTTATTCCAAAATTTACTTTATCGGTCTTGTGATTTAAGTTAAAACGACCACTGAACCTATCGAATTCAGTATTTTTCACCAACCCTTCTTCTTTTGTGTTATTAAGGGTTGCTAAATATGAGGTATTTCCATTTCCCCAAGAAAAGCTTATGTTATGCTTTTGCAAAATGGCTTGATCCCGAAACACCACATCTTGCCAATCTGTACCATTCCCTTGTATTGGAGTTACTCTTTCAGCTTCACTACCTGCACCTAAATCTATTAATGAATTAATACCATTTGTATATTGCTCAGCATTTAGAAGTTCTAGACGATTATGAACTTGATTAAATCCTATGTGCGTGCTATAGTCAATACGTAAATCCCCGGAATTCCCTTTTTTTGTTGTAATCATAACCACACCATTAGCTCCCCTTGAACCGTAAATGGCTGTGGCCGAAGCATCCTTTAAAATGTCTATAGAAGCAATATCTTCTGGATTTAAAAAACTTATAGGGTTTCTTGGAGATCTTGTCGGTGCAGTTTCATTTCCGGTTTGTGAAATTGCTGGACTATTGTTAATAGGCAATCCATCTATGACGTATAGAGGAGAACTCCCTGCGTTAATAGAGCCAACACCGCGTATGTTGATGGACATGCCACCTCCAGGCTCACCGCTATTTTGTACCACCTGTACCCCAGCGGCCTTACCTTGAATCATCTGGTCTACATTCGTATTGGCTTGTGCGCTAAAGGAATCTTCGTTTAAGGAGGCAATAGAACCCGTAACATCTCTTCTTACCTGCGTACCATATCCAATAACCACTACTTCCTCCAAACCTGCAGCATCTTCTTTCAAGCTTATGGAGAGGTTTGTTTGTCCATCAACTGCTATTTCTTGAGTAGAAAAGCCAACATAGGAAATGACCAAGACAGGGGATTCTTTGGTCAGGGTTAAAGAGAAATTACCATCAAAATCGGCGGTAACCCCATTTGTGGTTCCTTTTTCCACCACGTTGGCTCCTGGCAGGGGCTGTCCATTATCATCGGTGATGGTTCCTGAAACTATATTTTGTACTGATTTTACTTCTTCAATAATTGTACTTTCTTCCTTGCTTTTGGCAGGGATTGGAGTATTCTGTATTTTGAGGACTATCTGTTTGTGTCTAACCAAATAGTATATTGAAGTATCCTTAAATAGATTATCTAGGACATCCGATATTGGTTTGTTGCTGACCTTTACAGAAACTAATTTTTCTGCATCAATTTTTTGATTATCGTATAAAAATTTAAAATCTGTGAGCGATTCTATTTCCTCAAATACTTTCTGAAAAGACACCTTTTTCATATCTAAGGTTACCTTGGTCTTTTGGGAATAGGAGTTGGCCTGTACGGTAAAGATTGAAAGGATTAAAAGGATGGTCGTTAGTTTCATGGCTAAACTAAGATTGAACGAATAAGGCCTAGTATAGCCTACCCTATTATTTTTTTCCATAATTTTGTAATGTTTTTAGTTGACTAGTAATAGTTGATTATCGCTAATCGGGAAATGGTGCAACATTTTCCGATTTTTTTTATGGATATCAACAGTATTTAATTGATTTGATTAAATATTATAAGTTATTCCATAGGCGCTTCGTTTTCTTTTTTAGGTTGATATATTTCAATGTGGTTGTCTGTTTTGGTGTACTCAAATGGTGTTTCTAGAGCAAATGTGGCCAGCACATCATCTATAGACTCTATGTCGAAAGTTGCTGTGAAATCTTGATTGTTCAATTGTTCGTATGTATTGTTGATGGTTACCTTATAATGGCGCTCCAATTTTTGGATTATATTTTTAAAAGGCATTTTTTTGATTACCAACTTACCATTGATCCAACTGGTATAAATATCCGTGTCAACATTTTTAAAGGTAATATTGTCATTTTCACGATTCCATGACGCTTTGTGATTGGGCTTTAATAGACTGGATGTTTCGGGACTATAGTCGTTCTCGTTATTGTAAAGGCTAACAGAACCTTCAACCAGAACGGTGTTTATTTCTTTGTCTTCTGGATAGGCCGAAACATTGAATTTTGTTCCCAATACCCTTACGTCCATAGTTCCATTGGTCACTATAAAAGGATGCGCTTTATCCTTATGAACATCAAAGTAGCCTTCCCCGGTAAGGAATACTTGTCTGTTTTGTCCTTTGATGAATTTGACCGGGTATTTTAAGGATGATCCTGCATTTAAATATACTGAGGAACTGTCCGATAGTATCAGTTTAAATGTTTTACCATGAGGCACCGTTAATACATTATATGAGAGTTTGTCAATGTCTGAATTGTTAAGATAATTAAGCTGGATTCCATTTTGTACACCAAGTTTTTGCCCTTTACTATTGGTAATAGTTTGTATCTTTTCAGGAGAAATTTGCTGTATTTCCCCATTTTCCAGTTGTAGTGTTATTGCATCTTTATTTACTGTGAATGAATCTGTTGAATTGTTGGTTGCCCGGTAAAGATATCCTATTGTGAAAATCCCAATAAAAACTGCGGCGTATTTGCTTATTTTTAGAAGGACGGAGGTTTTCTTGTTATTTTTTTTTGATTTTGCAACTTTCAAAACATTGGTCCAAGCCGTTTCAATTTCGATGTCTTCTACATTGGATATACTTTTGCCTTTAGTATGTAAAGATTGTAGACGCAAGAAAAGCTTGTTGTTCTCATCAGATTCTTGAATCCAATTATCAAAACATTTCTGTTCTTCAACAGATAGGGTCGCATTAAGCTTCTTTACAAGTATGTGGGCAATGTCCATATTCACTCTTTGAGATAATGACCTAATTAAATTGGCCACTTACTAGTATGAACCAAAAAAGTTGAATAGGGTGATGTATTATTGAAAAAAAATAGAATAAATGTGAAAATCTATTTTAAAAGGAGTAAGAATAATAATAAATAGTAATTTTTTAAGTCGTGCCTTAAAATTTTATAAGCCTTTTTCATCTGTGTTTTTACGGTATTTACAGAAATGCCCAAATGATTGGCGGCACTGTTATATTTATGTCCGTCCAAGGCACATAATTCAAATACGCTTTTGCAACCAAGTGGTAATTTATTTATGGATTCTTGGAGTATAGAAGTTCTATTTGTTTCTTGTATTAAAGGCTCTTCCTCCAAGGGTATGGTCAAACAGTTTTCATCTAAGGATTCAATTTTTTTGGTGCGCGAAATATGTTTAAGGCTATTGTTCTTTATGGCCCTCCAAACATAGGCATTGATGTTTAGGAGTACTGTGTTGTCCTTCTTGGTCAATACTTTTACAAAGACATCTTGTACAATATCTTCGGCAATTTCCCATTGGGATACATAACTGTACGAAAGCAAACAATAAACACGATAGTTTTTTTTAAATAATTGTTCTATTTTAGTTTGCCTTGTTGTTTTCATTGTGAAAATGAATGTGGTTGGTGATGGTTACTTTAGGTTAATGGCTTAAATTGTTGTGGTATTTTTGTGATTTTGATATGGTCATTAGCTTTAACGATTAAGCTATATTAAATAATATATCTAAAAAAAGCAACTTTATTTTGTGTTAATTTTATTTGCACCTAGTTTTTATTGTCTATTCGGCAATATAGGTGTGTTATAAATGGATAATTGCTAATGTAGATTTGTTGTGTTGGTTTTGTTAATTCTTTACAAATTGTCCAAATCCGAAATCTTAACTTTTACCACTTCTATTTTCTGTTTGGCATCCCCGGCAAAGGCTATTAATAAATGTCCATTGTGCTCCAGCACATGGGGGTAGTCAATGTGTCTTCCTCCAACCAAATAGCCCATTTTGGTGAATACCATGCCGTCATCGCTTATTGCCAAGGTCAATGGGTCCCTTTTTTTATAATTGGAATTGGAAACAAGAACATATCTTCCGTCCTGCAATTGTAGACCGTGAAATTTGGATCTTGCATCGGGGAAGTTGGTTTGAACAGGTGAGCTCCAAGTACGGCCATTGTCCGTTGAAAAGGAGCGATACAAAAACCCGCTTTTGCGATTGTCCCTAAAAAGGGCCATAAGATTCTTTTGGTCGGGCAATATCCACCAATAAGGTTCTTCCGCTTCCAAATGGGTACTTGTTCCAAAAACGGGATAGACTTCCCATTGGTCAAAACTGTCTTCTGCCCCTACCATAAAATCAACACCCTTTTCAGCATAGTCAAAAGACCTGCGCGACATGAGCCACTCTCCATTGGGTAATTTCTTGGGCGGAAAATTATTGATGGCATTTTCCATAACTACTCCATGGTATTCCCATGTTATAGATTCCTTGTCCCACCTAAAGGCATGTAGCCTTAGGGAGGGGCCAAAAAATCCTGCAGCCTCGTCCAAGGAGGCCAAAGCCAGAAATTCACCTTCATATTCCCAAAACCCTCTGGAAATCCATCTGAGGCCCTGGTCTGTCCTAGTGTTGTAATGTGGGGATTCGGGTTCAGAACCTTCGGGGTAGGGGGTTAGATATTTAGGGGCTTCCCAATTAAGTCCATCAGGGCTGGTGGAATACTTTACTATCTGTCCCACTCTATCTTCAACACCTGGGCCATCGCTCCAAATAAGCCAATATTGATCGTCATAGTACGCCAAGTAATTGTGTTGGTTTACACCATCTGGGGTCACATCACTTACCACGGTATGTTCAACAGGGATTTTGGGAAGTTGGTCAAAATTAATTTCATGGGGGTCATGCAACCATTCGCCGTCCAGCATCAATTTAGATTCTGGATTGGTCACGGGATCTGGGTAGTCTTTTGTTTTATGTTCTTTACAACCAAAACAAAACATAAGAATTGTAAGCAGCAGCAATATAGCAGCCTTGAAATACAGTTTTACTATGCCCTTCAATTTTTTCATGTTTATTTCTTGTTTGTCATACGTGTTCCCGTTTATTCCCATCTTCTTTTATTTCCAGTAAGCCTACAGTTTCTTAGGATCTATGACCACATGTTTTACAGATTGCCTCATATAGGTATAGGTAATGTGTACCATGCCATCTGAAGTTTGGATAATGGCCGGATAGGAATAGCCAGCTTTGGCGGGTTTATTTTCCAAGGTCATGACAGGTTTCCAATTGATACCGTCATCGGATATGGCCAAATTAAGCATATTTCTGCCTTTTGGTTCCTCCCCCTCTTTGGTCGTATGGTTGTAAATAAGCAATTGTCTGTTATCGGCCAGGGTTACGGCATCGGTGCCCGAATTGGGATTGGGAAGTTCCGTGGCGGTCATTTTGCTCCAGTTCTGTCCTTGGTCCTCGGACCAACTTTGGGAAATTACATTCTGCCTTGTTCTACACAATACCTGCATTTTCCCATCGGGATAGGTAAGGATGCTGGGCTGAATGGCATCAAATTCCTTTCCGTCGTTTATTGGCCCTACAACCTCCCAGGTTTTGCCATTGTCCTTGCTTATTTCAAAATGCACCATCCAATCCACATCACCATCTTCCAATTTAATTTCTGTACTGCTGGGACTAATGATAGTTCCGTCTTCCAACTGTATAGGTTTGTTTTTTACGGGACCCAACACATGCCCTATTTTTTCGTCCGTTCCCATTTTTTGAGGTTGGGACCATGTTTTTCCGTCATCGGAAGAAGTTATTAGCATGCCCCACCAGGTTCTTGGATCCGGTCCTTCCTTATAAAACAACATCAAGGGGCCTTCCTTGGGCTGAAATAGTACGGGATTCCACAAGGGATAGCGCAAGGTATCGTTTTGTACCCCGTTCACTACCTCTTCCGGCCAGGTCCATTTACCATCCACCATTCTGGATACCCGGATCCCCACATCCGGATTTTTTTCATGGGTGCCGGCAAAAAAGGCGCTCACCAGCCCAGAAGGGGTCTCCACTATGGTAGAGGCATGGCATTCCGGGGTGGGTTTGTTGTCTAAAGGATAGATAAGCTCCCCACTTAAATAGGCTCCCTGCCCTGGTTGGGACAAGGGAGGTAAAGTGAAATTTCCGGTGATGTCGTTGCTGCTTTTAAGTTCTTCTGAAGTGGCAGTTTTCTCCGATTTGTTCTTGCAAGAGATGATGATAAAAGTCAGTACGGTTAGAAAATAGTGAATGCTTTTCATGGTGATTTTTGTTTTATCTATTTAACAATCAATATTGGGGAACTTGTATCAGGATGTAGGTTTATAATAATGAACTTTACTCTTCAATTGATGGGGGTTCCCAAATGGTGGCCGCTATATAGCGTTCAGGGCCAGTATCCTTGTCCATAAAATAATAGAGGGCTACAATTTTGCCATCTGCCCGCTGTACTACCCTGGGGTATCCAAGATCTTTTCCGGAACCATCATCGCGCAGCACATAATCCTCGCTCCATGTTCTTCCATTGTCTTTACTGATTTTTGCCCTGATTTCACTCTTGTCCCGATTGTTGTTGATGTCCTCCTCCAAGGCCCTATATCCATAGATTAGACATATTCTTCCGTCCTTCATTTTTACCATGGCTGGGGGATTGCCCTGGCCACAATTTTCCACCGGGTTAGGCAAAGGGTTCCAAGTTGCTCCATTGTCCTTTGAAAGGTAGGCGTCTATAAACCTGCGTGAATCTTCCCTTCTGCGGGTAGTGACCAAAATTTCATTATTCGACAACCTTACCGAGGCGGGCATTATGGAGAAACCTTCAGGTTCTGGTCCTATCCATGACACAAAGTCCCAGGTTTTGCCGCCATCGGTTGTTTTTACGCACATTACACGACCTTCCCTACCGTTGTTTTTGGCTGCGGTAAGAAATAGCATGCACTCCTTTTTACCGTCAATAATATAGTCTGTCCGGGCACCTATACCGGGTGTTCCAAAATTGGGAAGACTAAATGGGCCCCGCCAATCCTTCCCCCTGTCATAGGAATACCATATCCGTGATGCTGCCCCATTATGGTCTGTCATACGGATTGTAAAGGCCAGATCGGGGTGGGTAAAATCAATTTGTTCGGCTGGAATCGGTTCAGGGACTTTAACATCTTTTCTTATTAGGCCATGATAACTTCCGTTATCGGGAACCACAAGGTCTCCATCCCCAGCACCGGGATCTTCCAACTTCCAGGTTTCTCCTCCGTCAATGCTACGGGCAAGTACGTGGTATTCCGGATTTTCTTTATCAAAATTATGACGATCTGGTCCCAAGTCCTTGTAATTGCCCTTGGAAAAACCTACCAAAATCTCATTGCCCCAATTCCATATGCCATGGTTGGCCGGCCAACCGCCAAACATGCCCTCTTCATAATATACTTTTACATGCTTGACCTTTTTCTGCAGTTTTTGACCATAGAAGTTTGCTGTCAGGAATATCGACACTAGCATTATGACCAAATGGAAATTAATTTTCATGCTGTATTTATTTAGAGGGTATGCTTTTATTTTTCAAGTCATAAAATCCGGTTGTTTCTTCCAGCTATTTTCGTCGGAACTACTTTTTTAATATAGGGGTCCGTAATTCTCGCAGGCCCTATAGTCGGCCGCTTCCTGATCCATTCCAAAGGAAGCCCAATCCTTGGGCCTAAAAATACGTTCTGCTTCTACATTGTGCATGTTTACGGGTATACGTAGCATGGAACAAAGTGTTATGATTTCATCCCCAAAATGCCCATAGCTAAAGGCACCGTGATTGGCTCCCCAGTTGTTCATAACGCTATAGACATCTTTAAAGGCCTCACAACTGTTTAGTCTGGGAGCAAACCAGGTGGTAGGCCAGGTAGGATTGGTTCGTTCGTCCAAGGTTTGGTGTACCGCATCGGGTAGCTCTACTGTCCAACCTTCTACAATTTGCATTACGGGCCCCAATCCTTTCACCAAATTTATCCTGCACATGGTTACGGGCATTTCGCCTTTTGTAACAAAGTGGGAGGAGTATCCGCCGCCACCAAAATATTCGTACATGGCAGGAGGCCAATCCGTTGCTTTTAAGCATTTTTCGGCCTCTGTCTCGGAAATATCCCAGAAAGGTTTCATGGCCGGTTCCCCGTTAATTTCCTGTTGCCCTGTACCGTCCAGTGTTGAGGAGCCGGAATTGATCAAATGAATAATGCCGTTGGCGGCCTTACCTTGTAATGTATGGCCGGTAACCCTTTCCACTGAAGCCGGACTCCAATAGGTCCGCACATCGGAAAACATCTGTGCCTGATTGGTCAATAAGTAGCCAAATAACATGGAGATGCCGTTAAGGCTGTCGTTTTCCGTAGCCATCATATAGGGAGGGCGTATTCCGTTCCAGTCAAAGGAAGAGTTTAATATGGCCTCCATAAAATCACCGTTGGGCATATAATCGTTCCACTGCCGTTGCCCTTGGAAACCTGCTGCGATGGCACCGTGTCCCAAGGCCTCTTCCCCAAAGCCCTGTGCTGCCAATTTTGGGTTGCCAATCATAAGATCTCGGGAAATCAAGGTCATTTTTATTACGGCTTCCCATTCTTCATCCATACGTTCCCTGGGTTTCTGCAGGTCTTTGGCATTGTAATTTTTGCCTTCCTTGCAATGTGCTTTGGTCCATTCCAGGGCTTTTTCAAACTCTTCATGGTCGTAAATGCCCAGTTGCATCCTGCGGTTTACCTCGCTCATGTCTACGTATTCATTGCGCATCCCCAAGTAATTTTGGAAGAAGTTCTCGTCCACTATAGACCCGGCTATCCCCATGGAAACAGCTCCAATGGACAGATAAGATTTACCGTTCATCATGGCTACGGCCAGTCCAGCTTTGGTGAATTGCAACAAGCGTTTTTTAACGTCTTCCGGGATACTCGTATCATCACTTTCCTGCACCTCTTTGCCATATATGCTAAAGGCCGGTACTCCTTTTTGGGCATGTCCCGCCAAGGCAGCAGCCAGATAAACGGCCCCTGGTCTTTCCGTACCATTAAACCCCCAGATGGCCTTGGGACGGGTGGGGTTCATATCTATGGTTTCGGTCCCGTAGCACCAGCAAGACGTTACGGTGATAGATAGCCCAACTCCTTCCCTAAGAAATTTTTCCTCACATTTCTGTGCTTCGGGAACCCTCCCTATAGTACTGTCTGCAATGACACATTCTACGGCTGTACCGTTGTAATTTTTAAGGTTGGTAGAAAGAAAATTGGCTACTCTTTGGGCCATGGCCATAGTGGTTTCTTCCAAGGACTCCCTAATTCCGCCCAAACGGGCATCTATTACAGGTCTTATCCCTACTTTTGGTATGGCTCCCAGGTGGTTGTGATTGTTTTGCATTTTCTAAAATTTCGTTTTGTTATTATCTGTTTCTTAATTGGGGTTTTACTAGGCATTGGTTGAGGTGGTTTCCCTCAATTCTTGTTTCTCTATAAAATGGGCCAATTCTGAGTACTTAGCGTATAGGGCGGTATACTTTTTTACATTTTCAGGAATGGGGAAGTACTCTTTTTGAAAGCCGCTTCCCATTGCGGTCTGTGCCTCCAAAAATGAATTATATATGCCTGCAACTACGGCGGCTGCCATGGTAGCTCCCAAGGCACATGTCTGTTCCGATTTAACAACCCTTATGGGGAAGTTTAGAACATCGGCTAGAATTTGCATTACGAATGCCGACTTTTGGGCCACCCCTCCAATCGCGATTACGCCATCTATACGTACCCCTTCCTGAAGGAATTGGTCTATTATTTTTTTGGAGCCAAATGCGGTGGCTTCTACCAAGGCCCTAAAAATATGGGGGGCAGTTGTGCCCAAGGTCAGTCCCTGTATGGCTCCTTTTAGGTTCTGATTGGAATTTGGGGTTCTTCTACCGTTCATCCAGTCCAGCGCCACGGCTGCGGATTGCTGGATTTCTATTTTGCTGGCTGCTTCAGTTAATTGCGATAGCATTTTCTGGGTCATCTCTTCCAATAAGGCTGACTTGGTAGGTTCGTCCAGTAGTTCACTGCTGTCCACAATTTCTTGCGCTGGCCATAGCAGGATATCCCTATACCAAGCATAGAGATCACCAAAGGCCGATTGGCCGGCCTCGAGTCCTATCATGTTGGGAAGGATTGAGCCGTCTACTTGGCCACAGATGCCACGAACAGATTTGTTGCCAATTTCATCTGATGGTGCAACGATCATATCACAGGTAGAGGTTCCTATGACCTTTACCATATGATATGGTTTTATGGCACCACCAATAGCCCCTATGTGTGCGTCTATAGATCCAGTGCCTATAATTACCTCTTGGGGCAAACCAAGGATATCTGACCATTCCTTGGAAAGGGTTCCTGCTATTTGATCGGAGGTATGGGTGTCTGTATACAGCCTATCCCTTAAGCCAGAAAGTAAGGGGTCTAGCTTTGTCCAGAATTCATCAGGGGGCAAGCCGTTCCAATCGGCTTGCCACATAGCCTTATGTCCTGCGGCACACCTGCTCCTTTTTAGGGCCAATGGGTTGGTGTTTCCAGTGAGCAATGCCGGAATCCAGTCGCAGTGCTCTACCCAAGAATAGGCAGCTTCCTTAACAGCACTGTCTGCCCGTAGGGTATGTAGTATCTTTGCCCAGAACCATTCAGAGGAGTATTCGCCCCCACTGTATTTGGTGTAGTCCTGACCCGCTCCACTGTGCGCCAATTGGTTTATTTCCTGGGCTTCTGCTACTGCAGTATGGTCTTTCCATAGGATAAACATAGCGTTGGGATTGTCCTCAAAACCGGGTACCAGTGCCAAGGGAAGGGCCTCTTTGTTAATAGCCACTGGGGTGGAGCCCGTAGTAGCTATTGAAATGGCCGCAATACCATTTATGATTTCCTTGGAAAGGGGAACTGTAATTTTTTTAATGGTTTGCTGAATCCCTTCTATATAATCCAATGGGTGCTGCCTAAATTGATTTGCCGATGGGTTGCAGTACAAGCCCTGACTCCATCGTTTATAAGGAGCAACGGCCTGAGCTAGCATATCGCCATTGCTACAATCTATTAGTAAGGTCCTTACGGAATCTGTCCCGAAGTCGACCCCAATGGTATATTTCCGGTTGTTCATTATTAGCTTGTTTTGATAGGTTTAATATTAACTTAAACGTTTAAGCAAGCAATGTAAAAAATTTAGTTCATATAGTTGTTATGATTACACATTTTTAACAATTGGAGGTGTTTTATGGGAATACTCTAAAATTGTTGCTAAAAAAAGATAATTATGCATAGATATGCTGCTTTATAGGTTAAAAAACATAAACTGAAGTAGATATGTGAAAACAATCCTTGCAGTATTGATTGTTTTTATGAAATAAATTTTATTTTTGCAGCCGCAGTTTAAATCAATGAACTGCCAATAGCCTCATAGTTCAACGGATAGAATAGAAGTTTCCTAAACTTTAGATCCAGGTTCGATTCCTGGTGAGGCTACTTTTTAGCTGTCAAAGGAGATTAATAAAAAATAAAAACTATTGATTTTCAGGTAGTTACATTTTTTTGATATCAATTGGTATCAAATGATATGCAATAAAAAAGTTCACAATTCGTCAACATATTTCTTCTGAATGTTTTCGTAACTTTAACTTGAAACGTATTGGTTTTAAGCTCTAAGATGAACTTTTTGCTGGGGATTTGACTTTCGTCTTAGATTAAGTTTAACTTAAAGATGATCGTCATGCGCTCTACCACAACATTTTCTATCCTATTCTGGATATACGCCAAAAGAACCAAGAACAACCTGGCTCCACTCTATGTCCGGATTACTGTCGACGGTAAAAAACTAAATATTAGTCTCAAAAGGCGAATCGATATCCATCTTTGGGACCCTAAAAAGCAACGAGTGAAGGGGACAGGTGGAATTTCCAAGAGTCTTAATCAATACTTAGGCGAGGTGTATTCCGAACTATTTCAATGCTATCAAGAATTACGAGCAGAGGATAAGCGTATTACCCCTCAGATAATCAAATCAAAATTCCTTGGAAATGATAAAGTAGCCCGTTACACTTTAAGGGATATTATTGAATATCACAATGCCAAAATGTTCCACAAACTGCAATATAATACCTCTCGTTTATACCTTACTAGCCAAAAGTATATACTGCTTTTTCTACAAAAGGAGTATAAAGTGAACGATATAGAACTTGCGGAACTTGATTATCAATTCATTTTGAATTTTGAGAATTTCTTACGAGGGCACAAACCAAATCATTATCAAAAAAAGATAGGAAATAATGCGGTAATGAAACATATACAGCGGTTGCGTAAAATGATAACCTTGGCTTATAACATTGAATGGATAGACAAAGATCCATTCCGCAAATTTAAGCAAAAACTGGTTCCCACACACAGGGGGTTTTTAACTGCCAAAGAACTGAAAAATTTGGAGGATTTGGATATTGATTCTGAACGGTTAAAAACCGTAAGGGATATGTTTGTATTTTGTTGTTATACGGGTATCAGTTATGCAGATTTAATGCATTTGACCAATAAGAGTGTGGTAATGGGTGTAGATAAAAGCTACTGGATCATTACCAAAAGGCTAAAAACGGGAAATGCGGTCAAGATCCCTTTGCTGCCAAAGGCAATTGATCTAGTAAGACAGTACAAGAGCGATAAGAGAGGCAAGGTTTACGGCACAATCTTTCCGAAAATCTCGAATCAGAAAATGAACGCATATTTGAAGGAGATAGCAGAACCAGCAGGGATCCATAAAAATCTTACCTTTCATATGGCCAGACATACTTTTGCGACCACGGTCACCCTGACCAATGGGGTGCCTATCGAGACCATTTCCAAAATGTTGGGGCATACGAAACTGGCAACAACTCAAATTTATGCCAAGGTTATAGAGAGAAAGGTATCCGATGATATGCAATTGTTAAGGCAGAAATTGGAAGTAGATAAGGAAATTGTGGTACTGGAATTAGAAAATGAACCGATTTAAAAACAATAACTTTAATAAAATTTAGAAAACTAAGCAGTGCTAATAGAATATATTACAGTCTATAACTCAAGATTCATATTGGCAAAATAGTATAGGAATGGATTAAATTATAAATTTAAAGTTTGGCGAACTCCTGAAAGTATTTGTTGGAATTATGTAATGTTCTATATAAATATTTTTCAAATTTGTGAAGATGACACTTAAGCGTAATTATTATTATGAGAATCCAAAGAAGTTTTTTGATTTCTGTTATTTCTTTATTTATCCTTCTATTATCCTGTGCAAAACAAACGGATGAAGCGGAAATAAGGATTGGGTTTTCCCAAGCCATGATAGCTGACGAATGGAGGCAATCTATGAATAATGCCATGGAGCTGCAGGCTTCTTTGTATCCCAATGTAACATTAAGTATTTCGAATGCGAATTATAATGTTCAAAAGCAAATTGAACAGCTCAAGGCATTTATTGCAGATAGTGTGGATGTAATTATTGTTTCCCCAATACAATCCAAGCCAGTAACCCCTATTGTGGAAGAAGCAATGGAGGCGGGTATCCCTGTATTGGTAGTGGATAGGAAAACGGACAATCAAAAATATACGGCATATGTGGGAGCCGATAATATTGAAGTGGGAAGAAATGCAGCGAAGATCATAGCTTCCAATGCGCGTGATTCACTAAAGATTATGGAAATTAGGGGTTTGGCCGGATCTTCACCGGCAGAAGAAAGGAGCCTTGGATTTCATCAGATTGTGGATAAACTCCCGAATACGGAATTCATGGGGACCATTCAAGGAGATTGGGAGAAAGAGTCTATTACCAGTAGCTTTATGGAACTCTTGCGGGAAATTGGACCTGTGGACTATGTTTTTGTCCATAATGACAGAATGGCCTTAGGTGCCTGGGAGGTGGCAAGGAGTTTGGGAATGGAAGAACAAATTAAAATTATAGGTGTGGATGGTCTAAATGGGCCAAATGGAGGTATTCAAATGGTAAAGGACGGCGTCCTTCACGCCACTATTTTGTATCCCACAGGAGGGGCGGAGGCAATAAAGATCGCTTTGAGTGTTTTCAACAAGGAAATTGTACCGGTTAACAATATCCTAGCAACAACGGTTATCGATCGGTTCAATGCCGATATTATGCAAAATCAATTTAATAAGATCTTTGAGCAACAAGATCTCATTGCTGATCAGGTAGCAGACATAAAAAGACAGGAGCAGCTCTATTATTCCCAAAACAATATTTTGAGAATCATTCTTGTATTCTCGTTGATTATACTGGGGTTGGCAATCTATAGTATCTACTCCAAAATTGCTATCGTTAGAAAGAATAGACAATTGGAACTCACCAATAAAAAAATAACCGTCCAAAGAAACCAAATCGAGAAAATTGCAAATGAACTAAAAGAGACCAATGAGGTTAAAATGAACTTTTTTACAGGACTGTCCCATGAATTTAAAACACCTATAACATTAATTATGAGTTCATTGGAATCTTTAAAAGAATCCAATCAGGTCAGAGGTGATAAAACTGGATTTGAAGTGGAATTGATTCAAAATAATTCCAACCGCCTACTTAGGCTTATCAACAATTTATTGGACTTTAGAAAGGTAGAGGACAAAAAGTTTAATATTAGAGCCTCAAAAACAAATATTTTTACCTTCTCCAAAAATATATTCAATGAATTTCGGGTTGAGGCCCAAAAAAGATCTATAAAGTTTAATATTTCTACCAATAATGAGGATTTACAGTTGTATATAGACCGAAATTTAATGGACAAGGTCTATTTTAACCTGCTGTCCAATGCCTTTAAATTTACACCGGATAATGGTCGGATCGATATTGAAATACATGACAATAGTGAAGGGAGTACTGTGGCCATTCATGTTAAGGATAATGGAATAGGTATTCCGCAAAACGAAATTCAGCATGTGTTTACACCGTTTTTTAAAGGTTCCAATAATAGAAAGAACAGCTCAGGAGTAGGTCTTCATCTGAGTAAGCAATTTGTAGAATTGCATCTTGGTAAAATAGAAGTTAAGTCTTATCATGGGACAGAATTTATTATTACCCTGTTCAAGGGGGATACGCATTTTAATGAGGATCAAATAGTAATTGATCCGGAATTAATAGATACGACCCTGATCAATTTGTCGGAGGAGACGACCGGTTTTGATGAGGTTCATATAGATCTCGAAGTACGAAATGGGCAAGAGCGGCATTCTCTTTTGTTGATTGAGGATAATCGGGATTTGACATTTTTCCTAAATAAAAAGTTGAAAGTTGACTACGACGTGATACTGTCCGACGGAACGGATGGACTTGAGTTGGCGTTTGACCAAATACCTGATATTGTTTTATGTGATGTTAACCTGCCAGATAAAAATGGATTTGAAATTTGTAGAATATTAAAGAACGACCTGCGGACCTCTCACATTCCCGTTATAATATTGACAGCCTTGGGGAACAAGGAATCGTTTGTTAAAGGCCTTCAGAGCGGGGCTGATCTATATCTGACCAAACCGTTTAACTTCTCTATTCTAACCCAGTCCTTAAAATCGTTGTTGTACAACAGGGAGAAGTTAAGGTACTATTATACCAATAATATTCACAAGATTGATCAACCATCATTTGGGAATTCGGAACAGAGTTTTGTGCGTCATTTAAACCAAAATATAAAGGACAATTTGGATAATACTGATTTCTCTGTGGAACATTTGGCTGAGGCCCTAAATATTTCCAGGGTACAATTGTACAGAAAGGTCAAGGCCATGTTGGGAATAAGCATAAGCGACTATATTGCAAACTACAGATTGGATATGGCAAAATCTATGCTCGAATCCACTAATTTATCCATATCTGAAATTGCGTATGGTACCGGGTTTTCATCCCCAAATTATTTTTCCACTGCATTTAAAGGCAAATATGGCGTTACACCTGGCGGCTATAAGAAATCTCTTTAAATATTTTATAAATACTCTTCCGTTGTTTCTGTATCAATTTTAAAAGTTTGGTTACATCAGTATAATTGCTGATGATTCATATTTAAAATTTAACTCCTATAAACACTTGATAATAAGATAATTACGATTTATTTGCAAAGTGTTAACGAAATCAAAACAAATTGTAACATAGGCAAAATACCCCTTCGATTATTGATAATAGTTTAGTGGTTGTATTTAAATTTTGCGATATGAACAAAATATTGATATGGTCTATTACAGCGGCATTGGCAGGATTTCTCTTTGGCTTTGATACTGTTGTTATTTCTGGGGCCGATAAAAAATTACAACTCTTATGGGGGTCTTCAGATGTCTTTCATGGAATGGTGGTTATGGCGATGGCCTTGTGGGGAACCGTAATAGGGGCCTTGTTGGGGGGGATTCCTACCAATAGGCTTGGCAGAAAGAAAACCCTGTTCTGGATCGGTATCTTTTATACGGTGTCTGCCTTGGGATCCTCATTGTCCAATGACCCTTTCACTTTTGCCTTTTTTAGATTTTTAGGGGGCTTGGGGGTAGGGGCCTCCACTATTGCAGCTCCGGCATACATTTCTGAAATAGCGCCTCCCAGGGATCGGGGCAAACTGGTAGGTTTATATCAATTCAATATTGTTTTTGGGATTTTGGTAGCCTTTCTATCCAACTATCTCTTGAGTGGTATTGGAGAAGATGCATGGCGCTGGATGTTGGGTGTGGAGGGTATACCCGCAGTAATTTATACATTTTTTGTACTTACCGTTCCTCGCAGTCCAAGGTGGCTCTTGACAAAACTCCGAACTCAAGAGGCAAGAGATGTATTAAAAGTCTTAAATCCACAACAAGATGTGGAAAAATTAATGTTGGAGATAAATCAGCAAAATGAGAATAAGGTGCCAGGAGAAAACATTTTCATCAAGAAGTATAGGTTTCCTTTGATCCTTGCCTTTTGTATGGCTTTTTTTAATCAGGCTTCGGGTATAAATGCCTTTCTGTATTATGCTCCCCGTATTTTGGAAGAAGCGGGTTTAGGTGAAAGCATCGCATTGCTTAGCAGTATCGGAATTGGAGCTACTAACTTGTTGTTTACCCTATTAGGGATATTTTTAATAGATAGGCTTGGCCGTAAGCAACTAATGTATATGGGGTCTGTTGGATACATAGTGTCATTGACCTTGGTGTCTTGTGCCTTTTTCTTTCATTGGGAGGGCATGTCCGTAGCTATTTTTCTGTTTCTTTTTATTGCGGCACATGCCTTGGGACAGGGCACGGTAATCTGGGTTTTTATTTCGGAAATATTTCCCAATCATTTACGTGGTTCCGGGCAGTCATTTGGCAGTTCGGTGCATTGGGTCTTAGCGGCTGCCATACCCTCTTTGATACCTGTTTTGTTTTCTTCCATTGGGGCTGGGATGGTTTTTGCCTTCTTTGCCTTCATGATGGTACTGCAGTTGCTTTTTGTGGCCTGGGTCATGCCCGAAACCAAAGGGGTTAGTTTGGAAGACTTGAGTAAGACCCTAAGCAGATCAAAGATGTCTGATGTAAAAGGGAAAACTATAATTAACGGGAGCAAATAGGTAAAACAATAAACATAAAACGTGTGATTATGAAAACAATTAAATCAAACTTTGTTATTGCCCTTGCCAGTCTGTGTATAATCATGGCCTGTAAAGAGAAGGAACACAATGGAAAGGGGGATCTTAAGGTTGAAAAAGAGAATACTTTGGCCTCAGAAGAGATCCTGTATCGCCCTAATTATCATTTTACCCCTAAGGTGGGCTGGATGAACGATCCCAACGGGATGTTCCATTACAATGGATATTACCACTTATATTATCAGCATTATCCTGATGGGAATAAGTGGGGGCCCATGCATTGGGGGCATGCTATAAGTACCGACATGGTAGAATGGAAGGAACAACCCATTGCACTATATCCAGATGATATGGGCTACATTTTCTCCGGGAGTGCCGTGGTGGACCTGGATAATACATCTGGTTTTGGGGCAGAAGGACAAGTTCCCATCATTGCGATGTTTACCTACCATAATATGGAAATTGAAAAGGCAGAAGGAATTGATGTAGAGTCACAGGCCATTGCCTATTCGTTGAATGAGGGGCTTACTTGGACCAAATACTCGGGTAATCCGGTAATCAAAAATCCAGGTATAAGGGATTTTAGGGACCCAAAGGTATCCTGGAACAAAGAGCACAAAAAATGGATCATGGTCTTGGCAGCGCATGACAAAGTTATGTTTTATGGTTCCAAAGATCTTAAAAGTTGGGAGCTGTTATCTGATTTTGGCGGGGACTTTAATAAGGAAATCGGAACCCATGGTGGGGTTTGGGAATGTCCTGATCTTTTCCCGATTCCAGTGAAGGGGACCGATGAGGTTAAATGGGTGCTCTATGTTAGCGTAAATCCAGGAGGCCCCAATGGAGGTAGTGCTACCCAATATTTCATCGGGGATTTTGATGGCACAAACTTTACTATGGACAAGGATTTTTCAACGGCCTTGGAAAATAATCATGACTATTGGATAGATTTTGGTAAGGACAACTATGCCGGGGTCACGTTTTCCAATTTGACCTCCAAGGATGGAGGTAAATTTTACATGGGATGGATGTCTAATTGGGAATATGCCAATGAAGTTCCTACAGAAACTTGGCGCAGTGCCATGACAGTTGCAAGAGAGATAAAATTGATCAAGGATACAGATTCCTATAGACTGGCTTTTGACCCTGTAGATGAGATTGATGCCTATAAAGGAGCCAAGTATAAGAAAGAAAATATTACCGTAGATAGGGAACAGGCTCTTATCAGCTCAGAAAAGATAGACCTTTCAAGGGCTGCAATCAGCTTCAATATTGATGATATAAGGAGTCATAGTTTTAGGTTTAAGCTCTATAATAAGGAAGGGGACGAATTGTCCTTTGGATATAACGGCACCGATAATAATTTTTTCATTGATCGTAATAAATCCGGTAGAACAGGTTTTTCAGATACTTTCTCAAATAAGAAAAGTCTTGCGAAACGAATTTCTGGCAATGATAATCTATCCGGGACTATCCTTTTGGATAAGACATCCATTGAATTGTTTTTTGATGAAGGCTCTACGGTCATGACAGAAATATTCTTTCCAAATACTCCTTTCGAGACACTTTCGATAGAGACGTTAAATCAGGATTTTGAGCTTGATCTGTTAGAAGTAAACCAACTTAATATTAACTAAATATAACTCAATTATGAAACTAAAGCTATTATTTTTGATAATGATATGTGTTCCTTTAGGGCTATTGGCCCAGGAACAGATAAGAGGTACAGTTACCTCCCAGGACGATGGGATGCCTTTGCCTGGTGCCTCAGTCATAGTGGCGGGGACCACCAATGGTACCACCACGGATTTTGACGGAAACTTTATATTGGATGAGGTGCCTTCCAACGCCACTCTTACCGTTAGTTATGTTGGCTTTTTAACCATGGACATTCCGGTAAATGGTCAAACAACCTTCTCAATTGTATTACAGCCAGATGCGCAAATGTTGGATGAGGTGGTACTAACAGGGTATACTACAGAGCGTAAGGCCGATCTAACCGGAGCCATAACAGTTGTTGAATTGGGTCCGGTAGAAGGACAAAGCTTAAGTTCCGGTAATGCCATGCAGGCCATGCAAGGAAGGGTGCCTGGACTTTTTGTTGAAAAATCAGGGAACCCCAACGGAACAAGTAGCCGAATTCTAATTAGAGGGGTTACAACCTTGGGAAATAATGAGCCCTTATATGTAATTGATGGGGTGCCAACAGTGCGTCAAGAAGTTTTTTCCGGTCTTAATCCAAGCTCTATAGAATCTGTTCAGGTGCTAAAAGATGCCTCTGCTTCTTCCATTTATGGTTCCAGGGCCGGGAATGGGGTTATCATTGTTACCACTAAGAATAGTACCAAAGCTGGAGGAGAAGAAAGATATAGGGTGAGTGTCAATTCCAACCTATCTGTACAATCCGAAAAAAAGCAGCGTTATGACATGTTGAACTCCATACAACGAGGTGAAGCCTTATGGAGGGCATCGGTTAACGATGGTGCGGATCCAGCTGGGGGATATGGTGAAATTTATAATTTTGATTGGAACGGCGATTTTAATAACCCTGTACTAAATAGTGTAACACTTCAACCTTATGTGGGAGGTGATACCAATGTCCCAGCAGGAGATACAGATTGGCAAGAAGAAGCCTATGAAACCGGTTATGTATATAATAATGAGGTTTCCATTTCGGGAGGAACGGACAAATCCTTTCATCTGATTAATTTGGGTCATTTAAAGAATACGGGAATTTTAAAGTATACCGGCTATGAACGATTTTCTGGAAAATTGAACTCAAATTTCAAATTGTTCAATGACAAATTGAAGCTTGGGGTAAATACGGCCTTCACCACCTCCGATGAAACCTTGGCCTCAACGGATATAGGTAGTGCCCCGACCCCTGCGCTGGCTATTAGTTTGGCGCCTACCATACCTTTGTTTGATAGCAATGGTAATTATGGTGGTCCCTTGGGCGCAGGTTACTCGGACCGTAACAATCCGGTTCTGATGCAGTATTTAAATAGATGGGACAATACGGAAAGGACCAATATTTTTGGAAATGTATTTGCGGAGCTACAGATACTGGATAATTTAACTTTCAGGACCAGTATTGGCCTCGATTATGGAGATTATAAGCGGAAGGATATAGAGCCCAAGGTCTCTAACGGTTTCGTAAACAGGAGTAACAATAGGCTGATTTTGGATACCAATAAATTTACCAGCGTTGTCTTCACCAACACCCTAAATTATACTCTGGAATTGGGAGATCATCGTTTTGGACTTTTGGTGGGAACAGAATCTATAAAAAATGATTTTGATTCCGTTACGGCCATTGCCGATGGTTTTGCGGTAGAGACCGAGTCGTACTTTGTATTGAATGCCGCTACAGGGGCCAGAACCAATACGGGGTCTTCCAGTGGGAGCAGTCTATTATCGCAATTTGGAAAATTGAATTATGCATTTGCAGATAGGTACTTGGCCTCTGTGACCGTTAGAAGGGATGGTTCGTCTCGATTTGGTAGTGAAAACCGATATGGCGTTTTTCCTGCAGCTACCCTAGGTTGGAGAATTAGTAGGGAAGATTTTTTCAATGATGAAGGTGCGGTGTCCGATTTAAAACTGAGAGCAGGCTATGGTGAAGTAGGTAATCAATCTATCGGGGACCTTGCACGTTTTGGTCTTTATGAATCCAGATATGGGCCTAACCAAGATCAGTTTGTACCTGATTTCTTTAATCAATATTATAATGTGGGTACGGCCTATGATTTAGGAGGCAATAATGGAGGTACCTTGCCCTCGGGTTTTGTTTCTATTCAGGCTGCTAATCCCTCCCTTAAGTGGGAAACCACCAAGGAATTTAACTACGGTTTGGATTTTGGTCTCTTTAACAACGCAGTAGTGGGTACCTTTGATTACTTTACCAGAAAGACCAGTGATATCTTGATTACCCCACCAATAGCTTCGGTTATTGGGGAAGGGCAACAACGTGTACTCAATGGCGCTACCACGGAAACAAAAGGCTGGGAGCTCTCCGTTGCCTATTCCAAGGATTGGGATAGTGGGTTTAGGATGGCAATATCAACAAACTTTGGTGCTTTTAAGGATGAAATTACCTTTCTTCCAGAGGAGGTTAGGGCAGGATTTCCCGGTACCGCGGAGAATTCTATTTTAGGGCAGTCCCAATTTTCAATATTCGGCTACAAGACAGATGGCTTGTTCCAAAGTCAGGCTGATGTGGATAGCAGTCCAACCCAGGTTGGCGCAAGGCCAGGTGGCCTAAAATTCCAGGATCTTAACGGTGATAATGTTATTGATTCGGATGATCGTGATTTTATAGGGAATACTTTGCCGGATTTGGAATACGGTATACGGATCGATTTAGGGTATAAGAATTTTGATTTTTCAGTTTTCGGTTCTGGTGTGGCCGGAAGAATTGGTCAGGATCCATACATCTTTTGGAATAATTTTACCCAAGGTAGGGAAAATGCTGGTCTAGGGGTTTTAAATGCTTGGACACCGTCCAATACCGATACTGATATACCCTCACTGTCCTTGGCGTTCAATGACCAGCGTGTTTCCGACTATCTGTATAGGAAGAATTCTTATTTTAAGATTAGGAACCTACAGTTAGGGTATTCCTTGCCTGAAGAGATGATCAGCAAATTATGGGGCATGACGGGACTTCGGGTCTATTTTCAAGGAGAGAACTTATTTTGGTTTACTCCAAAAGACTATATAGGATCCGATCCGGAGCGTACCACGGTGGATAACATTCCTGTACCGACTGTATTATCATTGGGACTTAATTTGAACTTTTAAAAAATGAAAATCATGAAAAGAAATAAAATATTACTAATAGGAGTACTGGTTTCGTTTTTTCTGATCTCCTGTGACAAGGACTTTTTGGAATATGAACCCGAAGGTGTGCTGTCCAATGAAAATGTGGCTACAGCGGATAATGCGGAAGCTTTGGTGGTAGCGGCCTATGCCGGCATCGCCAATGATGAAATGATTGGTCCCCTTACCCATCAATGGGTTTATGGTAGTGTCCGTTCAGATGATGCCTATAAAGGTGGTGGAGGTCGAAGTGATGTAGACGTAGTAGACCGTTATGAGCAATACAATTTAACAATTCCGGATTATGGGGATTGGATGGCTCCTAGGACTTGGACAAATTATTATAAGGCTATTTCTAGAGCAAATTTTGCTTTGGGTGTGATCAATGAGATCCCCGATGGCGAATACCCAAATAAGACCATAAGACAGGCCGAGCTTCGGTTTTTAAGAGGGCATTCACATTTTATGTTGAAGCTGTTGTTTAAAAAAATCCCTTATATAAAAGAAGGGCTTAGCCAAGAGGAAATAGCAGCTGTATCCA
>CAXAVP010000033.1:0-25726 GCA_963972175.1 uncultured Arenibacter sp.
ATTCTATCAGGGTATTTCTAAATATATAGTCAAATACCGTGGATCCAGGTCATTGGCTATATATTTAGAAATACCCTGATAGAATTTATGCGAAGCCCCCAAGTAATTATCCAGGCCAATGAGCAACAAACTATCAGTTAGGATAACCCTGTTATTATAGTCCACATCGGAGGTAACCGTAACCACCTTGGGCACTTTGTAGCTTGGGAAATAATATTTGATGTGTTTAAACAACAGTTCCAGGTCTTCCTCTTCCCTTTCAAAGCTGGGAAAAGATCTTTCAACCTCATTAAACACCTCTATCTGTAGGCTATCCTGCAGTTTGGCCACCCAGACACTATCGGTATAATTGGCCGGAAAAAGATAGGGGTACGCCTTCTTTAAGACAGGGATATCCAATGGCTGCGCCTCGGCAAATTCACGATCGAACCTGGCAACTTCCAGATCTACCTCTATTTTGGCCACCTCTTCGGCCACTTTACTGCTACGGGCACAACTACAAAATGTAACAATCGGAAGAAAAATCAGAAAAAAGGCCTTGTACATTCTAAAGTAATTCAATTATTGTTTTAAATTTTAACCTGTAGGCTTTATTTTTACCATGCAAAGTTAAGTTTTTAAACCTTATAAATCATTCTGATGCAAACTGAAAAAGTAATAGACCATATTGTGGACTGGTTAAAGGACTATGCCAACAAAGCGAACATCAAAGGATTTGTAATAGGAATTTCCGGAGGTATAGATTCTGCCGTAACCTCCACCTTATGTGCTAGGACAGGGCTGAAGTTATTGTGCTTGGAAATGCCCATACATCAGGCCGAAAATCAAATCACCAGGGCTTCCAACCATATAGATTGGCTCATGGGGCAATACAAGACTGTAAACAGGCAGCTTGTAAACCTCACCCCTACCTTTGATAGCCTGGTACAGGCCTTACCTGCCGTTGAAAAGGAAGAAGACCGTTTTATGTCCTTGGCCAATACCAGGGCCAGGTTGAGAATGACCACCTTGTACTACTTTGCAGCCTTAGACGGCCTATTGGTAGCCGGAACCGGCAATAAGGTAGAAGATTTTGGCGTAGGTTTTTATACCAAATACGGTGACGGCGGGGTAGACCTAAGCCCCATTGCCGACTTACTAAAAACAGAGGTATACGAGATTGCCAAGGTTCTGGGCATTAACGAGGAGATCATAAAAGCAGCGCCAACAGATGGTCTTTGGGGAGATGACAGAACCGATGAAGACCAGATAGGTGCCTCCTACCCAGAATTGGAATGGGCCATGCAAATGGCCGACGAAGGCAAAACCGCTAAGGATTTTTCCGATAGAGAAAAAGAGGTATTCCTTATATACCAAAGATACAATATCGCCAACAAACATAAGATGGTTCCTATACCCGTTTGTGAGATTCCCAATGGTCTAAAATAACCTCTCACCTAAGAACCAAGTGATTAAATCGAAAAAACAGGTTAAAATTTTTAATTTTAGATAAAAAAATGAAGCTTTGCCTAACGAATTAGATAATTTAACCCTACATTGCATGTCAGTATTATTAGACATGGTTATTGATGTTGAAATCTAGAAAAATAACTCGAAATGATCAAAATTTTAATTGCTGACAATCATCCTATTGTTCGAATGGGTGTAAAACAAGTGTTAGAGCCTGTTTCGGATATTCAGGTGATTGCCGATGCATCTACTACAACGGAATTATTTGACAAGTTGGAAATCTTTACCCCGGACGTTATTCTTCTGGAAATGGACATTCCTGAAATTAATGGCATTGCCACCTTGAGAAAAATGAAAAAACAGTACCCCAATATTCGGGTATTGATCTACAGCGGGCAATCTGAAGACGTGTACGCTTTGAGCACCATCCGTGCCGGAGCTTTTGGTTACCTTTCCAAAACTTCTGAAATTGATTACATAATCAGTGCCATTAGAAAGGTAAGTGAAGGCAACATGTTTATCACCAACGAATTGGCACAACGCCTTGCTTTTGACGAAGGCACACAAAAACCAAGAAGGTTCTTTAGAAAGCTTTCCACTAGGGAAGTTGAGGTCCTTAAGCTCTTGGCAAGTGGCAAGCGAAACAAAGAAGTGGCCCAAGGACTAAATCTGAACGAAAAAACAGTTAGTACCTATAAAGCACGCTTAATGCGTAAGTTAAACGTAGACAACCTTGTAGATCTTTTACAGCAGGCCAAGGCCTTGGAACTGTACTAAACTCTACGCCAACCAAAAAACACAAAAAAGACCGCATTTCTGGTCTTATCCAGAAATGCGGTCTCTTCTTTTATTGCGAACTTCCAGTACCTTAAGAAAGTACCCTGTTCAATTTTTTGTTCAGCAGCATATTAAGCTGGATATAATTCATGATTTCTTCCAATGTTTCCGAGTTCCCCCCCTCAGAATCCAATGTACGCTCCTGTAGCGATCCTATTCTCTTTTTAATCAGATAGCACCTGAGCGTCAATATAGTCTCGCTAACCAATTGTGAGATCCCTATTTTTTTGTCTTTTGGATAAATATCCTTTCTCTCCCATTGATGTAGCATGTATTTCTCTTCATCCATTAATATGGAAGATATTTCTATGGCCAGATCTTGGTCCAAATCAGCAATAAACCTATTGATAGAAAAATTCTCCTTTTCATTTAGCTCCTCCATTATCCTATAATAGATATCCCGAAACAGGTTATGCGTGAGTTCTATTTCATCCTCTTGAAGGTCTAAATAAATCTTTTCAAATACTTTTGCCTCCATGGACTCTGGCTCTAATTCCAAGTCGCCCTTATCATTTTCCTTGAGTACCAGATCCTCAAATTCCTCATCTTTGTCCCCATATAGCAGTAAGAGCTCTATAATTTGCCGCTCCAATTCATACTGCACATCTACCTTTTGCTGCTGTGGCTCATTTTTCACCACATTAAATGCCTGCTGATCGGGTTTGTTTTTTTTGTTAGCATCCGCAGCATCTTTTTTACCGATCTGTGCCAAGGTATTGAACAGAACGGATTCTGAAACATTCATGATCTGGGCACACTCCTGAATGTAGATCTCCTTTTTGATACGATCGGGGATTTTACCAATACTATTAACAATGTCCCGTACCGTATCTGCTCTTTTAATAGGGTCATTGGCCGCCTCCTCCATTAATAAGGACGCTTTAAACTGGATAAAATCCTTGGAATTCTCCTTGAGGTACTGTAACACCTCGTCGTAATCGTTGTTCTTGGCAAAGCTATCAGGGTCTTCCCCTTCTGGAAAAGTACACACCTTAACGTTCATTCCCTGCTCCAGTATAAGATCTATACCTCGTAAAGACGCCCGTAAACCAGCAGCATCCCCATCAAACAGGACTGTAATATTCTTGGTAAGTCGGTTTATCAACCGTATTTGATCCGAGGTCAAGGCGGTTCCACTGGAGGCCACTACATTATGTATACCCCTTTGATAAAACTGTATCACATCGGTATACCCCTCTACCAAATAACAATTATCCTCTTTGGCAATCGCCTGTTTGGCAAAATAAATACCGTACAGCACCTTACTCTTATGGTAAATATCGCTCTCTGGGGAGTTTAAGTATTTGGCCGCTTTTTTATCATTGGTAAGTATCCTTCCCCCAAAACCCAAAACCCGGCCACTCATGCTGTGAATTGGAAACATAACCCGCCCCTTAAACCGGTCAAATGTCCTTTTTTTATCGGGGTTGGACTGATCTTGCTTAACGATACTAAGCCCTGTTTTCTCCAGGTAGTTTAACTGATACTTTTTATCCAGGGCTGCCTTGGTAAAGGCATCCCATTGATCCAGACAATAACCCAGTTGAAACTTTTTAATGGTTTCATCGGTAAAGCCACGTTCCTTAAAATAACTGAGCCCAATGGCTTTTCCTTGCTCCCGTTCCCACAAGATTTCGGAAAAATACTTCTGGGCGTATTCAGAAACCAGGTACATGCTCTCGCGCTCATTGGATTGTTCCTTTTGCTCGTTGCTCTGCTCTGTTTCCTCTATTTCAATATTGTACTTCCGGGCCAGGTATTTTATGGCCTCAGGATAGGAAAAATGTTCGTGCTCCATCAAAAAGGCCACCACATTACCACCCTTGCCGCTACTAAAGTCTTTCCAGATCTGTTTTACCGGCGAGACCATAAAACTAGGGCTGCGTTCATCGGTAAACGGACTTAAGCCTTTAAAGTTGGATCCAGATTTTTTTAATTGTACAAAATCCCCGATCACCTCCTCTAAACGGGCCGTCTCATACACTTTGTCTATTGTGGATTTTGAAATCAATTTTTCCTTTCTTTTTTTGGAGGATAAAGATACTACATTCGTGAAAGTTGAAAAAAAGAAAAGGCATTCATATAATTTATAAATTAGCCCGTCCCAATACCGTTCAAGGACCAAAAACACTTATACAATGATTTTATTCTTAGGGACCAAACCCGGCAAAACTATTTCACAATTGCTCCCAAACCTTGCGTGCCCCTATTGTGATAACAAAGGTACGCTCACCGCGGTAAGCAGCACAACCTATTTTCACTTATTCTGGATTTCCCTATTTAGGGTAAGCACCCATACCCTTATAAGCAGTTCGCATTGTAAAGAACCTATTTTAAGGATGAATTTTCTGAAGAAAACAGATAGCTCCGTTCCAATCCTAAGTTTTTAAATAATCAGGAAAACTACTGTAATTAAATATTAACGACACACTATTAAAACAAGTCCAAATCCAATTACAGAAAGATATTAAACTACTAATTCCTTATCAGGTTTTATGTATAGTATGACATAAATCAGAATAAACAACGCATACAGCATCTCCCTGGATTCCGCTATAGGAGGCTTGAATTCTACAGGAGAAAGCACCGCCAGTAAAAAAGAAAAAAGAAAAACAATAAATACAATGCCTACAGCTGTCCAACTTGGTTTTATATACCCCATTTTTTGCAGTATCGCCTTAATTTTCTTATTTAAACAGAGAACCGGAATAATTAAAAAATAAGAAAAGAAGCCCAACCTAAATAGATTCTGACTTGAAAACAACATTTCTGATATAGTCATTTTATTAACCTTCCCTTCACTTATGAAAGCTCCCTCGTTAAAAATCATAAGGTTATGAAGGTTAAATTCACCTTGCTTACTTACCGCTTCAACGGACGAAACGGAATAATTAAAAATTCTTTGAAACCAACTTACCTCCTCCCCTAAGAAAAAGAAACACAAAAACGTCCAAATAATAGGGACACTAATTGGAAGTGCATATTTTTTCCTTGCTTTAATTGAATAAATCCCTACAATAAAACCAATAAAGTAAAATAAGGCAGTAGCATATTCAACTAATCCATCTTCCTTGGATATATGTAAGATTCTATCAATATCCCCTAACCTTAGATAGACCAACCAACCTACACCAAAAATTAAAAAAAAGGGGATTAGCTTTCTTTCCTTCATAAGATGAATGTTATTTAAAACCTCAATTGCAATTTCTGTTAACTAAAACAATAACAATAAGTTAACCAAAGCTTAAACATTATTTAATTTATAGTATCCTATAATCGATTAAATACCAATTTACATCCACAAAATACACTATCATCCTAATACACCCCACTTATTTACTTTCAAATACCGTTACAGTACCTTCATTACTTTCTCCATTGGTCCAAGTAGGTTTTAGAACAAAAATTACCGCAAATGACTACCAACCACACTATTTTTATTCATTTTTAACTTCCTACGATAAGCAGTCCAAACCTGATAACTTAAACCTAATTAACCTTACATTCTCCTTATTTTCATGAAAAAACAACTATTACAACAGTTTTAAGTGAGGAAGGAGTAAATTTGCAACTACAATTTCCGATGATAAATTGTTAAAATTTTCTTTGAGACCCATGAACACTCCAAGCCTTTTAACCTCAACTTTAGACGAAAGATAACAGAGTACTGAAAAAATATACCTGAAAAAGAAACTACAAGAAATTTATGGACAAGAGTAACAAAGATGCGATCATCATTTAATACAAGGGATATAGAACTTCAAGACTCATCTTTTCTTATGTACCTTAATATAAGGTTACAAAAATATCAAAGCTGAGTTCACCAATATCGTTTCCCACATTCATGAAAGTTGAAAAAAAAGAAAAGGCATCCATATAATTTATAAATTAGCCCGTCCCATTACCGTTCAAGGACCAAAAAAACTTATACAATGATTTTATTCTTAGGGACCAAACCCGGCAAAACTATTTCACAATTACTCCCAAACATTGCGTGCCCCTATTGTGACAACAAAGGTACACTCACCGCGGTAAGCAGCACAACCTATTTTCACTTGTTCTGGATTTCCCTATTTAGAGTAAACAACCATACCGCTATAAGCTGTTCCCATTGTAAAAGAACCTATTTTAAGGATGAATTTACCGAGGAAATGCAACAAGAATTACTGTCCGCCCAGAACAAAAGAGACGAACAATATTAATTGGCAAGGATTAATAGGTCAATCCAAGTCAAACCTTAGCCCCAAGGAAATATTATTTTGTTTTGGAAACTGATCTTTAAAAATAGTAGACAAATTATATTTGGCATAGACACTTATATCTCCAATACCAACATATGCTCCTAGGCCATAAACAAAATCGTTGGTCCCAAAATCTTGTTTGGACTTATCCTTAACCTTTTTTCCATCCTCCTTATATTTTAGCTTTTGCATGGTCCCTAAATTAACCCCTGCAAAGCCACCTATGCCCATTTTAAATTGGTCATTGTTCAAATATCTTATCCGGTCATCCTTTTCCATCCTTTTGGAAGGACCAAATTCCAAATATAAAGGCAAGACCAAATAGGTTGTCCTAAACTTCGCCTTCTTCAAGGGAATGGGGAATTGTTCCAGGGAAACGGTTGCCCCATCTTTTATAAAATACTGATTATCCTTCAGGTTTAGCTTATTCCATTGCATGGAAAAGCCGTACTTAAGCCTCCAGAAATTTGAATTCTTTAATAGGCGTGTATTCCAATTCCAGCCCAGTTCTATAAAGCCAGACCCCCCAATCTTATAAGGTGTATCATTTAAACTACCCTCCTCCCGAATTGCATTATTAAAACCAAAGGCAAATAACATTTGATTACCCGTTCGTAAATCATATTTAACAGTCTCATTTTTACCCTTTATTTTTATGCCTTTTTTACCAGCTCCTATTAGTACAGAAAACCTGTTTTCCATAAGGGTATCATTTACCAGGTCGTAGTTGTTTCGTTCTAGCAGTGCTATTCTGTTTTCTATTATTGCCAACCTGTTCTCAATATTTCTTGCGTGCTTTTCTGCAGCCGATTTCTTAAGCTCTTCAGCTTGCAAGTGGGTTATCTCACCCCTTTCTTCCCGGGCATTTATGCGCATCACTTCTTTTTTAAGTCCTTCCCGCTCAGAAGTTTTAACATTTTCCCTACTTTTTTCCAACCATGCTATTTGTTGTTCCTTGGCCAGCTGTTCCTGTGCACATATATCCTCTGCAATAAGACACAGTATGAAAAACATAAGATAATTGACCACTTTTCCCATAATAAATGTTGATTTAGCAATCCACTGCCCTATCGCTCCACGAAGGAGCAGGGCCAAGAGATTTAATTAATGATTGATGAATTTTATTAGTTATTTCTTGAGGCGACCGCCGTCTTAACTTTTAGATATCCTTCTTTAAGGGCTTGGAACAATTGTTGCCGGTATGATTTGTCCAGTTCCCCTTCTACATCTGCCAATAAGGCTTTGGCATCTACTTTGTAACCATCACCCTTTATTTGTTCCGAAAACAATTCCCTTTGGGCCTGCCACAAAAGGGAGTCCACTTCGGCCTCGGTAAGGGTTTGCTGATTTTGCTCCATTACCCCTATCTGGGCCACTACCTCCACTATTTTCGCCTCTATATCCGCTGTAGACGTCACTAGGGACCTTTCCTCGCTAACAAGCTCAGAAGAATCCACAACCTTCCTTGTAATAGCA
This sequence comes from uncultured Arenibacter sp., assembly GCA_963972175.1. Classification (GTDB taxonomy): domain Bacteria; phylum Bacteroidota; class Bacteroidia; order Flavobacteriales; family Flavobacteriaceae; genus Arenibacter. The sequence continues at coordinate 8,004 of CAXAVP010000033.1, forward strand.
GCTATTTGGTGATCCAAGAATTGTTTTTCCAGGCTTTTTACCTGAGTTTCCGCATTCCCTTTATGGGGTTCCTTCTTATTATCCACGGTGACTATTTCGGAAGATTTGGCTTCTACGGACTTCAACATTTTTTCTTGACCTGGCATGACTATTTTGTTTTTTACTGAAGTCCCCATTGTTTCCGCACTGGGCCCCGTCACAGTACTTGGTTCAATAGCTCCCTGTTGGTGGTTGGCACCAATATAAAACGTAGACGCCACCAACAGCCCAAGACAGGCGGCTACAGCTCCCCAGAAGAAAGCTCCCTTCCCTTTTTTCTTATCAGGGCCCAATTGCCGAGACAACCTGTCCCAAGCCTTATCCGTGGGGGTAATTTCGCGCTTATCCAAGGTCTGTTTTATATGTTCCTCAAATTTCATCGGTGCCATATCCTTTTCTTTTTACTACTTAAGTATACTACTACTTAATGCCCATTTTTATTCCCTTACTAATTCCTATCAGCTGTAACCGCTGCTGCAACATCTTACGGGCCTTAAACAATTGTGATTTGGAAGTACTTTCTGTTATACCCAACATGCTACCAATCTCACTGTGTTTGTACCCTTCCATAGCATATAACACAAAGACCATTTTATACCCTGACGGCAAGGCATCTATAAGCATTTGTATTTCCTCCATATCCAGCAGGGATATGTCTGTATTTTCTTGAATGCTTGCCCTTTCACATACCTCATCATCAAAAATCACTGGTTTGGATTTTCTGAGGTGGCTAATGCATTCCCTAACCATTATCTTTCTTATCCAACCTTCAAAGCTACCCTCATGCCTAAAGTGGCCCATTTTTTTAAACACCTTGACAAAGCCACCTATCATTACATCTTCGGCAAAGTGAAGGTCTTTTATATATTGCCTGCAAACACTTAACATCTTAGGAGCGTATTTGTCGTACAAACACTTTTGGGCCTCCCTGTTTCCAGTCGTGGCTTTCTTTACTAGTAACTTTTCGTTATGGTACAAAGAAATAATTTTCAACTGCCTTAAGTTTGTTTGCTATAAAGATAGACGACATAGCCGGGCAAAAGGTTGCCTGGACACATAAAATTATTAAAGAAATAAGTTTATTTCACTGAAAAACAAGTAAATAGATTTTACTTTTTTCTATCCACCACATAGTTCACCATAAGTTTCAGTGAACTTTTATAATCGGAATCAGGGTAGGTGTCCAATAAGGTCAACGCTTCTTCCTTATAGGCCAGCATCTTTTTTACGGCATAGTCCAATCCGCCGTTATCCTTTACAAAGGCAATCACCTGTTTTACCCTTTTTTTGTCCTTATTGTGATTTTTTATGGAATTGATCAACCATTTTTTTTCGGCTTTGGTACAGTTGTTCAGTACAAATATAAGTGGCAGGGTCATTTTCTGTTCCTTGATATCAATACCGGTAGGTTTCCCAATTCGCTCTTCACCGTAATCAAACAAATCGTCCTTAATCTGAAAAGCCATCCCGATAAGCTCTCCAAATTTTCTGAACTTTTCCACATCTTCGGAGTCAGGCTTAACAGAACAGGCACCCAGACTACAGCAAGCAGCAATCAAAGTAGCCGTCTTTTGACGTATAATGTCGTAATACACCTCTTCGGTAATATCCAAACGCCTTGCCTTTTCTATTTGCAACAGCTCACCTTCACTCATTTCCCGTACTGCTACCGAAATAATCTTGAGCAGGTCAAAATCCCCATGATCTATAGACAACAACAGGCCTTTGGACAGTAAATAATCCCCAACCAGGACAGCTATCTTATTTTTCCACAGCGCATTTACAGAAAAAAAACCTCTGCGCTTATTACTATCGTCAACTACATCGTCATGGACTAAGGTAGCGGTATGTATCAATTCTATGACCGAGGCTCCTCTATAGGTTCGCTCGTTCACTTCCCCATTGTTCAACAACTTGGCGGTAAGAAAAACGAACATGGGCCGCATTTGCTTCCCTTTTCTATTTACAATATAGTAGGTAATCCTATTTAACAGGGCTACTTTAGAGGACATGGACTCGTAGAACTTTTTCTCAAAAAGTTCCATTTCCTTATTGATGGGCTCCTTTATTTGGGATACAATTTTCAAGCGGTAAGTCTAGACTGTTTTATTTTGACGGTTTGATCCTTGGCGTAAAATTAGGCAAAAAAATATAGTAATACCCTGCCCAAAACGGTAATGTGACGGTTATTTGTTCTTTTCAGCAAAATACAATCGGAAAATTTCACAAAAGCTCAGCCTGACAAGGCTTAGGATTTGTTTGCCAACTGCCCACAAGCCGCATCAATATCCTTACCCCTAGACCGCCTTACGGTAACGGTAATACCATTTCTTTCCAAGGTTTCCACGTACATGTCTATAGCAGCATTATTGGCCTGCTGAAATTCACCGTCATCTATAGGGTTGTATTCTATAAGGTTTACTTTGGAAGGGGCAAACTTACAAAAATCTACCAATGCATTCACATCCCTTTGGGTATCGTTGATACCGTCCCATACCACATATTCATAGGTGATCCTACTTTTTGTTTTCTGATACCAATACTCAAGGGCTTCCCTTAGGTCTGCCAAGGTAAAGGTGGCGTTAAACGGCATTATAGAGGTGCGTGTCTCATCAATGGCCGAATGCAGGGATACGGCCAGCTTAAATTTAACAGCCTCATCTGCCATCTTGCGAATCATTTTGGGAACACCGGAGGTAGAAACTGTAATTCTCCTGGGCGACATACCCAATCCTTCTTCAGAGGTTATCTTGTCTATTGCCTTGAGTACGTTGTTGTAGTTCATGAGCGGTTCTCCCATACCCATAAAAACAATATTGCTCAAAGGCCTATCAAAATACAACCTACTCTCATTGTCAATTGCCACCACCTGATCATAAATCTCATCCGGATTTAAATTCCGCATCCGTTTAAGTCGCGCCGTAGCACAAAATTTACAATCCAAACTACAGCCTACCTGACTGGATACACAGGCTGTGGTTCTGGTTTTGGTAGGAATCAGGACCGATTCCACAATAAGGTCGTCATGTAACCGAACCGCATTCTTTATGGTTCCATCGCTACTGCGTTGCATCTGATCTACTTTGATATGGTTGATCACAAAATTTTCCTCCAGCATTTTTCTGGTTGCCTTAGAAATATTGGTCATATCCTCAAAGCTATGGGCCGACTTTTGCCAAAGCCATTCATAGACTTGGTTGCCCCTAAAGGCCTTGTCTCCCTGCGTTTCAAAGAACGACCGCAGCTGTTCCTTGGTAAACGCCCTTATATCTCTTTTCTTTTTTGCGACTTCCACTTCTTAAAGATAAATGATTCTATAAAAAAAATCCCGTCAACCCAGATATATCTCTGATTCTGACGGGATTTTAATATTGATTTGGATGCTTATAATATCAACATGGCATCACCGTAAGAATAAAACTTATATTGTTCCAATATTGCCTCCTTATAGGCCTTCTTCATAAGGTCGTGCCCCATAAACGCCGATACCATCATTAACAGCGTAGATTTTGGAAGGTGAAAATTGGTTACCATGGCATTGGCAATACTAAAGTCGTATGGAGGAAAGACAAATTTGTTGGTCCACCCCTCAAAGGTATTCAAGGTTTGTTGTGAAGACACTGCACTTTCCAAAGCTCTCATGGCAGTAGTACCTACAGCACACACCTTGCGCTTATTACTCTTAGCCGTATTTACAATATCTGTTGCCTTCTCATCAATGATCAACTCCTCGCTATCCATTTTGTGCTTGGAAAGATCCTCAACCTCAACAGGGTTAAAGGTTCCCAGTCCAACGTGCAAGGTTACCTCGGCAAAATCTATACCTTTAATTTCCAACCTTTTCAACAAATGCTTGGAAAAGTGCAGACCTGCAGTTGGTGCAGCCACGGCTCCTTCATGCTTGGCATAAATAGTCTGGTATCTTTGTTCATCCTCAGCCTCTACATCACGCTTAATGTATTTGGGCAAAGGTGTTTCACCTAATTCTTTTAATTTTCTTCTAAAATCGGTATAAGATCCATCGTATAAGAAACGCAAGGTCCTTCCTCTGGAGGTAGTGTTATCTATAACTTCAGCCACTAGAGTTTCATCATCGCCAAAATATAGCTTGTTACCAATTCGTATCTTACGGGCCGGATCAACCAAAACGTCCCATAGGCGTTGTTCCTCATTTAACTCCCTCAACAAAAAGACCTCTATCCTTGCCCCTGTCTTTTCTTTATTACCGTACAACCTAGCAGGAAACACCTTGGTATTGTTAAGCACCATAACATCGCCCTCATCAAAATAATCGATAAGATCCTTAAACATTCTGTGCTCAATTTTGCCAGTGTCCCTATGAACTACCATTAATTTGGACTCATCCCTGTTCTCTGCTGGGTACTCTGCCAATAATTCCTTTGGAAGTTCAAAATTGAAGTGCGATAATTTCATTTAGTATATTCCTTAAATATTAGATTAATGTTTTGCGGCTGCAAATATACGATGATGCATGGGGCGATGTCAAGTAAATCCGCATTTAAATCAAAATCAGACTGTTTTAACCTGAAATTTTAAACTTTCCATATCCCGCCAAAAGTCGGGATAAGATTTGGACACTACCTCGGCATCGTTAACATATAGTGGCGTTTTTAGAGCTAGTGGGGCAAAAGCCATGGCCATTCTATGATCGTTATAAGTATCAATGGCCACATCCTTAACAAATTCCTGTGACGCCTCCAATGTCAAGGTTTTATCGGTTACGGAAATAGACGCCCCCAATTTGGTCAATTCCGCTTTTAGGGCCTCCAACCTATCGGTCTCCTTTATTTTTAGGGTATGCAATCCGGTCATATAACAGGCCACGCCCAAGCCATAACAACTTACTGCAATAGTTTGTGCTATATCTGGCGCATTGGCCAAATCAAAAGTAAAACTACTGCCATTGGGGCTGCCTACTTTTTTTAGTACTATACGGTGTCCCTCAAAGGTAGTTTCTACCCCAAAATGGGTATAAATTTCCTGGAGTACGCTATCTCCTTGAAGGCTGTCTTTGTGATAGGCCGATAAGGATATCTCAGTACCCAGCTCACATAGGGACACAATACTGTAAAAATATGAGGCAGAGCTCCAATCGGATTCTACCACCTGAGTACTGGCTGCAACCTCGGATTTCGGAGAGACCCTGATTGTATTGCCTTCAAAAGAACTCTCTACCCCTATTTGGGAGAGTAGGCCCAAGGTCATCTTAATATAAGGCACAGAAGTGATCTTGCCCACCAGCTCCAATTCCAGACCGTTCTGTAAACTTGGCGCTATCAAAAGCAGTGCGGATATATATTGGCTACTGATATTGGCAGGTAGGCTCACCTGGCTCTTGGTCATCCTTTTACCCTTTATGGCAATAGGCGGGTATCCTTCGTCCTTTTTGTAGCTTATTTCCGCACCTAGGCTCCGCAACGCATCTACCAATACTTTTATAGGCCTTTCGGTCATCCTTTTAGAACCGGTTAGGGTAACTTCCTTGTTTTCCTGTGAAGCAAAATAGGCGGTTAAAAAGCGCATGGCGGTGCCCGCGTGGTGAATATCTACCGTGCCATTACTGATCTGCAGTCCTTTTTGCATTACTTGGGCATCATCTGAATTGGACAGGTTATCAATTTTTATGGCTGGAAACAAGGCTTGCAACAACAACAGCCTATTGGTTTCACTCTTGGATCCAGTAATCTCTATGTCAGATTTTATTAGGGTCTCCGATGGGGCAGATAAATGTAGCTTCAATTTCTATGGAATTTTTAAGGTGTATTGCGTTATTTTTTATGCAATCTTACAATTTGCAAAACAACAAATATACTACTATTTCAACTTTTTATTGTTATGATGTCGGTCATGATCGCGTTGAGCCTTTAAATCTAGCTTCTTATCAAAGGCCTGCTGCAGGTTTATTCCCGTTTGGTTTGCCAAACAGAGGACCACAAAGAGCACATCGGCCAATTCCTCTCCCAGGTCTTTGTTTTTGTCAGATTCCTTTTCACTTTGCTCCCCGTACCTTCTGGCAATTATACGGGCCACCTCCCCTACTTCTTCGGTAAGTTGGGCCATATTGGTAAGCTCGTTAAAATACCGCACGCCATGGTTATTGATCCATTCATCTACAGCTTGCTGTGCATTTTCTATGTTCATTATTCTTTATTTTTAGTATCTATTTGTATTGTTACCGGACCGTCATTTAAAAGCGCTACTTTCATATCGGCTCCAAAAATTCCGGTGCCTACCTTTTTTCCCAGGTCTTTTTCCAATTGGGACACAAATTGCTCATAGAGCGGCACGGCTACCTCCGGTCTTGCCGCTTTTATATAACTGGGCCTATTGCCTTTCTTGGTAGAAGCGTGCAGTGTAAACTGGCTAATAACCAGGGCTTCCCCATTAACCTGAAGCAATGATAGGTTCATGACCCCTTGGGCATCATTAAAAATCCTTAGGTTGGCCACCTTCTTGGATAGCCATTTTATATCTTCCTCCGTATCCGCTTCCTCTATACCCAAAAACAAAAGCAGTCCGTTAGAAATTTCCGAAACAACCCGCTGTTCTACCGTTACACTTGCGGTGGTTACTCTTTGTATGGTTACTCGCATTATTTTTCCCCGTAGATATCAATTCTATAATTCTCTTGTTCCCCATTTAACATTTGCACATAACTTTTATACCTGCTCCATGCTACTTCATTATTGTCCAGGGCCTGTTTTACGGCACAATGCGGCTCATCTACATGCAAACAATTATTAAATTTGCAATCGGATTTCAACTTAAAGAATTCAGGAAAATAATCCCCTATTTCCTCCTTTTCCATATCCACTATCCCAAATCCTTTTATCCCGGGCGTATCTATTATTTTTGCCCCGAAATCCAGGTCGAACATTTCCGCAAAGGTTGTGGTGTGCTGTCCCTGCATATGTTGTGAGGATATGCTTTTGGTCTTTAAGTCCAGCTGAGGTTCAATGGCATTTACCAAGGTGGATTTCCCCACTCCAGAATGCCCAGAAAACATACTTGTTTTCCCCATCATCAATTCCTTTACCTTATCCACATTCTTGGTTGTTTTGGCAGAGATACCGATACAGGTATACCCTATATCCCTATACAGTTCTGCCAAATACCTTATTTCATTTAGCTCCTCTTCAGTATAGGTGTCGATCTTGTTAAAAAGCAAAATAGCAGGGATACCATAGGCTTCGGAAGTCACCAAAAAACGGTCGATAAAACTGGTAAAGGTTGGCGGATTGTTCAAGGTTACCAACAAAAATACCTGATCTAAATTGGCCGCGATGATATGTGTTTGTTTGGACAGGTTTACCGATTTTCTAATGATATAGTTTTTCCTGTCCTTAATTTCGGTGATGATACCTTGAGGCGTATCTTCAGAACTATCCTGTTCAAAGACCACTACATCCCCTACGGAAACAGGATTGGTACTCTTTATCCCCTTGAGGCGAAATTTTCCTTTTATCCTGCATTCGTAAAAAATACCCTCCTCCGTTTTAACGGTATACCAACTACCGGTAGATTTATATACAGTTCCTTCCATTAAGGTATCCTAACATATTTATTTACAAAGAAACAACTTTAGTTTTATACTAGCCTTTAAAATTGACCGTTCATAGTCCTGTACAAACATATAAACAACAAAAAACATGAAAAAACTATTATTCCTTGCATTCGTTGTACTGACCGGATTGTTAGAGTTAAATGCCCAACAGTTTAAAGTAATTACCAGTGTAGAATCTATTGTCCCTAACGGACTTGGTCGTTCTAGAATTATTAGCGCCAATGAAGACAAGGACTACAAAGAGTTTACCAGTGTACAGACAGAAGACGACAATACCAGAAACAAATCCAAACGCGACGAGATAAGGGTTAAGAATTTTGAAGAGACCAAACTTTTAAACTTCTATAATATTGGAGGTATTCGGTTTCAAAATATTGCAGCCAATGATGCCCTGATTACCTCAAAGATAAATGCTATGGTCGCTGAGGGATGGGAATTGGCCTTTGTAACCAGTGCCGTTGAAAGTGAAGGTGGCAAGGGAGACGGACAGGGTATTTTTATTACCCGCTATATTTTTAAAAAATGACAATCCAAGAATACAACACAAAAAAACCGGTCCCATGGCCGGTTTTTTTTGTCAGCTAGTCTCCACAACTGCTCATTGCAGCCTACGGCAAACCCTGTTCTAGTTTATTATTTGAACCCTTCCCCCGGCAAAAGTGTTCTTATTCACTTCCCTGGGGTTTCCATAAACCACTACATCTCCACCAGCCCTAATAGTGATATCGATCGCGTCCGATGTATGCATCGCTGCCTCCCCACCAGCTGTAATTTTAACAGTACCGCGCTTACTTACCAAGGGCTTCCCTTCAAACACGCCTCCTGTATTTAACACCACTTCTTGTGCGTTGGTCTTCCCTGCCGCCTCTACGACACCTCCGGTAACACATCTTACTACTACATCCTGAACATCTAAGCCCACCTTGATTTTAGCTCCTTCCTGGGTCCGTAACTCTATCATCTCCTGATTCAAGGTTTCGTTGACCGTAATCTGAGCCCCTTCATTACCGTCTATTACTGCAATATTTTTATAATACACCTCAACAAAAGTATCCTCTCCATGGAAAATCTTATCCAAGGCCATTCTAATCTTTAAGGTTCCATTTTTATTTACAATTTGGATGTCATCTACATTATCTCCTTTTACCAGAACCTTATTTTCATTGGATTCAATAAGGTTTACCGCAATTAGATCGTACACCTTTACGGTTTTAAAATCGCCAACCGATTTTTCCACTGTCCGCTGTGAGACCCCTACAAAGGACATTAACAAACACCCCAAAACCAACAACTTACCCATTTTTATCATTTTTATTTATACATTTTATACTAGTACCCATGGATCCCAGAGGTTATTGTCTACTATTTTTCACCGTAAAGATGAAATAAAATAGAATTTGTTACACTGGATTAAAGAAACAATTAACATTATTTGGAACATAGAAACATTTGCAGGGTTTATGGAGCCATCACAAACAAAAAAAACCCGCTAAAAGCGGGTTTAAACGGTTTACCAAAAAAATAATCTAAGAGTTTATTATTTTTTCCTGGTGATTTATGGATTCCTGATGAATAGCCTTGAACATTTTTAAAACAAACTCCTCGCTCAATCCTTTTGACTCACCTTCCAAGATCATATTACCTAAAATAGCGTTCCAACGGTTGCTTTGCAAGACCGCAACGTTTTTCTGCTTTTTCAAAGCACCGATACTATCGGAAACTTTCATTCTTTTTCCAAGCATGTCTATCAACTGGTTATCCAGAACATCTATTTGCGCCCTTAGACCACTTAGCTCACTGTTATATGCTGCTTCCGGATCGGACTCTTTTCTGATTTTCAAATCTCTCATAATCTGGATCAATTTGGTAGGCGTTACCTGTTGTGCGGCATCACTCCATGCATTCTCAGGATCATAATGGGTTTCAATCATTAAGCCATCAAAATTAAGGTCCAAGGCAGTCTGGGAAACATCAAAAATCATTTCCCTATTACCGGTGATGTGGGAAGGATCGTTGATCAAAGGCAAATCAGGGAATTTATTTTGAAATTCTATCGCCAATTGCCATTCCGGAATGTTCCTATACTTAGTTTTTTCATATGTAGAGAACCCTCGGTGTATAGCTCCTAAGTTTTTAATCCCGGCAGAATGCAATCTTTCAATACCCCCAAGCCATAAAGCCAAATCTGGATTTACCGGATTCTTCACCAATACTATTTTATCTGTCCCCTCCAAGGCATCTGCAATCTCTTGCATAATGAACGGACTCACCGTTGAACGGGCTCCTATCCACAACAAGTCAATATCATGTTCCAATGCCAACTTAACATGGGCAGCATTGGCCACTTCGGTACAAGTTTTCATACCGGTCTCGGCCTTCACTTTCTGCAACCACTTTAAACCTAGAGCCCCTACCCCTTCAAACATTCCGGGACGTGTTCTTGGCTTCCAGATACCAGCACGAAAATAGTTTACATCGGTATCTTTTAACTCATTGGCAATTTGGAGCACTTGCTCTTCTGTTTCCGCACTACAAGGCCCGGCAATTACTAGTGGATGGTCCAATTTCATATCGTCCAACCATGTTCTCATTTGTTTTGAATTTTCCATTTTTTACTCTATTTTTTGTTAAGTGGTATTCCGTTTAATATTTCCTTTATTTTATTCGTATTATTCATTTCGTTATAAATGCCCTCATAATCATCACTGATCAACATTTTTTCAAATTCCTTTAGGTTTTCTATATATTCCCCTAAGGTTTCCACAACATTGGCCTTGTTTTGCTCAAAAATGGGGGTCCACATGGCTGGTGAACTTTTGGCCAAGCGCACGGTACTCTCAAAACCACTGCCTGCCATATCAAATATATCCCTTTCATTTTTTTCCTTTTCTATCACTGTTTTCCCCAGCATAAAAGAACTGATATGGGATAGGTGTGAAACATAGGCAATATGCTTGTCATGAGCTTCCGGGTTCATGTACCGGATCCGCATTCCCAATTCATGAAATAATTGCAAGGCCCTTTCCTGCAGCTTAAAGGCTGTTTTTTCTATTTCACAAATAATATTGGTCTTCCCTGTGTACAAGCCTTCAATAGCCGCTGAAGGCCCTGAAAACTCCGTTCCCGCAATTGGGTGACAGGCCAAAAAATTTCTTCTTTTGGGGTGATCTTCCAAGGTTTTACAGATTAGCCCCTTGGTTGAGCCCGCGTCAAATACCACTGCATCGTCATTCACAGCATCCAAAATTATGGGCAATTCCCGCACCATAACATCTACTGGTATACTTACTATGACCATATCGGCCTCATGGAGCTTTCCGTAATCTGCCTTTTCATCTATCAGGGACAGGGCCAAAGCCTCGTCCAAATGAACCTCATTGGCATCAATCCCAAAAATTTTCGTATCGGGCCTGGACCGCTTGATATCCCTGGCCAAAGACCCTCCAATTAATCCGATACCGATTACAAATACATTCATATTATTTCTGCATTAGTTCCTATTAGAAACAATACCGGCAACCCCAATCAACCTTCAGATTGCCATTATCCAATTTTTACTTTAAAACCTACTTATGGCCTCTGCTATTTTATCTGCGGAAACGCAAAGTGAAAACCTAATATAACCCTCGCCCTTGGATCCAAATATGGTTCCTGGGGTAATAAAAATATTCTTCTCATAGAGTACCTTATCTATAAATTCTTCGGCAGACGGTATTCCCGAAGGTAACTTTGCCCACACAAACATACCCACCGATTTTTTATCATAGGTACAGTTGAGTTTGTTGGCCAGTTCATAGACCAATTCCCTGCGCTCATTATACACTTTGTTCAATTGCTTGAACCAAGCATCACTACTATTAAGGGCAGCAATGGCACCCTTCTGAATACCATAAAACATTCCGGAATCCATATTGCTTTTTACCTTAAGTACAGCATTGATATGTTCACTGCTCCCTAAAACCAATCCAACACGCCAGCCGGCCATATTAAAGGTCTTACTTAAGGAATTTAACTCCAAAGCTACTTCCATGGCTCCCTCCAATTCCAAAACACTAATAGGCTCCTCGTTCAACACAAAGCTATACGGGTTGTCGTTCACCAACAAAATATCATTTTCCTTGGCAAAATCAACCAACCTTTGCAACTGTTCCCTACTTGCGATAGCTCCGGTAGGCATGTGCGGATAACTGGTCCACATCACCTTTACCTTGGACAAGTCCCTTTCTCCCAAGATGTCCAAATCCGGGAACCAGCCATTATCATCCGTTAAATCATAATAAAGTGGTTTAGCCCCCACCAAATTGGTCACAGAGGTATAGGTAGGATACCCTGGATTGGGGATCAACACTTCATCACCTGGGTTTAAAAAGGCAAGACTAATATGCATTATCCCTTCTTTAGACCCCATTAAGGGCAATACCTGTGTCTGTGGATCTACGCCAACACCAAACCTCTTCTTATAAAAGGAGGCAAAGGATTCCCGTAACTCGGGCAAACCCTGATAACTCTGGTACTGATGTGCCCCATCATGGGCCACGGCATCCTTAATGGCATCTACCACCTCGGCAGAAGGTTCCAAATCTGGACTCCCGATTCCCATATTTATGATTGGCCTACCTTGGGCAATCAATCCCCTAACTTCCCGCAATTTTTTGGAGAAGTAGTACTCTTCTACCGTATTTAACCTATTCGCCGTAATCATATTGTTCTGGCATTTTTATATTCGCCCAAGACTCTAAATTCTTCAGACATTATTTCCAATAAAGCTTTCGCTTTTACAAAGTGTTCATATTTTTCAAAGGTAACATCCACAAAAAATGAATATTTCCACGGCATCTCTATAACCGGCAGTGATTGGATCTTTGTAAGGTTAAGATTACAATCGCTCATCACGTTTAAGATGGCAGCCAAACTACCCCGCTTATGGTCAGTGATAAAACGCACGGACGCCTTATTTATTTCGTGCTCCGGCAAGACTTTATTCTTTGTCTTTACAATGATAAACCTAGTGGAATTTTCCTTTATGGTCTGTATTTCCGACTGAATAATTTCCAAATCGTACAATTCCGCAGCTACTTTAGGTGCTATGGCAGCAATACCCTTTAATTGATTTTCCTGAATTCTTTTTGCCGTCTCTGCCGTATCAACATCCTCCACCAATTTAATGTGCCGGTGTTGTTTAAAAAACTCATTGCACTGCAAAAGCGCCATAGGATGGGAACGCACCTCCTTTATATCATTAATGGTCTGCCCTCTCAAAGCCATTAGGTTGTGATGAATACTTAAATACTGCTCCCCTATTATATGCAGGTTCTTATGAAAGACCAGGGCGTAATTTGGAATTATGGATCCGGCGATAGAATTCTCTATGGCCATTACCGCTTTGTCTGCTGTCTTATTTAGTAAATGCTCCACCAAAATATCAAAAGATGAGCATTCTACAAACGTAACATTGTCCCCAAAATAATCTTTAGCCACCTGATGATGGTTAGACCCCTTTATACCTTGTATTGCAATTTTTAATTCCACTCTATTATTATTTCCTCCAAACCATGACAATCAATGCCCAATCCCATTTTAAATCCCTCTTAGCCTAGAAAGTTGAACCCAAAAAAAAAGTCCCAGTTTTCACGGGACTTTTAAATATATACATCTTGTAATATACTAGAATAGTCCCCTTCCTCCCTTAAAAAAGAAGTAAAAGTAAAAACCATTCCAGAAATATTGCTTTGTCATTTTATTGTAAATCTTGGGCTAAAGTAACAATTAAATTCATAACTCCACCCTTATGACTATATTTTTTTATTTATTTAGGTTAAAACCGAAAAAATTAGGGATAAACTCCTAATTGCAGCCAAAATTTACGAATTACAAATAGCTAGGTAGAAGATGTTTCCATTAAAATCCAGCATTCACTTATTTACCTTATTTTTGATAAAAAAGAATACGCATGTCCATTCTCGTAAAAAACATTACCAAAACCTTTGGGACGCAGACAGCACTAAACGATGTTTCATTTACCATAGAAAAAGGTGAAATTGTAGGTTTCCTAGGCCCCAATGGCGCTGGAAAGTCGACCATGATGAAAATACTGACCACCTATCATACTGCTGATGAGGGACAGGCTGTGGTAAATATGTTTGACGTGCTGGAGGAAAAGAAAAATGTACAAAAGAGCATTGGCTACCTCCCTGAACACAACCCCTTATACTTGGACATGTACGTTAAGGAATACCTTGGGTTCAATGCTGATGTCTACCAAGTAAACAAGGATAGGATAAACCTGGTCATTGAACAGACCGGACTTGGCCCGGAAGCCAACAAAAAAATAGGGCAACTCTCTAAAGGATATAGACAAAGGGTAGGCTTAGCTGCTGCATTGCTGCATGACCCAGAGGTGCTGATTTTGGATGAACCCACTACCGGACTGGATCCTAACCAATTGTTGGAAATCAGAAAACTGATAAAGGAGATAGGTAAGAAAAAAACCATTCTTCTATCTACCCATATAATGAAAGAGGTAGAAGCAGTATGTGACCGAGTTCTGATTATTAACAAGGGACGACTTGTGGCCGATAAAAAACTTTCCGAATTGCGGGAAGAAGAAGACCAGGTATTGGTAGTAGAATTCGATTTTAGGGTAGAGGAAGCCTTTCTAAAAAAACTGCCCCAGGTTACACAGGTACAAAACACTGGTGGTTTTGTTTACGAGATTACCTTTAACACTACAAAAGATATGCGGCCGGCCGTATTTGATTTTGCCCATGACAACAAACTAAAAACACTGCAACTGAGCCGAAAGAACAAAAACTTGGAAAGTCTGTTCGGCGAATTAACCCTTTAACCTCTTTTAGGCATATATTTCCAGAACTTTTAGAGTTTTTGAACAATAGGATTAAAGGCTTTGGATGCCACCAGAACCCTATCGCCAATCCTTAAATTATTGGCCTCACTGGGATCGATCACCACCCTAATAATATCATTACCCGTTAAGACCGAGACCACATAGATAACATCTTCTTGTTGTATCTTTAATACTTCCCCTGAAAACCTAAACTTGGCGCTGGTCTTATTAAGCCCAAAGAACTCATCTGTTGTACCTTTTCTTGCAAGCTGCCCGTTATGAAGCTCAAATACCATATCGGAGAGCCTTACTATTTCCCCAATATCATGACTTACCAAAAGTGTTGTAAGCTTAAATTCCCTGTGTATGAGCAGCAGATATTCCTGTAATTTGGTTCGCATCCGCACATCCAAGGCAGACAAAGGCTCATCCAACACCAATATATCGGGTCGTGGCACCATGGCCCTGGCCAAAGCCACCCTTTGTTTTTGCCCCCCGGACAAGGACTCGGGCTTTCTATGCCGCAACTCCCCTAGAGCCATAAAATCCATTAACTCCTGTATTACTTTTCTATCCTGATTTTTATAAAGGGCAAACTCCAAGTTTTGTTCAACGGTCATATTTGGAAACAGCGCATAATCCTGAAAAACATATCCCAACTTACGTTGTTGTGGCCTTAGATTGATTTTCTTTTCGCTACAGAACCAAGTTTCCCCGTTCACTACTATCCTCCCGCTATCCGGTTGCAACATTCCCCCCAACATTCTAAGGGTAGATGTCTTTCCCGCGCCAGATTCCCCATACAAGCTTACAAATTGCCCCTTGTCCACACTTAGTTCCACATCCAGGGACATCCAGCCCCCATCCGATCCCAGTTTTTTATGTAGGTTCAAAGATATCATCGGTTAGGTCGTTTTAAATAGCCTCCATTGGCCAGATACACCAAAAGAAGTATGGCAAAGGTAATAGCAAATAGGATGAGGGAATAGGAATTGGCCGCCCCATAATTCAATGCTTCCACTTCGTCATAAATGGCTATGGAAGCTACTTTTGTTTTACCTGGCATATTGCCCCCTATCATTAACACCACCCCAAACTCACCAACGGTATGGGCAAAAGAAAGTACTACCCCCGTTAACAAGGATGGCTTAATATTTGGCAGCAGCACCTTAAAAAGGGTGGTGGTCTTTGATTTCCCCATGCTATAAGACGCCTCCCTAAGGGTGGTTGCAAGTGACGACAATCCGGATTGGATAGGCTGCACCATAAAAGGCAGGCTATATACAACAGACGCCACTACTAGGCCTCCAAAAGAAAATATCAGCTTAATTCCAAGATGTTGGTTCAACCATCCCCCAAAAGCATTTTCAGGACTGAAGGCTACCAACATATAAAAGCCAAGAACTGTTGGCGGTAACACTAGCGGCATACTCACCAAGGTCTCCACCACCGGTTTTATTTTAGACCGGGAATGCGCTAGCCAATTGGCGATAGGGATAGCGACCACCAATAGTATTGCCGTGGTAATCAAAGCAAGTTTAAAAGTAAGTACCAGGGGTTCCCAATCCATTACGGTGCCAATATTATCTCATTCAATTTAATTAAAATAGCAACTTCCATAGCTTCCTTAAGCCCCAGCTGGGCAACACTTTTTTCACTTAGCAAGGCCACAACCTCGCCCAAGTGGGTTGAAAGGACCACCCTAGATAGCAACACACCTCTCTCTATGGTCAAAATAGTCCCCAAAACTTTATTTTCAATACTAATGTTAATAGCACCTGTGTCAGTGGCCAATACCACTTCTGTCTCCTTGAACAAAAGCTGCACCTGCCTCCCTACCACTAAATAAGTAGCGGTCTCCGGCGTATCGATTACTACAGAAAAAAAATCGGCATACCCCCCAACCCTAACGCCCACTATGGAAATACTTCCACTGGTTTGGATATCCACAATACTACCTGAAAAACTATTCATTTACTAAATATCCATATTCTTTTAATATCTCCTTGGCTTTGGAAGAAAAAAGAAAATCATAAAAATCCTGAGCCTCTTCCCTATTTCCTTCTTTGTGTTTAACTAGAACCACCCCCTGACCAATATTGGAGTACAGGGCAGTATCTATGGCCATCCACTGCCCCCTATCCTTCATCGCCCCCGATAACACCGAAGAAAGTGCTGTAAATCCTATTTGCGCAGAGCGGGTAGTTATAAATTGATCGGTCTGCGCCACACTTTCCCCATACACTAGTTTATTGGACAGTGTTTCATACAGTCTGTAGTGCTGTAGCACTTCTTTGGCAGCAACACCATAAGGAGCTGTTTTGGGATTTGCCATGGCTATATGCCTTATCCCATTTTGGGACAAGGTCTCAATAGATACGGGCACTTGCTCCTCCATGGTCCACAACACCAATTTCCCGTAAGCGTATTCCTTTGGGCGACCTAAGGCCTTGTCCGATCTATAAACCTCCTCAGGATAGCTCATATTGGCCGCTACAAAAACATCAAATGGGGCCCCTTCCAAAATCTGGGCTGTCAATTTCCCTGAGGATCCTAGGATTACTTGGCAATCCACACCTGATTTTGCCTCATATACCTCTACCAAGGCTTGCATGGCAGTGCGCATATTGGCTGCAGTAGCAATAGTAAGTTTATTTGAACCTTCCCCACGACAGCCCGCTATAAGGCAGCCATATCCTATACATACAATCAAACGCAAAACCTGTCTCACCCCTACCATTTCTTTACGATTTATGACTTCTTATAACAGTACCCAAGCACTAAAGTATTACATGATCTTATTATTCCTCCGTTAGAAGTTTGCGCACACTTATCCAAAACATATTAAGGGAGGAGGTAGCACTATCGGTCAGCTCGGCCAACAACAATAAATTTCGCTCAAAATTACGTAATTCCCCGTTTTCCCCTGGGCTGTCAACAGCGGAGTAAAACGCCATATTCCAATCATTAAAATTCCGGGAATCATTTATCCCTTCCCACAACAATACCACCTCACGATGCCTAGCATCTTGCTTTATTTGTTGATATAACAATTGGATCTGCTCTTTTTCGCCCTCTATTATTTGAACAAAGGCGTGCTTGTGAAAAACTAGACAACCTGTAACCCCAAGGGTTTCATTGCGCTTTCGCGCCGTTTCCAAAATCTCTTCTACAACCTCTTCATTTACATCATTGGATGCGTTGGAGCAATACGTAAGTTGGTACATAAAAATAATTTGGCCCAAAGTACAAAAA
>CAXAVP010000034.1:0-25573 GCA_963972175.1 uncultured Arenibacter sp.
CCGGTACCTTGTGTTACTTTATATGGTGGTCAATGGTTATGGGTTTCCTAATCCGATAAGTGCCATCTTGCAGCCATATTACAATCTTGGTTTGATTAAGGGCAGTCAAGGATCCCAAACGCTCAGTGGCCTTATATAGGGTTTTATAGGGGCTGTCCTTAGTTCCAGAATTACTATCGGACCCCAATGGTGAAACATAGATGTCCGTTGACTGCTGGGCTGTACACGGATTAATCCATAAAAAGAGAGTAATGGGGACGAGTATTTTTAGAAAGCTGGTTATTTGCATACTTGGTCTACCGTTTAAAAATGTTGTTATTATTCAATCCCGTTACAATTTACAATAACTGTTTTTACCCTTACCCATCATCCTACGCCATTTACCTTAGGGATTAAGCCGTATTTCTTGCCCCGGATGGGTTTTAATGATCAGGGTGTCGCCATCCCAACTATGGGTTATACTATCGTCATGGAGAATATCTTTGTGTTGAAATGGGTTTTTTAGTCTGATTTTCCCACCTTTTTCGGCAAAGATCTTTACCCATTTAACCAACCCCTTTTCTTTTTTTGCAGATACTAGAAAGGCACCTTCAGTGCGCAATTGGCTAAATCCAACGTTTTTCCAATCAGCGGGAATGGCTGGGAAAAGATGTACTGTTCCAGTATGGCTTTGTATAAGCATCTCCTGTAGGCCAGCAGCAAAGGCAAAATTGCCTTCCAAGGTAAATGGCCTATAGGTAAAATTGGATTTTCCGGTACCCGATTGGTCACCGTTAACATGAAAACTATTGGGAAGTACAAAGGAGGTGGCAAAATCCTTTAATGCTTTTGCGGCCCCTTCCCCGTCAAAGGCCCTGGCTTTAACATTGGCCAGCCAGCTAAAGGAATACCCAACCCACTGACTGGAACCGGTGGCATCCAAGTTGGCGATGGTCTTTTCTATGACCTCCATATCCTTAGTGCCATTTGATGGGTCTATTAATCCAAGTGGATGTATGGCCATTAAATGGGAGAAGTGGCGATGTGATTCATTATAGGGCAGACTGGGGGAAAACATTAGTCCTGTTTCATCCACGGCATAGTCTGGCCATTCTTTTAAGGCAGTTTGCCATTGGTCTGCTTCTTTCTTTAGTCCGAGTTCCAAGGCCAGCTCTGCCGCATGGGAATAGGTCCATTTAATCAGTGCCAGATCAAAATTGGTCATATCACCAAACCAGGCTTCACGGGAATTATTATGAATTTCGGGGCTGGAGCTCAAAGGCAGTTTTCGTTTACCATCCTCTCCCAAAACCGATAATTCGTTAAAATGGATGGCCACCTCCTTGATCCAGGGATAGGCCTCATTCTTTAGAAAATCGCGATCCATGGAATAGCGCCAATGGAGATAAAAATGCTGCCCCAGCCAAGCCCCAACCGTTGGGCCAAAGGAATATTGGATCCAACCGCCCATAGGGTCCCCGGTCAAGGTGGTTACCCCAGGAACGTTAAGTCCGTTAGTGCCGTAGAATTCCTTGGTATATTTTTTAAAGGTGGGTTTGTTATGTATCAACCAGTCTATAAAGCCCTGTTCCAAATTCAGATGATTCCCGGAATAGGTGGGCCAATAACTAAGTTGCGTATTTAGATCGTGATGATAATCCCCTTTCCAAGGCGGTAGTTTTCCATTGTCGGCCGTCCAAACACTTTGTAGCGAAATAGGGGGCGCTCCTTTTCTGGCTGCTGAGCCCAATTTATACATTTCCATATACCATTGGTTCTGCAATATGGGATCTGGTACGCTAATGGTAGACTGCTTCCAAAAAGCAGTCCACCAATCCTTGTGACTTTGCAATGCGGGAGCAATACCTTGCTGTAGCGATTCCGTTACCAACTGTTTTGCAGATACTTTGGTTTTCCCTTTCGCATTCTCGGAACTTATGCTCCAACTGCCCTCCAGGCTTGTAGGGCTGGTTTTCCATTGGGTGTGCACCTGGAATTTAAAATCGGACCATCCGGGCTGGTCGTAGGTGATAGTATGGTCTTTTTGGGTAACCCGGCCTCCGTCGTATTCCAAACGCCTTAGGTCCTGTCCGGATACAGGGTCGCTATCCGTAGCCTTCTGAAGGGATACATAGGCTGGTGGAATTATAATGGGGTTGAGCTCGCCGTCTATATTTTCAAAGCTATACCAACCTATGGGTTCCGTGGCGTGTACAAAGGTTTTTAGCAGGGCGCCGTTCTGCCATTTTACGGTGCAAATGGCGGTGGCTATGTCTAATTCTACCGACTCAACGGTCCCTAGTCCGCTTACGTCAAATTCTAGGGCGGCCCCAGGAATTTTGGAGGGTGCCGGTAATTGGTCGTAGGGTAGGTCATAGCGTTCCTGGACTGTTTGATAACTGTCTTTTTCCCATTGTTCCCTTACCCAATTAAAACCATATTTTTTAAAGTCCAGGTTTTCCATGGGCCGCAGGTCCCACAGATCGGCCCTGTCCAAGGAAAATCGGAGCTTACCGTCCCTTTGCCAAACCAGGGCACCAATGGTAGCATTGCCCAAAGGTATGGCCTCGTCCCAAGAGGAGGCCAGTTGATTCGTTTGGAGTTTGAATTGGGGAATAGGGTTCAATTCTTTCTTGGCTTGTTCTGATCCACAACCCCAAAAACCGAGGATTAGGACTAGGAGATAAATGGTTTTGTTGTTCATTGTGGTTTTTATTTTCAATCATTAAGCACCTCTAACAGAGCATAAGGGGTTTGTTGTGGTACTACGAAAGATAAGTATGTATCAAACTTTGGTATGGTGTTTTACGGGTTCTAATTCTAAGACTTTAAAAAAAATGTAGTAAAAATGGTTAGGATAATGGTTTTGGGAAGTACTAAGATACTTATGATCTTTTAATATATCAACCAACAGAAGTGCAATCCCTGATACTATTTTTGCCATATATAAGCTGTTTTTGACAAAAAAAATGGTTGGCCAACAGTGTCGGCCAACCATTTGGGTGGGGGATTTTAATCATTATTTAATTTCCACCACTACCTATAGCAGGGTTGTTTTGGTCCCACCAAAGGCGTTGTGAATTAAGAACACTGGGTGTTTCGTCCCTAGGACTGGTAAATCCTTGATCTTCATTGGCCTGTATCCATTTGGCCACGTTAAGGTCACCTGGTTCCGGAGATGGAATCCTCCTTGGAAATGGTATTTCAGGGTCATCGGTGGCAGACCTTGCCAGCAGTGAAGAACCATATTTTGGATACCCTGTACGCATAGAGAGAATCCACCCCTCTTCTGGGAGACGATAAAAATTTAAGAATTGTTGTATATACACTTTTTCCAAGTCATCCGTACCGTTCAAGGCTAGGGAAGGGTTGTCCAAATAGTTGGATATTTCATCTTCGCTTATAGGCAAATAAGGGTATTCCTTGTTGGCTACCCTCATAGTTAGGTCTTGTTTCTCTCCCAACATATTGTAGGTCCTCAAAGAAGACTCCATACCTTTTCTGTACCAGTCGGCGGCATCACCGGTGATATATCCTTTTAAGATAAATTCGGACATCAGTAAGCATACTTCGGAATAGGATATCATTACATCTACATAATTGCCTTCTGGCTGAGGCAATCCACCGTATCGGAAATTGCATTCCTGAATCAACCTTCTGTTGTATTTGGACAACATCGTAGCATTGGATCCTACCGTATTAGGTTGGTCAGCGTACAAATAGTAGTCTGGGACACCTATATTGGGATCGTTTCTAAAGGCAGGTAACCCAATGAAACGATAGCCTAAAATATCTTCTCCATCGACAGTGGTGTACAGTACGTCATTGTCGTTGTCTATATCTACTGCGGGAGATATTTCTGAGGGATCGGCAAAGGCATCAATAGTTTCTTGAGTGTATCCGTTGGGCTCATAGAAAATTCTCAACCTAGGGTCGGCAGTAGTTTTCATAAATTCAACCATGGGTTCCGCCGCCCACATAACACCTTTCCATTCAAAGCCGGCTCCTGGAGCTCCACGGTAGGTTCCTCCTAAATCAAAGGTAAATTGGTCGTCCTCACTTTCAAATAACCTACCATCAGAAGCTACACTATTTATGATTTCTGTGGCTTTGGACTCATTCTGGCCTAAAAAGCGTGTGGCGATTCGCAGCTTAACCGCATTGGCACATTTTATCCATTTGGTAACATCTCCTTGGTAAACGATGTCATTGGAAGAAAAATCATAAGTACTTTCAATATTTTCGTCCAATTTGGAAATAGCGGCGTCCAATTCCTCCAGTAGTTGGTTTAAAACCGCCTCCTGTTTGTCGTAATTGGGATCTAATTTACCTTCCCTACGGCCAATAGCAGCCTCAGAGTAGGGGATATCCCCATATTGATCCGTAACCCTTAGGGCAAAAAAGGCCTGCATTACATCGGATGCCGCTACCAATTTTTGATAGAACTTTTGTTCTTCATCGGACAGCTCGGAAATTTGCAGTCGCATCTCGGTCAAATGGTTCAATATTTTTACATAGAAGCTACTGTACTTGCTACCTGGTAAAATAGTGTTGATATCGCTATCGTTGGCCTTCCCTTGCACCAAGTATTGTGCCCAGGTCATTTTTTGATGGTTTTCATGATACCATTCTCCGCCATTCTTATAGGTTACCATTTCCTTTTGTACGTAGGTGAAGAAAGTTTCAGGTGGTGGCACCCCTATGTCGGGATTCGTATTAATTTCTGCGAAATCATCGTCGCAGCCGGTAAATAGTACCAGGCCAATTATTATATATAATACTTTTTTCATGTTTGAAAGTTTCTGGATTAGAAATTGAGTTTTAACGAAAAAGAAATGGATCTAATATAGGGCGATGACTTTTGCTGTAAAGGATTCGCCGCGGCATTGCTACTTAGAGTAGGATTAATATTGTCTGGTAAGGAATTGTACAAGTAACCTAAATCCCTTCCTGTTAATGCCATAGAGGCACTTTTTACAAATAGTTTGTCCAATAGGGCCGTTGGTACATCATAGGTCAAGGTTACTTCCCTAAGGGCTACCCAGCTAGAGGTGTATACCCCTGTTATAGGAGTTCCAGTACTGGCAGAAGTCCAACGATACACATATCCGGACCAGTGCGTTGGTTCCACAAGGCCTTGATCGTAGGCCTGTTGGTAGGTCATGCCCCCAACATCTACACTTGTCCTGTTGTCAGCTGGCCCCGAGGTAACTGTTGTTCCATCTGGAAATACACCGTTAGGGATGTATCCGTCCTCATAGGTTTTTCCGTAGAAGTTTTGTCCCTGGCCCTCACTGGTCCAAGTGATACCGCCCTGGGAGGCATCCCTATTGGGCAATGAGCTTTCTAGAACACCTTGATGCAGTCCGTAGCGGGCATCTGCAGAGTAAATCTCACCTCCAAATTTGGCATCTACAATCGCGCTAAGACGTAAGCGCTTGTATCGTAAGGAAGTGTTCATTCCACCGTACCAATCGGCCTGCATATTCCCCATAACGTAGAGAGAATCCTTGTTCTGTATACCAATAGGGTAGGCTACAGACCAGCCGTTTCTATTGGCCAATACCGGTATGCCGTGGTTATTGGTGTTGGAACCGTCGTAATAATCGTATCCCCTTCTGGTAACCAAATCACCGTAATTTCCACCTACATAGGCATAGGATGCCGTGGCGGAATTGGAATCATCTGGGTTTCCAAAGAGTCTAAATTCATTTATTCCCGGTGCCAGTTCAATAATCTTATCCCTGTTGTGGGTGTAATTGGCACCAAGGTCCCAACCAAAATCCGGGCTGTCTACAAGTTTTAAATTCAAGGCGGCCTCAACCCCTTGGTTCTGTAAATTACCGGCATTGATAAGCTGATTTTCTATTCCAGATTCGGAGGGTACTTGTAGGGGAATAATCTGGTTCTTGGTATTGTCTTTGTAGTAAGCCACATCCAATCCAATCCGGTTGTTCAAGAATCTAATGTCCAGTCCAGTTTCGAAAGAATATTTTTTTTCTGGTTTTAGGTCGATAGAGACCGCAGTGTTGTCTTCAAATCTAAACATGTTCAGATCCGGATTTGCACTAAAATTATCCGCTACAAAGCCTGTACTTAAGCTATAGGGGTCAGTATCATTTCCAACAATGGCGTAAGAGGCCCTAAGTTTGGCAAAGGATATATAGTCTGGGAGTTCAAAGGTTTCTGAACTTACCCATCCCAAACTTGCAGAGGGGTAGAAATAAGAATTGTTCCCATCGCCATTAGGGTATACCAAGGCAGAGGACCAGTCATTTCTGGCAGTAACGCTCAAATAAAGGTCTCTTTTATAGCTGGCATTTAAAAAGGCATAGACAGAATTTATTTTTTTTCTTGGACCTATGCCACCATCTGCATTGATAGCATCCTTGGAATTGGCCAAGGCATAGAAATCGCGAATCTTAAATCCTCCCGTGGTGTTGGCATACTGACTCTGTTCTTTGGAGGTCCATAATTCACCTCCCAATAATAGGTCCATTTTTATGTCCTGGTTGATCTGTTTGTCAAAGAACATTTTGGCAGAGAAACTATGTTGAAATTTTTCCCCATTTCCAAAATAGTAGGATCCATTAAGTCGGTCCCTATTATCGGCAAAAGTCTTGGTTTCCTGGTTGTAGGTGTATTGGTTAACGTTACCTTCCAAGGTAGCCGAAATATGGTCGGAAATTTTATAGTTTAAATTGATGTTGGAAATAAAGGAGCCTTCCGTACGGGTATTATCATCCTCAAGTGCATGGGCCCAGATCCTGCTCATTCTGGTGTAGTTATAATTGTTGCCATAGGGATGTGGTACCCCGCCATCTACATCCAAGTAGTTGTCCTTCCATTTGTTTACGTCATAGTTTCTTGGGAAGCCATCGTGAAACCAATGTGACAGCCCACCTGGCTGTAAAGGGTTCTTGGCCTTGGAGCGGGTGTAGTGCATGGCAGCACTAACAGTTAATTTGTCCTTTATTAAATCATGCGCCCCTTTAAAGCTAATGGAGTTTTTGTCAAAGTCGTTCCGCAATTCAACGCCAGATTCGGAGAAGTTAGAGAATGAAAGTCGGAAACTACCTGTGTCACTGCCGCCATCAATGGCCACATTTGTGTTTCTTACGAATCCGGTATCAAAATAATCCTTGTAGTTATCTGGCTGGGCTGTCCAAGTGGCCCTAGAGCCATCATAATCTATAATTTCCTGTCCGTCAAAGCGAGGTCCCCAACTAGCCGCATGCTCTTCGTAGGAGTCAAAGGCCATAGAAGGTAGGCCTGTATCCAGATCGTAGGTGAAAAATTGACTGGTGTCATGGGAATCGTCCCGGGTTCTGGTATTGGGACCGTTGGTAACGAAACTAAAGCCACCTGCTGTAAGACCAGATCCGTATTGGTTTTGAAAATCAGGAGAATCATAGACCGTTCTTACACCCACGGTCTGATTGATGCTGACACCAAGACCCTTGCGTTTTTGACCGGATTTGGTGGTAACGATTACCACGCCATTAATGGCTCTTGATCCGTATAGGGCAGAAGCCGCAGCACCTTTTAGGATGGAAAAGGATTCAAAATCATCGGGGTTCAGGTTTTTTAGTTGGTTACCCCAGTCAGCACCATTTTGGCCACTGATGTCATTGTCCATAATTACACCATCTACAACAAATATTGGCTGTGTGTTCTGGTCAAAGGTAGAATTACCCCTTACGGTAATCCTAGTACCCCCAAAAGTTCCCCCAGAAGTTGTGCTTATTTGCACCCCGGCGGTTTTACCCTGTAATGAATTTACGGGGTTGATCTGTACGGTTTGGGCAATTTCATCCCCTTTTATCTCAGAGACCGCATAGCCCAGGGCGCGCTCTTCACGCTTAATTCCCAAGGCCGTAACAACTACCTCGTCCAATTGGCTGGCATCCTCTGCCATGGCAACATCAATAGTGTTCAAATTACCAATGGTCACTGTCTGGGATTTCATTCCAATGTAGGAGAAAACCAGGACCTCCCCCAAGGAGGCCTCAATGCTGTAATTGCCATCAAAATCGGTCTGTGTTCCATTTGTGGTGCCTTGTACCACAATACTTACGCCCGGCAATGGGCTACCATCATTGGCATCCGTAACGGTGCCAGATACTGTCTTGCTTTGTGCCAAAGATGCATTAAAACATAGCATAGCAAAAGCCATTAAAAAGAAATTAATCTTCTTGTTCATACGATTTATGTTAGTTTAGTTAGATTTTACGCGGATTTTGTCCACGTATGTTCTACTAAAACTCTTAACTATTTGTTAAGGGTGGAAAATATATCGACAAACGACGTTTGGAAACAAACCAACAACCACTTTTTATCGATAGAAAAAATATTTTGCCTAGTTGTAGTGGTGGTATTTTGTCAAAAAGTGATATTATTTTTGCGTATAATTCTGCTGGTAATTAGTGTTGGGTATTTTTAATCATAGAAATGGGAAATTAGAAAGCTGTTATTTAGAGGAGTCTGTACTACTGGTCTCCAAAATTTTTTCTCGTATAAAATTGTTTATTTCCCACTGGTTCCCTTGCAGGTTTTGGGTGTGGGGTTTATAGAGGGCATATGGCGGCGGACCGTATTCCGGGGTGATGGTAATATGGGAGCGGTTGATGGCCTCTGCATTTTTGATCATTAAACCCCACCATTGGGTAAACACATCCAACTCTGCCTTATAATTCCCGTCCCTAGGGTCTATTACTTGCGGACTTTGAGACGACCCCACCCTGGCGTGAATATGATAGGTATGTGCAATGGCTTTCTGAACTGCCTTTGGTTGGTTCTCCAGCATGGATTCCGCAACGCAACACCAATGGGAGAGATCGGCGGTAAGTTTTAAAAAGGGATATTCCTCCAGGTAGGGAAGACAGACATGGGCGGCAAATGAAAAACGGGATCGATGGGTCTCATGGGTTATGGGTACGCCCGTTTCCAATTCTATTTCATGGGCCGTTTCAATGAGATTGGCATTTTCACTAAAAGAGAAAAAGTCCATCCCTGTGTGCGAATTCACCAACAGCGGATTTGCCTCCACTAAATTGTACAAATGCCTTTTGTACTGTTCTCGATGCCTTGTGAAATTTACTTCCTTGGTTTCCCAATGCTGACCCACAAAATCCAGTTCCAGATCCTTTAATATGGAACAAATTTCATTCTTTTTAGTATTCTCTAAGGGAAGGTCTATTTCAACACCCTGATAACCGGTATTTTTTATCTTGTTCAGAAAATCGGCCCAGGGTATATCCGAGCTTCCCCATCTGGGGTATATAAATGTAAGTTGCATGGTAGTCCTTATTTTGTTCTTTGCTTTCTTTCTCCTGTGTGGTCTACTCCCTGTTCCCTTTCATAATCGATCATTTTTTTTGGCCTAAAATTTAAGATCAAGGCCCGTCGTTGACTTTGAGTGGTATTGCCCTGGCTAAAATGAAGCGTAAAGCCGTCGTGAAAGGTACACCCTCCAGGGGACAGAGGGATGCTCAGGGCGTGGCTGGTGTCCGTTTCGCAATAAAGAGCCCCGCCATGGGGCAGGTTCTTATGGGGCAATAGAGTGTCCCCTTCCTTTTTGGGGATAAACCACATACAGCCATTTTCTTCAAATACATCGTCCAGGGCTATCCAACAGCTGGCCGATCTTTTGTCGGGCATGGCAATCCAATAGGCGGCATCTTGGTGCCAGGGAGTAGGGGTATTGGTATAAGGGGCCTTGTTGATCATCATATCAAAATCCATTTCCATGTCCTCGCCTAGGAGTTCCTTGGCCCAATTTAGGGCCTTTTTATAGGCAATGGTATGCAGTAGATCAGTATTGACCGTGCTCGGTCTCATTATCTGGGTAATACGTTCTACCTTTTTAGGTTTCTCCCCGTCCGATCCGGCTAGGTCACTACGTAGATGGATAGTTTTTTCTTTGTCCTGCAGCAACTCATCATAGATGTTCCTAAGGGCTTGTACTTCCTGCATTGAAAGTAATGAGTTGATGGTAATGAACCCTTTCTTTTTAAAAGTTGATCTATTGGTTTCCATGGTACATTCGTTTTATGGTTTTCAAATATGGGAATATTATGTACCAATGTCTATCAAAATTGTACTATATTACTTTTTTAAACATTTGTATGCATAAGGAATTGGATGAAAGGAAGGTTTTTAACCTTAAGGAATATGGAATAGACAGGGGACTTTCCTTTGGTCATTATCGTTATAAGGAGGTAAAGCCGGGCTTAAAGAGCCATCTACATAAGGGGGCTCTGGAAATCTGCTTTTGTATGAAAGGACAGCAATGTTATAAAGTAGGGGAGCAATTATATGCCTTAAAGGGCAATGATATCTTTATAGTGGGGCCCGATACGCTGCACAGTACCGGAAATTTTCCCGAGGACAAGGGGGAGTTGTTCTGGATCCAGATATTGGTAGACCATGGAGAGGGTAGGTTGTGTAAACTAGATAAAGAGCAATCAGATTTTATATTGAACGGGCTACTAGAGAAATCCGAGTATATTTTTACAGGCGCTTTCCAATTAAAATTGATTTTGGGAAAATTGGCCATTCAATTGGCTAAGAAGCCTTCTGTTTTTTCCGGAATAATGGTAGACCAATTAATTACCCAACTTTTGTTGGAAACCCTGTTGCTGTCAAAAAATAGTAGGCCTACTGAACCCTCGTCAAGGCTGAACACTCTAAACAACTATATGCGCCAAAATTTGCATAGGATTATTTATGTGGATGAGTTGGCCAGATTGGTTTCCATGTCCACAGGATATTTTAAGGCCTGGTTCAAGGCAGAATCCGGGATGCCCCCAAAAGAATATGTAAACCGCTTGAAAATAGAACAAGCAAAACTAGATTTGCTTCAACGGAAGACTGTTACCCAAGTGGCCTTTGATCTTGGATTTGGTTCTTCCCAATATTTTGCCACTACTTTTAAGAAGTTTACGGGCTATACCCCAAGGTCCTATGTACGTTCTCTAGAGGAATAAAAAGATAATGCCGTGAAGCATAAAAAAAATCCGGAGACCTAAACGGTTCCGGATTTTTCAAAACTAACTCAACTTTTATTAGGCCTATACTGCAGAACTCAACCTGCACCTAATATTTAAAAAACTCAACTATTTATTTCAACTATGAATATCATAATAGAAATCTAATGCAAGATAGATAGCTTGGTCCTGATAGGCTACCAATTTAGTGATCAATTATGATACTTATTTTGCATATGCGTTAAAAATATTTGGAATATGGTCTATTTATGTGAGAAATGAGTACAATTCCTATGGATTGCTATCCTGTTTTTTTAGATATACCCCACAGGATTCGTTACTCCTTACTAGGGTGCTATAAAAAAAGGACAGGATACAGCCCATTGGTGTGGTCGGTATCACTGTCCTTTTTTTAATCTTACTACCTTAGCCTTGGTTTGGGTTTATCCCAAAACCAAGTGTTAGGGTAGTGGTAAAACCGATGCTAAGCTCCTTTTTTAGTAGCCTGTATTTTGTACTAAATTAGGATTGTTCTGCATTTCAGATGTTGGTATGGGAAACAATAGTTCCCTTTCAGTTAGCGCCTTATTGGGTAAGTAGGAGAAATTGTGTCCCACAAAATCTTCCAATGCATTGCTTTCTGGGTTATACGCTTTTCTCCATCTAGCCATGTCATACCATGTCTTGTTTTCGAAACTCAACTCATGAATACGCTCTATACGTACCGCATCCCTAAAGGCCTCCTGTGAAAGACCGCTCAAATCTACCAGTTCGGCACGTTGTCTGATCTCGTTCACGGCATTATATGCCTCAGTGGTAGGTCCGCCTTCAGCTTCGTTCGCTGCTTCGGCATACATCAACAATACGTCGGCATAGCGATAAAGGCACCAGTTTAAGTCTGATTGGGCACTCCCTTCATTGGCTTCAATATCAAAATGTTTAAAGATATAGGGAGCTCCCAGGTTTACACTGCTGTTACGATCGGCCTCCAAGGAATAGCTGGTAAAAAAGAATTGCTTTTCTTCTGCCCTTTTATCTCCATCTTCATAGGAGCTGGCAAATTCATTTGTGGAAAAGATACCTCCAGTTTGGGCTGAATAGGCCGAAATCCCCAAGTTATAGGGTAAAATCCCTGGCTGCCAGTTGCCTGATTGGATACCTGCTGCGAATTGGGTCATAAAGATGTACTCACCTGTGTTTTTGGTGGCAGGGTCATGCAAGTCGTCATAGGTGTCAAAAAGTCCAAACTCCTCAGAATCTATAACTTCTTTGGCCTTGGTGGCAGCAAGTGCGTAGTTCTCTGTTTTTTGGAGTGGGTAGCCTGCCATGGTCAAATATACATCGGCCAATAAGGTCTTAATGGCGCCCATGGATACTCTTCCAGAGCTTACTCTCCAATCTATGTCAGCGCTTTCGGCTTCTGTAAGATCGCTAACAATTAAGTCGTAAACGGCTTCGGGCGAAGCTTGTTCCGGGTATAATTGCTCCGAGCTCAAATCGACCGAACTGGTTATGATAGGAATGTTTCCGAACATACGAACCAAACCAAAATAATAGTAGGCCCTAAAAAACTTGGCTTCGGCCAAATAGTTTTGCTTTAATGTTTCATCCATGTTTATTTCAGGGATTTTTTCAATGGCCAAGTTGGCTCTGGCGATACCGGTATAATATTGGTTCCAGAAGTTATTTCCATATCCATTATCCGAGTTGTTTATCAAATCCTTTACCAGGTAAATGTTGGTGGCCTGCCCCAAAGAGGTGTTGGCCAAGCCCGTTGCAAATTCGAGCATCATCCAGGTACCTCCACCAAAACCACTATTGGTAATTGAAATCAATGGCTCATATATTCCATTTACGGCACTCTCGGCATGTGCAGCCGTGGTAAAGTAGGTGTCCGTGGTAAAGTTGGATTCATCTTCCTCATCCAAAAAGTTACTACAGGCCGTTATGCTTGAAATTGCTGTTACGACGGCTATAGCTCTTATAAAGTTTTTATAGATTTTCATTTTTTTATCTTTTATATGGTTATAGTCCAACATTTAATCCTATCATAAAGGTGCGAGGTCTTGGATAATCGTAAAGGGAGAATCCTTGATCAAAGGCACCGCCACCATTTGAACTTTCTGGGTCATACCCTGGATATTTGGTAGATACAAAAAAGTTCTGCACAGAAGTGTAAACCCTTAGTCGGTTTAAATGTAAGCGCTCTACCAATTCGGGTTTAAATACATAGGATAGCATTAAATTTCTACCTCTTAAAAATGAAGCATCCTTTAATTTTCCAGAATCGTTATTGGTATCGTATCCAGCAGCAATTGGTCTTATCTGGGCAATATCGGTGTCTTGATTGTCCGGAGTCCATGCATTTAACACCGTTTTGAAGCTATTGGCAATTGTCTGACGGTCTTCTGCAGAGTGTTCGTCACGGTACATTACACTATTTCCATATTGAAACTGTAGGTCTACCAGTAGCTCAAAATTACCATATCTAAAGGTGTTGGAAAAAGTTCCGAAGCCGTCTGGGATACCTTTGCCTATAATGGCCCTGTCATCACTATTAATGGCCCCATCATTGTTAAGGTCACGGTATTTTATGTCACCTGGCAACCTATCGTAGATGGCAGCCTCAGCGGCTTCATCTGTGTTCCATGTGCCCTCATCAATATAACCGAAGAAAGTACTTACTGGTTCACCAACACGAATCAATGTAGACCCTAGGAAAATATCGGATCCTCCGGAAAGAGCAGTTACTTCGTTTTTATTAATAGAAATATTGAAGTTACTGTTCCATCCAAATAGTTCGTTGTCAAAATTTACAGTATGTAAATTAATCTCGATACCCTTGTTTTCCATGCTACCAACGTTTCTAAACACATTGGAAAAGCCACTTGAAGAGGGAACAGGGGCATTAAGGAGCATATCGGAAGTCAACTTACGGTATACATCAACTTCCAACCCGATACGGTTATTGAATAGCCCTAATTCCAATCCGGCATCTAACTGTTCTGTTTTTTCCCATTTTAAATCAGGGTTGGACATACGTCCTGGTACAGTATAGGCGGAACGGGCGCCATCAAAAACAACCGAACCGTTGGTTAAACCTGCCAAGGCTTGGTAAGCTGGTAATTCTGAGTTACCGGTGGCTCCGTAACTAGCTCTAATTTTAAGATTGGAAATGGTTTCGCTCTTCGAAAGAAAATCTTCTTCAGAAGCTCTCCATGCCAATGCTGCGGATGGGAAAAAGGCAAACTGATTTTCCGGTCCAAATTTTGACGAACCGTCGGCCCTACCTGTAAGGGTCAACAAATATTTGTTCATGTAGTTGTAGTTGACACGCCCAAAATAAGAGTTTAGTCCATAAGCCGTTTTGCTCGACGTTGGGGTTTGTGGGTTAGAACCTGCACCAAGGTTGTTAAAACCGTAGAAGTCATCGGCAAACCCTCGTGTGGATGCGCGTGATCTAAACTGATCTACATGCTGCCAGGAAAGTCCGGCCATGGCCGTCAACGAGTTGTTGCTGTCAAAATCCTTCATATAGGTCAGGTAGTTTTCAAACTGCCATGAATTGTAACGGGAGTTGTCTACATATGCAGCACCATCGGGCATGGCTATATATCTTAAGTCCTTGCCTCCGTAGTAATCGTTTCTTTGGTTAATGATATTGGTACCTAAGGTAGTTCGCAATTGTAGGTTTTCATTGAATTCAATATTGCTATAGAAGTTACCAAGAACTGTTTGGGTCTTTAGGAAATACCTACGGTCATTGGCTACGGCCACGGGGCTACCGCCACCTTCCATTCCTGGATAGTGTATATTGGACCCCCAGGTACCGTCTTCATAACGCACCGGTATTATGGGAAGTGCTTCAAAAACTTGTCGCATTGTGGTGATACCACCACCTCCAAGTTGGTCTACTTGTTTTTCATTTTGGTCGTTATAGCTCAAGGTACCTCCAACTTTTAACCAGTCGGTAACCTCTGTATCCAAGGTAAATCTCCCGGAATAACGCTTCAGCCATGATTCTACTATAAGGCCTTCTTCATCCCTGAAACCCATAAATAGTCCAAAATTCGATTTTTGGTTTCCACCGGTAAAGGAAAGTTGGTGATTTTGGGTAATGGCATCCCTAATGGCTTCATCCTGCCAATCCGTATCATAAAGTGGATTGCCATCGGAATCAAAGAGCCTGGGGTCTGTTCTTTTTAATCTTGGGTCGGTATACCTGCCTCCTGCCCAGCCGTCCGGGTCAAATTTTTCAGCATTGGCGTAGGCTATTTCCTCAACAAGAAGGAATTCTTCAGCATTTAAAAGATCCAGCTTTTTGGGTAAGGTTCCTAGGCTAAAATCCACATCGTAGTTAAGACGTGTCTCCCCTGTAGTGGTACCTTTTTTGGTAGACACCAAGATTACACCATTGGCACCTCTGGCACCATAGATGGCAGTTGCAGAAGCATCTTTTAAGACCTCAATGGATTCTATGTCATTGGGGTTCAAATAATCTATTGGGGTACTCCCGTTGGGTAAACTGGCGGCATTGAGGATAACACCATCAATAACATATAAAGGTGTATTGGCAATACTTACCGAGGTATTACCACGGATACGCACTACGGTTCTACCACCTGGCCGTCCAGATCCGGAAGTTACGTTTACACCGGCAACCTTACCTGCCATGGCCTGGTTTAAAGAGGCAGCAGGTCTCTCTGCAAGTTCTTCGGCCTTCACGGAGCCCACTGCACCGGTAAGGTCACTTTTTTTCTGGGTACCATACCCTATCAATACCACCTCATCCAGTCCGGCAGCGCTTTCTTCCAAACTGATCGAAATAGTGGATTGTCCGTTAAGGGGTACTTCCTTGGAGGCGAATCCGATGTAGGATACCACCAGGGTTGCATTTTCATTGGCTACATCAAGGGAGAAATTCCCGTCAAAATCGGCTGTAACCCCATTGGTGGTACCTTTCTCCACTATGTTAGCCCCAGGTAGGGGAGTACCATCCATATCGGTAATGGTACCGCTTACAATGTGTTGTTCTGCCTTCTCCTCCTTGATAGGGGAAAAAGATTGGATGGGCTTTCCGGTTTTTAAAATAATCTGCTTGTTCTTTACGGTGAAGTACACATCCGTTGCTTCAAAAATCCCATCCAATATATTGGAGATAGGTTGCTTCTTTGCGGTTACGGAAACCGTTCTATTTAAATTCACTTTTTCGTGATTGTACAAAAACCTAAAATCGGATAGGGATTCTATTTTGTTAAAGACCTCTTCAACGCTTACGTTTTTAAGGTTAAGTGAGATTTTAGTGTTCTGTCCGTAAGTGTTGGCCTGAATTTTAAATAGAGAAACTATAAGTAATAGTGTTGTTAGTTTCATCTTTAAATGATGTTTACTTAGCCAATCCGCATGGAGAGGCCGGACTAGGTTGAATTTTTTCATACTTTTGTAATGTGTTTGGTGATTGAACATTTTGTTTGTTTACATCACTTTATTATGCCGGGAAATGCGCCAACATTTTCCGGTTTTTTTGTAAAAGTGACTTTTCTAGCGCTCGTATTTCTATTTACTTTTCATAGGCATCTTTCTTTAAATTAGTATTGTTGTTGTCTAGTATCGTTATTTTGGAACCCTCCCTTTTATATTGGAAAGGAGTATCTTCCTTAAAAGCCTCAAGGATTTCTTCAATAGTTTCGTTTCTAAATGTGGCCGTATAGACCTGATTGTGTAAAAGCTGGGTTTTGTCTTCTATGCTTATATTGAAATGACGCTCCAATTTGGACCGTATTCTGTAAAAAGGGGAGGCCTTAAAAAGTAGGTAACCATCTTTCCAAGCCGTGTGGTTATGGGTGTCAACCTCATTCACCGACATTTCGTTCTTACTTTTGTTAAAGGCTGCTTGCTGACCTGGAAGGAGTTGGGTAGAGGTGTTTTTCTTCATGTCGGCCCCTTCCTTGTAGAGTGCAACAGAGCCCTCGACCAATACGGTACTGATATCTTCATCCTCGGGATAAAAGGAAAGGTTGAACTGGGTGCCCAATACTCGTATGTTGATCTGATCTGCATTGACAATGAAGGGGTGGGAGGCATCCTTGGCAACGTCAAAAAAAGCTTCCCCTTTTAAAAATACCTTCCTGTCTTTGCCTGCTATAAAATTCACCGGGTATCGCAAAGAACTTCCCGAATTTAAGGTGACCTGTGTCCCATCGGATAAAAGCAGCTCAAATTGCTTTCCAAAAGGGATATTTAAGGTATTGTAAATCAATTTTTTCTGGGCCTTACTGCCTTTGTAGTCCAAGGTATTCCCCTGTTGTGAGGCAAGTAAATTTCCCGATGGAGAGGTAATTTTTCGTTCACCACTTTCAGAAATGGTCTCAATATTGCCATTGTCCAGTTGAAGCGTTATGGCATTGGCGTCCAAATGCTGTTCCATGGGCTTGGGCAAGGTTTGTTGTGATGCCGTGTTCTTTTTATTGAAGACAAAAATACCCACAATAATAAGGAAACATGCGGCAATACCCGTCCAGTACCCCATGGTAGCCAATGTCTTTTTTTTCTGGTTTATTTGGAGGTTTTCCAGGGGTTCAATTCTATCTAGGATTTTTTGAAATAACACCTTTGAATCCAAATCGTGTCGCTCTTTAATAAAATATTTTGACGATTTTATTTTTTCCCATTGTGCCGCCCAAGCCGCATCTGATATGTTATTGGTATCCCTATCTTTAATTAGCTCCATAAGACCATCAAATTCCTCCTTGGATATGGTGTTGTCCGCCAACTTTTGGAAAAGCCTATATGTTTGGTTTTTGCTGTTCAACTATAAGGGTTGATTAATTAAAATATTATGGGTCGTATAATTAATACACCTTAAAAATGCAAAAGTCCCAAATGCAAGCTATATTTTTTACGAATTACATGAATATAGCGGGTATTAGCAAAAAAGGAATAGGCCAAAAAGTATGGCGTAGACGCTATCGGTAATATGTGGCTCCAACTGGGTTCTAATAATTTGAAGGGTTTTCCAGAGGTGATTCTTTACCGTTTTTTGGGTGATTCCCAATAGATCTGCAATTTCCTTGTTGCTTTTTCCTTGTTGCTTGGACAAAATATAGATACTGCGCTTTTGGGTAGGTATTTGTTGAAGAATGTCATGTACAATGTCCTCGTATTCGGCAAGTAGAATAGAATCTTTGGTTTCCTCGTTTAAAGAGGAAATGTTTTTCCAATATTCTTCTTTGAGCGATTGTTGATTGGCAATATTTCTAAGGTAATTGTAGGTTAAATTTTTGGCAATGGTAAAAATAAAGGACTCAAAGGAACGGCTAGGATCTATGGTTTCCTTTTTTGTCCATATTTTTATAAATACTTCCTGCAGAATTTCCTCTGTGGCGTATTCGGATTTGGTTATGGAGAACACAAAGTAGTACAAGCGATTTTCGTATAGGTCGAAAATGGCTTCAAAAGCGGCCCTATTTCCTTTTTTCAATGAAGCCAATAAATACGCTAAAGATTGTCCTGACATGTTCAAGGAAATTTACAAATTGAAAATTTGAGCTAGAAAAATTAGGTCTATTTTTTGAGTATTACAAATAGATCCGCAAAAATTGCCGCTCGAAAATAATTTCTTTTTTCTTACAATTCAACCAAAGAATTAACATAGAACAATACTTTTTTTGCCAATAATAAAACCTTTTAAAAAAAGGTGTATATTTAATGTTTTAAAAAGTGAGTCTTAATTTTTCTTTATAATTCTTATGAAGCTACATCTTCTGAATAGGGCGAGTCTAAAAAACAGTTCGTTTACCGTAACCCAGAATAGCTATCCCCATTTTCTAAAAATATGGCATTATCATCCAGAATTGGAATTGGTATATATCGTTGAAAGTAGCGGTACCCGATTTATTGGAGACGGGATAGAGAAATTCTCGGAAGGGGATTTGGTGCTGATCGGTAAGAACCTTCCCCATATGTGGCTTAATGATGAAATATATTTTGAGCCGGATTCCAAGCTAATGTCCGAAGCCATAGCAATACATTTTAAAGAAGACTTTTTGGGGGTGGATTTTCTGAATGCCATAGAAATGAAGCCTATTCAGCAAATGATAAAAAGGGCCAGGCAGGGCATCAAGTTTTCCAATATGGATCCCAAGGTAATTGGGAAAATTATGGCATTGCAGGATTTTGATCCCTTTGAAAGAATTATTCGCTTTGTGGAGGTGTTGTACCATTTGGCCAATCACGAGGAATACCAACTACTATCCAGTCCTGGGTTTTTAAACTCCTTTAACAAGACTGATAATAAAGGCTTGGACGAGATATATGAGTTTGTTTTTAAGAATTTTAACCAGCCTATTGGCTCCAAGGATGTGGCGGAAATTGCTAAAATGAACCCCTCAGCTTTTAGTAGGTTCTTTAAGCGGATCCACAGAAAAACCTTTACCCGCTATTTAAATGAAATCCGGATAGGATATGCGTGTAAGTTATTGATTGAGAACGGCAGTAATATTACACCTGTCTGCTATGAATCCGGGTTTAACAATATTTCTAATTTCAACAGACATTTTAAATCCATCACCGGAATGTCCCCTTCGGAGTACATTAAACTTCATACCCAAAAATAGCTTATTTATCAAATAGGGTTAAAAAAGTATCGGCATTGGAGTTTCTAGTGGTGGAAACAAAGATGGTTAAGATGTAATTTTGTGCGAATAATATAACGTTAGATGGACAGTAAAACTATAATTACGGATGTTCTGGTTAAGGATGTCCGATTTCCAACCAGTAGATCCTTGGACGGATCAGATGCAATGAATCCAGACCCGGATTATTCCGCGGCCTATGTTATTTTAAAAACAGATCATCCAGACGGTTTGGAAGGACACGGTCTTACCTTTACCATTGGTAGGGGTAACGAGTTGTGCGCCGCAGCAATCAATTCTCTGGCTCCTTTGGTGAAAGGGAAATCCCTGGAGAGTTTTACCGCCAATATGGGGGCTTTTTGGAAGATGATTACGGGCGACAGCCAGTTGCGTTGGCTTGGGCCTGAGAAGGGGGTGATCCATTTGGCTACCGGTGCTGTGGTGAATGCGGTTTGGGATCTGTATGCCAAGGTGGAAAAAAAGCCACTATGGAAACTTTTGGCCGATATGACCCCTGAAGAATTGGTGTCCTGTATAGACTTTACGTACATTACGGATGCCGTTACTCCTGAGGAAGCCTTGGCTATGCTCAAGGAAAAGGCAGCTACCAAACAGCAGCGTATAGATAAATTACTACAGGATGGATATCCAGCATACACTACCTCTGCGGGCTGGTTGGGATATCCGGATGATAAAATGAGGAGATTGTGCAGGGAGGCAAAAGAGGCCGGTTTTAAGCACATGAAAATAAAAGTAGGTTCCGATCTACAGGACGATATGCGACGCGCTGCCATAATTAGGGAAGAGATTGGAAGCGATTTAAGACTGATGATGGATGCCAATCAAAAATGGGATGTAGATGAGGCAATAGCCAATATGGCTGAACTTAAGAAGTTTGATCCATGGTGGATAGAGGAGCCAACCAGTCCGGACGACATTTTGGGGCATGCCAAAATTGCCAAGGCTGTTGCTCCCGTAAAAGTGGCAACTGGTGAACATTGCCAGAATAGGGTTGTCTTTAAACAGTTGATGCAGGCCGATGCCATTGGAATTTGTCAGATTGATAGCTGTAGAGTTGGAGGGGTAAATGAAATTTTGGCCATTTTGTTAATGGCGGCAAAATTCAATATTCCGGTTTGTCCACATGCTGGTGGGGTTGGACTTTGTGAGTATGTGCAACACCTTTCCATGATTGATTACATTGCGATAAGTGGTTCCTTGGACGATCGTATCATTGAATTCGTAGACCATTTGCACGAGCATTTTTACGATCCAGTGGTGATAAAGAATGGTGCTTATATGCCTCCATCCATGCCCGGTTACAGTATTACCATGAAAGAGAAATCCTTGGAAGATTACAGTTTCCCCAATGGGGTTGTGTGGCAAGAGGATTCCTTGGTTAAGGAATAGTCCGTAAAAAAATAGAAAGAATAACAATCATAGCAATAATATGTCACTTTTTAGTTTAGAAAATAAAACAGCAATAATCACCGGCGGCGCTAGCGGCATTGGTGAGGCTATTTCCAAAGCCTTTGCAAAACAAGGTGCTGATGTGCACATTTTGGAATTTAATGCCGAAAATGGAGAGCGTGTGGTAAAGGAGGTTTCGTCCAATGGCGGAAAGGTTACCTTTCACGCCTGTGATGTCTCCAATCATGGGCAGGTAGCCGAAATTATTAGCGCTATTGCGGAAAAGCAATACATAGATATTTTGGTGAACAATGCCGGAATTGCCCATGTGGGAAACTTGGAAGGCACAGCTGTGGAAGATATGGACCGTATCTATAATGTAAATGTAAAAGGGGTCTATAATTGTATGCATGCCGTAATATCCACAATGAAGGAAAAAGGAGGGACCATTTTGAATATGGCCTCCATTGCTTCATCGGTAGGGATAACAGATCGTTTTGCATACTCTATGTCCAAAGGGGCGGTGCTTACCATGAGCTACTCCGTGGCCAAGGATTATATGGAACATGGTATTCGTTGTAATACTATTTCCCCGGCCAGGATACACACTCCATTTGTAGATGGGTTTATCAAGGCAAATTACCCAGGCAAAGAGGCTGAAATGTTTGAAAAACTTTCCAAATCCCAGCCAATTGGCAGAATGGGAAAACCCGAAGAGGTAGCTAATTTGGCGGTTTATCTTTGTTCCGATGAAGCCTCATTTATTACGGGTACCGATTTTCCGATTGACGGCGGATATATTAAATTGAACGGGTAAGTTTCAATTAAAAATTTGCCCATTTATTTATAAGGAATATGGTTCCCAAGAGTGAAGATGGGAGCCATATTCCGGCCCTTTTCATAGGGTAGTGTATGGTTTAAAAGTAACGATTGCTTTATGTGTAGAATATTATGTTGTCTAGTTTTAACAACGCTTGTTGTTGCATGTTCCAATAAGACGGATCCCAATGCCTTGGTAATGCCCGTAGATAATACCATTGTGGTAGATGAGTCCGATACCAAGGATACTATATTACTAAAAGCGGCCCATGTGGTGCCAACCGCCAACCAATTGGATGCCTTGAAGAACGAGTTTATCGCTTTTATCCACTTTGGCCCCAATACCTTTACCAGGATGGAGTGGGGCAATGGCATGGAAGATCCCAAGATATTTGACCTTCAAAATCTGGATACCGATCAATGGTGTAGTGCCATGAAGGCAGCTGGAATGAAAATGGTGATTTTCACCGCTAAACACCATGATGGATTTGTACTGTGGCAAAGCAGGTATACCCAACATGGGGTTATGTCCTCGCCTTTTAAGGATGGTAAAGGCGATGTGCTGAAGGAGTTGTCGGAATCCTGTAAGAAATATGGTCTTAAACTAGGGGTATATCTTTCTCCTGCAGATTTATACCAGATAGAGAATAAGGAGGGATTATATGGAAATTTAAGCGAGTATACGGAGCGTACCATTCCTAGGGCTGTAGAAGGCAGACCGTTTGAGAATAAAACCACCTTTACCTTTAAAGTGGACGATTACAACGAGTATTTCCTAAACCAGTTGTTTGAGTTGCTAACGGAATATGGACCTATTCACGAAGTATGGTTTGATGGAGCGCATCCGAAAAGAAAGGGCGGGCAAACCTATAACTACCTGGCCTGGAAGAAACTTATAAAGGCTTTGGCCCCAAAAGCGGTCATCTTCGGGAAAGAGGATATCCGATGGTGCGGAAATGAAGCTGGAAAAACGAGGGAAACGGAATGGAATGTGATTCCATATACCCAAAACCCAATGGAAATGAACAGTTTTCCCGACTTAACAAACGAATCGCTTGGAAGTAGGGAGGATCTATATAAAGGTAAGTATCTTCATTACCAACAGGCAGAGACCAACACCTCTATTCGTGAGGGCTGGTTTTATAGGGATGATGAGGACCAAAAAGTGCGTAGTGCAGATGACGTGTTTGATATCTATGAACGGTCCGTAGGCGGTAATTCTACGTTTCTGTTAAATATCCCCCCAAATAGGGAGGGTAAATTTTCACCCACAGATGTATCGGTATTACAGGATGTAGGGAAACGTATCAATGAGACCTATAAAGCCAACTTATTATCTGCTGCTCAGGGCCCAAAAGAAGTATTGGATAATGACCTAAATACTTTTAAGCTAGTAGGCGATGATACCAATGAAATAGTTCTTGAAGCCGGCAAGCCTATTACTTTTAACAGATTGGCGATACAGGAGGCTATAGGGACCCATGGTGAACGTGTTGAAAAACATGCTTTGGATATTTGGGTAGATAATACCTGGCAGGAAATTGCTTCGGCTACCAATATTGGTTATAAACGCATTTTACGTTTTCCGGAAGTGACAGCCAAAAAAGTGCGACTAAGAATTTTGGAATCCCGATTTTATCCGGCGATAGCCAATATATCGGCACATTTTTATGCCTCAAGGCCTCCTCAACTTAGTCTCGAAAGGTCGGTTGATGGAGAAGTCAGCATTATGCCCAGGAAAGATACTTTTGGGTGGAAGCCCCATGGGGAAGATATTGCTGGAAATATAAACTCCGGATATAGCATTAGGTATACTACAGATGGCAGTGAGCCAACAGCTGCCTCCACCATCTATAACGGGCCTTTTGCAATTTCTTCGGGAGAAGTAAAGGCCGTGGCTGAAGTAAATGGAAAATTGGGCAGTGTTGCATCAAAAATGTTCGGAATTGTTAAGAAGGACTGGAAAGCCACTGGGGAAGATAGTGTGATGGGCGATCATGAATCCAAAAATGCCTTTGACGGCAATGCTTCTACCTACTGGAGCTCCGAAGCAAAGGGAAAAAATCATTATATCACTATAGATCTAGGGGAGGAGTATACTATTAAAGGTTTTGCCTATACCCCTCAAACCGATTCTTCGGAAGGTATGATTGAAGCGGGAACAGTCTTTGCGAGTTCCAACGGACAAAATTGGTCGCCAATAGAGGATTTCCGATTTGGGAATTTAATCAATGATCCCACAACCAGGACCCATATGTTCCATCAAGGAGTGAACACAAGATATGTGAGGGTGGAATCCAAAGAAATTGCCGGGAATAGTAAAACAGCCGCTATTGCCGAGTTGGATTTTTTAGTGGAATAATAGGCGATACTGCTTATTGATAACTATAACATTGAAAATGAAAAAAGTACTTCTTAGTATATTGGCGGCCCTATTGTTAATAAGCTGTAGCACTAAGGTTTCTGATATATACGTGACCTCAGATACCAGTAATTCTGATTATGGGGATAAAGAACTGGTTTTTGGCTCAATAGAGGAAGCTTTCCAAGCCTTGGCCAATTACAGAAAAGAGGGACAGAAAAATAATATCAATATTCATCTGGCAAAAGGCGAACATAGGATAAGTACGCCCATAAGGATTAAACCCGAATTGGGGCCTTTAAAGCTGCTAGGGGAAGGGTCTTCACAGACCGCGGTAAAAGGGTCTTTTGTCTTGCAGGCCAAATGGGAGAAATATAACGATAATATCTTGGTGGCCCAATTGCCGGAGGATCATAATTTTGATCAACTTTTTGTAAATGGGGGACAGCAAATTTTAGCCCGTTATCCCAATTATGATGAGGATGGCGGGCACTGGCAGGGCCACGCCGCAGATGCTATTTCCGCAGAAAGGGTAAAAACCTGGGGCAAGCCTGAAGGGGCCATAGTGCATGCTATGCACCGTGGGGAATGGGGCGGATTTCATTTTGTGGCTACGGGAGTTGATGAGCAGGGAGAACTCACTTTGTCTGGTGGTCACCAGAACAATCGCCCCTCAAAAATACACCCAAAATACCGTATGGTAGAAAATGTATTTGAGGAATTGGACGCTCCGGGAGAGTGGTTTTTGGATACTAATAACAAATTGTTCTACTGGCCAAGTCCCGAAACCGATATAAAAACGGCCCTATTGGAAGGCGTGAATCAAAAACATTTGTTGGAAATAGTGGGAACGGAGCAAAGTCCGGTCAAAGATGTTGAGATAAGCGGCATTCGTTTTGAACATGCCCAGCGTACTTTTATGGAAGAGTATGAGCCATTGTTGAGAAGTGATTGGACCCTATATAGAGGGGCGGCCATATTGTTGGAAGGCACACAAAAAGTTAGTATCAGGAATTGTGAACTCACCAATTTGGGAGGGAATGCAATATTGGTCAGCAATTTTAATAGGAAGGTAACCATAGCGGATAACCATATTCATGACTGTGGGGCATCTGGTATTAGTTTTGTAGGAAGTCCCGAAGCTGTGAGATCACCAGCCTTTCAATATGGGGAGTTTGTTCCCTTGGCGGAAATGGATACTGTTCGCGGACCAAAATCCAATAAATACCCCAGCAAATCCGTAGCGGATAACAATCTGATCTACCGCATAGGAAGGGTGGAAAAACAAACGGCAGGGGTACAGATTGCCATAGCCATGGATATTACGGTAAGCCATAACAGTATCTATGAGGTCCCCAGGGCCGGCATCAACATAGGGGATG
>CAXAVP010000035.1:0-25264 GCA_963972175.1 uncultured Arenibacter sp.
TAAAAGTCCAACCCCTGTTATTTTAAACTTACACAGTTTACGGGATAGTGTCAAAATAGAGTATGATCATGAATATTCTGACCTAATTCTTGGCCGCATAGTTGCGGCCTTGTATATTACTCCATAATCTTTTTGGGGTCCTTTTCGGTCAATGATGTTTTTTTTGATAGCCCGTATTCCCTTGGGAGCATACCAAACTCAGCTTTAAAACAACGGGTGAAGTAAGAAGGGTTATTGAACCCAACTTTAAATAATACCTCACTCACGGTGTAGGTGCCCTCTGTAAGTAATCTGGCTGCCTTTTTCAAACGTACTAGACGTATAAAATGGTTGATAGAGAGTCCAGTAAGTGCTTTTAGCTTCCTATAGAGCTGGTCTTGACTCATATTCATGTTCTCTATTAAACTTTGTACAGAAAATTCGGATTCCGAAATGTTGGCCTCAATATGACCAATAATCTTTTCAATAAAACGTTCGTCTACCGTCTGTAGATCCGTTTCCCCTATGAGGGAGTCAGATTGTAACATCTTCTTTTTTATAGCCTCCTTATGTTCTAAAATTTTCTTGACCCGAGTTAACAATAATCTACTATTAAATGGTTTTTCGATATATGCATCGGCTCCTTTTTCGAACCCTTCTATTTTGGAATCCATGGAGGTTTTGGCAGTTAATAATATAACGGGAATATGAGAAGTGTTTACATGAGACTTTATTTTGTGACAGACCTCTGTGCCGTCTATTCCTTTCATCATAATATCTGTTATTACTAAGCTTGGCATGTTTTTGTTGATCACAGTCAGTCCTTCCTTTCCGCTATTGGCCGTGTACACCCTATAGTCCAATTCCAAGATTTCTTTTAAATATTCCCTAATATCCTCACTGTCATCAATGACCAACACGGAATGTTTTTTGGAATTTTGGAGGACTGACTCAGTTTTAGGCGAGTCCGTAATATTAAAATCTGGTTGGGTATGGATGACGTGATGAGGGTAAATAGATCGTTCTTGAATAATTGGAAAATGGACAATAAATTCTGTGCCTTCATTTTCAACACTGTGAACCTC
Source organism: uncultured Arenibacter sp. (assembly GCA_963972175.1). GTDB lineage: Bacteria > Bacteroidota > Bacteroidia > Flavobacteriales > Flavobacteriaceae > Arenibacter. The sequence goes on from CAXAVP010000035.1 coordinate 1,065, forward strand.
AATCTTACCATTATGGATTTCTGTATATTTCTTAACCAAGGTAGTACCTATACCATGGCCTTGTATTTCTTCACTAGTATTGGATCTGTAAAACCGGTTAAAAATGGAATCCAATTCTTCTTTGGGAATACCAACCCCTGTATCCATTACACTTATGGAAATATACTCCTCGTCACTGTAGACCTGAACCGTAACTTCCCCATATTTTGGTGTGAATTTTATGGCATTGGAGATAAGGTTTATCAATATAGACTCCAATTTAGTGGAGTCGGCAATCAAAATTAATTTTTCATCAGGACAGGAGATCTCAAAATCCAAAGAATTGGACTCTGCCATTTCATAAAATTGAGAACAGATATTTTGCACAAAGGCACTCAGATTTATTTGTTCCAAATCCAATTGCAGATCATTGTGCTCTGCCTTTCTGAAATTAAGGATTTGATTTACAATATTTAATAACATCTGGCCGTTTTTATGCATCCGCATCATTTTCTTTTGAAATTTATGTTCTATCTCCCCACTTGCCAACATTTCCTCCAAAGGGCCAATAATAAGGGTCAACGGTGTTCTTAGATCATGGGATACATTGGTAAAAAACGATAGCTTTTGTTGGTATAGCTCGTGGATTCCCTCCTGTTTTATTTTTTCAATTTTCAAGGCCTGATTAATCTCAATCCGTGCTTGTATCTCTTTAAAAATGAGATAAAGGATTAAAATAAGTAATAAGGAGTAAGCCAAATATGCCCAAGAAGTGGCCCACCATGGCTTTAATTTAATTATGGTAAGCTTTCTTGATTGCGGATTCCAACCTAGATGCTCATGGCCAACTTGGACCTCCAGTTCGTAGGTGCCGGACGGCACATTGGTATAAGTGGCCGTATTGGATATGCCTTTAGACTCTTTCCACTCCTCTTCAAAATTCTTAAGCCTATGCTGTAATCTAACCTTCTTCTTTCCAGTAAAAGTCAACGCATTAAAATTAATGGAGAAAGAATGACTCTCGTGGGGTAGGATTATGGTGTCGCAGTAATTCAGGTTCTGAGGGAGAATTACCTGTCCGTGAAATTCTGCTTGGGGGGTAATCAGCTTATTTAAAGAGTGTAATTCGGAAAGAAAAATGGTTGGAAAAGGCGGGAGGCGGATAGGTTCGTCCGGTTTAATGGAAAGGAGACCATCATCAGTAGCTACCATAACCGCATTGGTTTTTGGGTCATAGCTAATGTTGTAACAGGTATATTGTGAAAGGGTATAGGTAGCTGTGACCGCGGCAGGGTCCAATTTAAATATACCCTTATAGGTGCTAACCCAAAAACTTCCGTTCTTATCGTTAGCTATACCCGTAACTACACACCCATTAACCAAAGAATGTCGTTTTGGATTTTCGTTAGCTGCTACCACACCCATACCATTTCGGCAAAGCACCCAAAGATCCCCATTCTCATGAAGGAAAAGGTTTTCTACATAAATTTTATCACCTATTTCTTCGAAGGCTTCAAACTGTACTATTTCCTCTATATTACCGTTTTTATCAAATGCCAGGGAAAAAAGACCGTTTTTTATGGAGCCAACCCATAGTTTTCCGCGATCATCATCACTAATAATGCTCTTAATTTCTGTAGGACTGTTGTCCGTTTCATTGGGAAGTACTATTTTTTGCAATTCTTTGTCGGATAATCGATATAGCCCATTTTGGGAACTGCCAATCCATAAATTATTATTGGGCCCCCTAGTTATACTATAAATACGATCCTTATCCAATGGGCCAAAATGAAACGGATTGCTCACCAATTGATTAAGGCTAGGATCGTAGGTCTTTATCCCATTGCCCCATGTGCCTATTAGCAACAATTTGGTGATAGGGTCGTAATAAAGAGAAGAAATGGTCCGTAATTGTTCATTGGAAGCTACGGATATAAATTTTTTTTGTGAGGGAATATATTGGGCTAATCCGTTGCCATGGGTACCGAGAAAAATTCTACCATCTGGAAGTGTGACAGTAGCCCTAATAATATTGGAGAAGAGATTTTTTTCATTGTCGGCATCGTAGATAACCTCATAGCTTTTTTTACTTAGGTCAAGGACATTCAGTCCACCAAAGCGAGTGCCAATCCATAAATTATTATTACTGTCCTTATAAGTATTTAATACGTAATTGGAGTGTAAGTTATTTTGTTTATTGTGGTCGTATTGTAGATGTGCTAATTCCTCTCCCCTAGTAGATATATTATAGAGGCCCTGGCCCTCTGTTCCTACCCAAAAGGTGTTGCTGTGAAAACTAAGCGATCTTGTTATGGATTGCTCCAATTTCCAGGCTTTTGAAAGTCTATATACCTCCCTATTTACTAGAGGTTCAAAATTGTCTAATTTATAGAGTCCTTTGTCTGACCCCAAATAGAGGGTTCCCCTATCAAAGACTAGACCATTTATTGATTGTACCCCCACTAGCTCAATAGGCTGATCTATAAGGTAATTGCTGTTGTTTTTGCGGATTCTGGAAAGTTTGGAGTCGTCAATGCCAATAAGCAGGGTGCCATCAAATTCAGTAATTGTTCGTATGCCAGCTGGAAGGGTGGTAAGTAGTTCAGCATCTGATAAATGGTAATCGGATAGGCTAGAGTTGATATCTGAAATGGGAAAGGTAACCAGTTTACCATCATCGTTTCCAACCCAGACTGTATGCTGGCTATCCAAGAAAAGGGTAGATATCCCAACCAAGGATTCTTGATCAACATTTTCCAAGGTTAAAGGGATAATCATTTTTTTTAATTTATCCCATAGATACAGTCCCTTGTCTTGAGTGCCAATCAAAACCAATCCTTTTTTTATAAACAACGTCTGTGATATCTTATTGCTAAAACCATCTGTATTATGAAGGTTGAAAAGCGTAAACTCATGTCCATCAAATATGTTTAAGCCCTCCCCTGTGGAAATATAGATAAGTCCTGCGTCGTCCTCTTCAAAGTGATCTACATTATTAAACACCAAACCGTCCTTAGTATTGTAATTTACTATTTGCGGGAAGACTTTAGCTCCTAAAAATAGGATGAACAAGGCTGTTAGTAAAAAGATCTTATTGTAACTCATAAAAACAAATTCTGGTCCTTCGTAAAAATAGGGATTTGTTAATGACTTCTTAAGAGATTTCCGATTCTATTGTATACAATCCTGAATTTGTTGTATTGGTGGAAATTGTGCCATAGAAAGCAGAATTTGTTCTATCCAAATGTTAGGATGCGATGTAATATTGATAGATAAGAATTACACGCCTAGTAGTCCCTAGTCGTATGTTTATTTTCTTTAAATTAGGAAATGTTGCATAAAAAGGTATTTGGAATGTTATGGATAGCAAATTGGCGTTGCTTTTTTATCCAAAAAAAAAGATACCCAAGCTACGACCAAATAGTATTTACCAAACAACTAAAAAATCTTTAAATATTAATATAATATGAAAATATCAATAAGGTTTTTGATGATCTTCTTGCCTGTTATTTTGGTTATAGGTGCATTTATAGTTTATGAAGTCAATGCCAATCCAAACGTGGACGTTACACCAATATTACCAAAAACCATTACTGTGGATGAAAGGCGCTTTGTGGACAATGCCGGGAGGCAGGTTATTCTTAATGGAATAAACATTGTGAGTAAAAATAAAAAAGACGGTTATATTTTTCAGAGTGGTCCGGAATTGTATGAAAATCTTGTTAAATGGGGAGTGAACTGTATTCGGTTTATCATAATTTGGGATAGATTGGAACCCGAGCCTGGAGTCTATAATGAGGAATATCTAAAAGAGATTGATCAGCGGATAGCATTAGCAGAAAAGAATAACCTATTTGTGGTTTTGGATATGCACCAATATTTATTTAGTGTTAAATATGCCGATGGAGCCCCGGAGTGGGCTACATTGGATGAAGGAAGACCACATACTACAGGGGCTATATGGAGTGATGCCTATATGACAAGTGAAGCGGTGCAAACGGCCTTTGACAATTTCTGGTTAAACAAACCTGCAAGTGATGGAGTAGGGCTTCAAGACCATTATGCTGCGCTTTGGCAACACATAGCAAAGCGATATGCGGATAATTCTACTGTAATTGGGTATGATATAATGAATGAGCCTTTTCCCGGATCATCGGGTGTGGAAGCTACAAAAACTTTACTTACTGCCTTTGGACAACTACAGCACTCCCTTACAGGGGAAGTATTGAGTGAGGACCAATTATTGGCCATGTGGGCAGATGAGAATCAAAGGATGGAAGCTATTAAAATACTCTCCGATCATGATAATTACAATTTTGTAATAAGTAAGCTCAATGAACTAAATAAAGAGTTTGAAACAACTTATTTGCAGAAAATGTATCAAAAGGTAGCCAATGCCATTAGGGAAGTAGATGGGAATAATATCCTATTTTTAGAACATAGCTATTTGAGTAATACAGGGGTTGCCAGTAGTATAGAAAGAACTCATTTACCAAATGGCACCCCGGATTCGCGTGTAGCGTATGCTCCCCATGGGTATGATTTGGTGACCGATACCAAGGAGGTAGCGACTGCATCCAATAATAGGGTAGCTTATATATATAACCAGATCGCTAAAAAAGGAGAAGAATTAAAAATGCCCGTTTGGTTAGGGGAATGGGGGGCTTTTTATGGAAATTCTACTTCGGTTATTCCCGTTGCCAAAAATGCAATTCAGCTGATAGAGAAACACTTGTTTGGAAACGCCTACTGGTCCTACGATCCCGGGACCGAAAATTTGGAATTTTTTAAGCAGATTTTGGTACGCACCTATCCTGCCTATGTAAATGGTGAATTAATTAGCTATAGAAACGACTTTGGGTCCAAAAAGTTCTCTATGAAGTGGGAAGAAGATGGGAGCAGTAGTGCCATGACCATGGTCTTTATACCTTTTTTGTCCTCTTTGAAGGAAAAAGTATTAGACCTAAACCCAGATATGAAGGTGAAAAAAATAAAATATTCTGACGCGGGATGGTTGTTGATACCGCCTTTAAAAAATGGAGGTGCACGCAATTTAATTTTGGAATTTGTATATAAAATCTAAAATTCTTTGTAGATGAAAAAAAAATTACACTAAAGAGCATTTTTCTGTTGTTTATATTTCTTGATTTAACCTCTTGTTATTCAGTAATAAACAATTTTAAGTCGAATGAGATCGTACTTATAATTCCACAACCCAAAGATGTTAAGGTGTTTGAAAGAAGTTTTGTTTTGGACGCCAAGACGTAGGTGATATTTACATCCTCGGAACAGTTAAAAGTAGTTAATTGGTACAATCGGAACTTGAATTTGATAACCTTATCATATCTGATCGCCCGAGGTTTAAGTGTAGAGGAGTGCTATTGGATGTTTCGCGTCATTTTTTTGGCCCAGAGGCCAAAAAGAAGTCAATAGACCAAATGGCGATTTATAAAATGAACAGATTGCACCTTCATCTTACTGATGATTCTGGTTGGCGGATAGAAATTAAGGGCTATCCTCAACTTCATGAAATTGGTTCAATGGGAGATAGAACCAATCCAATTGGCCCTCCTATGTATCTTTCAGAGGAAGTTGCAAGTCCAGGATAATTTGAATAATGAGTTGATATAATCAAATGAAATAATCTTAAAAAGTAAGCAAAAATGAAGTTTCTATATTTGGTTTGGAAATTACTTTTATGCCACCTCCATGCATACGTAAAATCTGTTTCGAAAGACTAAGTCCCACACCTGTACCTGAATTTTTAGTAGTAAAAAAAGGGACAAAGATCTCATTGATCAATTCAGGGGGTATCCCAGGGCCATTGTCTTTTACTTCAATATATTTTTGCCCTTCGGAATTGGTTCCAGCCATCAATTTTATGTAACTATTTTTGCGATTGGAGAGTGATTGTAGGGCATTTTTGCACAAATTGATCAGAACCTGGGTTATTTGTTTTTCATCAATGAAGAGCTCCAAGTCTTGGATTTCCAAATCCAGTTCAATCGAAGTATTTGAAAACTCCTGATTTTGCCCAACTAGTAATTTAACCTTTTCCAAAATATCCATTGCACGAACAATTTTCTTGTCCGGAACAGGAACGTTTAAAAAGCTTCTATAAGATTGCACAAAACCCATTAAATTGGCACCTTGATCCTTTATAACCTCTAAACCTTTTATGGTCGTTTCCATCCTTTTTTGATATTCAGAGTCGCTCTTGGCCAATGTTCCTCCCTTTTCGTGATATTTTAGAATGGAATCGGAAATAGAAGTTATGGGTGTAATGGAATTCATAATCTCGTGTGTCAACACCCTGATAAGACGTGTCCAGGATTCCGTTTCTTTTTCGTCCAACTCCCGGTGTATATCTTGTATAACTACCAATAGCAATTCTTGTCCATCCAAATTAAAAGAAGAGGATTTAATTGCCAAATCAATTTTTTCACGCTCATTGGTCAAGGGGAACACTCGGCGTTCAAACGGCCTTAATTCACTAATCAGTAGATATAGGTTTTCATCAATTTGGGATAATTGCTTTATGTGGTTAAGGGGAGTATAATTCAACATAAGCTCCAGTCTGGGGTTGGCAAACAGAATATGTCCTTTGTCATTGATCGCCAGAATGCCTATGTCCGCCTGTTTTAAAATTTCTTGATAAAACCTTTCTTGGGTCTGGTTTTTCAAGTGTATCCTCTGAATCATTTCATTGAGCATATTGAGGCTGTGATTAAGCTCTTCAAGGGACTTGACACTCAATTTTTCGGGAAACCTAAGGGTGAAATCCTCATTTTTTATGGCATCAAAGAAATATGCTATTTTTCTATTGGTCTCATTTACATATCTAATTAAATAATACGCTTGGAATACTAGGACTGTTAGCATTAAAATAGCATAAACATAATTATTCCCAACCATGAGAAAGGCAAACAGTAAGGCAGTAGCCGCAATAAAGATTACCCTGCCTATGGTCTGGAAATAAAAATTTTTACTCAGCATTATTATCCTGCTTTTTAATTTTGTTATAGAGTGTTTGCCTGGATATTCCCAATTGTGCGGCAGCAGCACTGTAATTTCCATCATTATTGTGCAGGGCGTTTTGGATCATAATCTCTTCCATTTCCTCCAAGGTCTTTGGCCCAACCTCTAAAGTCGTGGACGACTTTGTATTCAATATAAAGTCAGTAGGTTTTAGAATATTTCCTTCACATAAGATCACTGCCCTTTCCATGGTATGTTGCAGTTCCCGTACATTGCCCGGCCAAGAATATTGCTTTAATTTTTCTTCTGCAATATCGTTTATTCGAAGTCCGTGCTTGGCATATTTGGAACTAAATTTCTTTAAATAGAAATCTGCCAGTACCAAAATATCATTCCCTCTGGCGCGTAAGGGAGGTACCTCTATATGTATGGTGTTAATTCGATATAAGAGATCTTCCCGAAACAGCCCATCGGTTACCATTTGTTCCAAATTGCAATTGGTAGCGCAAACCAAGCGAATATCTACCGGAATGGACACATTGGAGCCCACCCGCACTATAACCTTATTCTGAATGGCCGAAAGCAATTTAGCCTGCATTTGCAGTGAAAGGTTTCCAATTTCATCCAGAAACAGTGTTCCTCCATTGGCTGCTTCAAATTTACCAATTCTATCCTCCTTGGCATCGGTAAAGGATCCTCTTTGGTGGCCGAACAACTCGCTTTCAAACAAATTTTCTGAAATTGAGCCCATATCCACCGCAATAAAAACCTCATTTTGTCTAGGGGACATTTTGTGCAACTGACGGGCAATGAGTTCCTTTCCAGTGCCATTTTCACCCGTAATCAGAACATTCACATCGGTTTTAGCAACCTTATTGGTGAGGTTCAAAACGGTGCTCAGGGCCTTGGAATTACCAATAATATAATTCTTGTCCTGATTAATGACCTGTTTTAAATTACTTTCCTTTTGTTTAAGTTGATTTATTTCCTTTTGAGAATTGCGAAGCATATATGCCGCCTTTACAGTGGCCAAAAACTTGTCGTTGTTCCATGGTTTTAAAATGAAGTCAGATGCTCCTTCCTTCAAAGCCTGGACTGCCAATTCCACGGCACCATAAGCGGTCATCATTATAACAGCGGTCAATGGGGCTTTTTTTTTGATTTCCCTTAACCAGAACAAACCCTCGTTACCCGTATTTACACCTGCCGAAAAATTCATATCCAGGAGCACCACATCAATTTTCTCCAAATCTGGAAAGGAGGATATCCGATTCGGATTGGAAATGGTGCTAATGTTGGAATATTCAAATTGCAATAGGATTTCCAAAGCGCTCAGGACACTTTTATTGTCGTCTATTACAAGGATCTTTGCATCTACCATAATTTTATCAAATTTGGAGATTTAAAACTACAAAACAGACTTTTTAAAACACACATAGTGTCAAAATATTGGACACTTTGTGTACATATATTTTACGGTTAAATATCATAATTATAGTATATAACTTTTAACCATCTAAAAATCAGTATAATACAATAATGGCACGAACTTAGAATACAGCTAAGGGTCAGAAGGTTTTTAGATAACCTGCCAGTGACTTTTTTAAATGTAATTGTATTATGGGTTTTAAGAAAGGAAAAATACTTTTTCTATTGATGTTGTTCAGCATGTTTCTCCGAGCACAAGAGAACTGGACCTTGGATAATTGCATCTCTTATGCTTTGGAGCATAATCTTACATTACTTGATTATCAATATCAAGAAAGTTCTGGTAAGGAGAGTTATAATCAAGCTATAAGGGACCTGCTTCCAAGGGTAAACGGTTTCGCCGATTATAATATTAGATATGGTAGATCTACGGACCCCTATACCAATGATGTAGTAGATACCGATTTTTTCTCCAATGGTTATGCCCTAAGTGCCTCTATCGATCTATTTCAGGGATTCCAAAAGATCAATACGATCAAGGCAAGAAAGCTTGCGTTTAAGGCAACCCAAGAAACGGCACAACAACAGCGTTTTATATTGGCACTTAGAGTCATGACTGCTTTTCATGATATTCAGTATTACGAAGGTCTCTTGGCAATCTCCAAGGAGCAATTGTCCATCTCGGAAGCGAACTTTAAATTGGCCAAGAAACAAATTGAACTTGGACTGAAAGCCGGCGCGGATCTGTATGAGGCAGAATCCATATTATTTTCCGACCAATTGGATGTTACCCAGAGCGAAAACCAATTACAGGCAGCCAAGCTTAGCCTGATACAGGAAATGAATTTGGAAAACGCCAATACCATTCAATTAAACCCAGTAGCTACCAATACAATCATAGAAGCCAAAAAGGACACTGATAGTATCTACCAAAAGGCAAAGGATTTTGTCCCCCTGCTAAAAGCACAAAGATATAGAATGGAGGCTGCCCAAAAGGAAGTTGGCATTGCCAGGGGAAGGCTTTACCCTTCACTCTCTTTTTCCACGGGCTACGGTACCGGATATTATGAAACTACAAGGGACACCCTAGGCGTTACTATTCCGTTCAAAACCCAGATTAAGGACAACGCCTCCAGATTTGTTGGTTTTTCGCTTAGTGTTCCGGTTTTCAACGCCTGGTCTACCCGATCCAACATAAAACAACAAAAGATTGCTTTGAAAAGGGAGCAGAATAATTTGGAAATACAGGAGCAGGAAATATTTAAGGCCATACAACAATTGGTACAGGAAGAGAAGGCGCTGCAAGTTGAACTCATCCAAAGCGAAAAACAGATTCTGGCCCAAGAACAGGCTTTTGGAGTGGCACAAAAGAAATATGAAAATGGCTTGTTCACGATAATGGAACTAAACCTTGCCAAATCCATGTTCGCTACCTCGCAAAATAAAAATTTACAGGTAAAACAACTACTTCAAATCAACCAGAATACGCTGTCATTTTACCAAGGCCTGCCTATTTTTAACATAAAAAGCATCAATTAAAATGGATATACAATTAGAAAAAAAGAAAGGACTTCGACCTAAACACTATGGGTACATAGCTCTTGGCATATTACTGCTCTTTGTAGGTTGGAAAATGATATCCGGAACTGCGGGAAGTACCTTTAGGACTGAAAAAGACAAATTGTCAATTTCAGAGGTAATCCAGGGCAAATTCGATGATTACATAACCATTAATGGGACAGTAGCGCCTATTGCTACTATTTATATGGATGCCTACGAAGGCGGGAGGGTTACCGAAAAATTGATTGAGGAAGGAGCCATGGTAAAACAAGGGGATATCATTCTAAAATTGGAAAACATAGGCCTTTACGAACAAATTTTGAATAGTGAAAGTAATCTAGCCTTAAAACAGAACGATCTTAGGTCTACGAAACTAACATTCGACTCCAGACAGGTGGAAGGTAGAAAGTCCTTGGCCAATGCGCAGTACGAACTTACCAAACTGAAGCGAAATTTTGAACAAAACCAAGAATTGTTCAATGAGGAGTTAATTTCGAGGGAAGCATATTTAATTTCAAAAGAAAACTTTGAGCTTTCCAAGAAGCAATATGACATAGTCAAATTACAGACTGAACACGATGACGAAATGCGCAGTACCTCCTTGGCAGGCTTGGATACCGATTTGGAGCGTATGCGAAAGACATTGACCATGGTATACGAACGTCTGGACCATTTAAGCGTAAGGGCGCCTGCAGATGGACAATTGGGTTTTTTGGATGCCGAAATAGGGCAGAATATAGGTCAAGGTGAACGTATTGGGCAGGTCAATGTACTTACGGACTATAAGGTAGAGGCGGATATAGATGAGCATTATATAGACCGAGTGAAGCGTGACTTAAATGCCACATTTGAACGGAACGGAACGGAGTATATCCTAAGGTTACGGAAGGTATATCCCGAAGTGCGAAATGGTAAGTTCAAGGTAGATTTGGTTTTTTCGGGGGACAAGCCCGAAAATATTCGTGCGGGCCAAAGCTATAATATAAAACTACAGTTGGGTGAATCCAGTGATGCCTTACTATTGCCCAAGGGGAGCTTTTTTCAAAGTACTGGGGGACAATGGATTTTTGTTGTGGATCCGGATAGCAATCAGGCATTAAAGCGAAATATAAGGATAGGAAAACAAAACTCCAGATACTACGAAGTATTGGAAGGACTGGAAAATGGTGAAAAAGTTATTACCTCCAATTATGACCATTTTGGTGAGGCCGACCATATAGTTTTAAAATAAAATTAAAAAATACTTAGCCAAAACTGTCACAAATAGCCAGTGTAGGGCGTCAATTATATAACGCATAAACCCTTTAGAATGATACAAATAAATAATCTTAAAAAAAGCTTTAGGACCGAAGAGGTAGAAACTTTGGCCTTGAACAATGTTAACCTCAAAGTTCAAGATGGGGAATTTGTTGCCATTATGGGACCTTCTGGCTGCGGAAAATCTACCTTGTTGAACATAATAGGTATGCTGGACAACCCAACCTCTGGGAGTTACCAATTTGCAGGCCATGAGGTGGGACATTTAAAGGAAAGTCAGCGTACCCAATTGCGCAAGGGTAATTTGGGCTTTGTCTTTCAAAGTTTCAATTTGATTGACGAACTCACAGTCTATGAAAATGTGGAATTACCGTTGATCTATCTTAAAATGAATAAGAGTGAGCGCAAGCAAAAAGTAAGGGAGGTATTGGAACGGATGAAAATAGCCCATCGTGAAAAGCACTTTCCACAGCAACTTTCAGGGGGGCAGCAACAGCGTGTTGCCATTTCGAGGGCTGTTGTTACCAATCCAAAATTGATTTTGGCAGATGAGCCCACCGGAAATCTGGATTCCAAAAACGGGATAGAGGTAATGAATCTGTTAACAGAATTGAACCAGGAGGGAACTACCATTGTAATGGTCACGCACTCGGACAGGGATTCTCACTATGCCCATCGTATAGTTAACCTGTTTGATGGACAGATAGCCACCGAAAGCCATAATAGGGCAGTGGGGGTGTGACCTGCCAGGTGTTGTCCGTCATTTCGGCGGACCTCCTTAGGTCTAGTGTCTGGAGGGGAATGAACGTTGCTTGTTGATGAAAACCTGCAAGGTTGTTGAAACCTTGCAGGTTAATTGGGGAAAGGAGTTTGTTCATCAATATAAATAAGTGCTGAATAGTTTACAGTGCCAAAAAACACTAATCATGTTTAGAAATTACATCAAAATTGCTTGGAGAAGTCTCAAAAGGCAGCCTTTTTTTACGTTCCTGAATATTTTTGGATTAGCCGTTGGTATGGCTGGGGGCCTACTGATCTCCCTATACAACTATGATGAGATGAATTTTGACACCATGTTCAAAGATGCCGACCGTATTTATAGGATAAATGCGGATATAAAGTTCGGGGGCAAAACCATGAGATCCGCTGAAGTTGGTGCTCCTATGGCGGCTGCCATCAAAAATGATTTTCCCCAAATAGAGTCTGTAACAAGAATAAGGAACCGTGGGAGTCTGTTGTTAAGAAAACAAGGTACTGAAGCCAATACCAAAGAATCCAATGTGGCATTTGCCGATTCAACGTTCTTTAAGATGTTTGGCATTGACCTGCTTGTAGGTGATGTAAATTCGGCATTGACCGAACCTAATACCTTGGTGCTAACAAAAACGGCGGCAGAAAAGCACTTTGGTGTAAATAATGCCTTGGGTCAACAGTTGTTGCTAAATAACATCGAAACCTATACCGTAACTGGAGTTATGGCCGATTTTCCCAAGAACTCAATGTTTAGGGACCATGATGTTATAATGGCAATGGCCGGGTTTGATGACTCACGGCAAATGTCATGGACTAGCCATAACTACTTCACATTTATAAAATTGTTGCCTGGGGCCGATATTGCTGATTTTCAAGCTCCCTTGCAATCGATGTTGGAAACATATATCTTCCCATATGTGCAGAATTTCTATCCCGGTATCACAGCGGAATCTTTTGAGGCATCCGGAAATTATTTGAAGTATAGCACCATTGCTTTGACCGATATCCATTTGTATTCCAACCGGGAAATAGAGCTAAGTGCCAACAGCAGTATTCAAAATGTCTATATTCTTTCCTTTATTGGTTTTTTCTTAATCTTTTTGGCCAGTGTCAATTTTATGAATTTGTCAACGGCCCATTCCCTAAAAAGGGCCAAGGAGGTAGGCATCCGAAAAACGTTGGGTTCCAACAAGGCGGAACTGGTACGGCAATTTTTGATCGAAGCCGGGCTAATTTCATTTATTTCATTGATAGTGGCCATTGGTATAGCCATGGTTGCCCTTCCTTTTTTCAATGACCTTTCTGGTAAGGCCATTTCTTTACCGTTCGTAAATCCTATTTTCTGGATAATCCTGATAGTCGCCGTAACTTTTCTAGGTCTTTTTTCCGGAAGTTACCCTGCATTTTTTATGTCGAGGTTTGTGGCTGCCAAAGTTCTCAAAGGCGGGGGGGAGAATAGCATTGGCGGGGGTAAGATCCGAAATTCCTTGGTCGTATTCCAATTTGCCATTTCCGTTTTATTGATAATTAGTACCCTAGTGGTCTTTCAGCAGTTGAAATACATTCAAAGCAAGGACCTTGGTTTTGCCAAAGATCAGGTCTTGCTTATAGAGGATGTCCATGTTGCGGGTAACCGGGTACAATCTTTTAAGGAGGAAGTAATGCAATTGGGCGAAGTGAAAACTGCAACCTTGACCGGCTATTTGCCCACACCTTCTTTTCGCAATGACAATTCCTTTTTCAAGGAAGGTTCCACCGAACAGGAAAATGCCTTGCAAATGCAGAATTGGGTGGTAGACCATGACTATTTAAAGACCATGGACATGCAGCTAATTGCAGGAAGGAATTTTGATAAACGCTTCCCAACTGATTCCACCGCTACTATAATTAATGAGTCTGCGGTTGCCAAATTGGGGCTAACGCCTGAAGAAGTATTGGGGACACGGGTTTCTGGTGATCTTGGTGTAGAAAGCCCAGTATTCTATACCGTGATTGGAGTGGTCAAAAATTTTCATTACGCATCTCTCCGGGAAGATATAGCCTCTCTGGGCTTATTTCTCGGAAATTCTACGGGTTATTTGGCCATTAGGTTAAAAGCTGGCGATTTTTCAAATGTTATAGCCAATATTGAAAATGTATGGAACAAAGTGGCACCTGGCCAGTTGTTCAGCTATCGTTTTATGGAAGATTCTTTCAATACCACTTACCAAGCAGAGCAAAAATTGGGACGTATTTTCGTAGTATTTACCATACTATCAATTTTGATTGCCTGTCTTGGGCTATTTGGCCTTGCGGCCTTTAATGCCCAAAAGCGTACCAAGGAGATTGGTATACGTAAAGTGTTAGGTGCAAGTGTTGGTCAAATAACTTATCGATTGACTACGGATTTTTTAAAAATGGTGGGGATTGCAATTGTTATTTCCCTGCCAATTGGCTGGTACCTCATGAACAAATGGCTCGAGGATTTTACCTATAGAATAGAAATTGGTTGGTGGATTTTAGCCTTGGCAGCACTAATGGCCTTGATCATAGCAGTGCTAACAGTAAGTTATCAGAGTATTAAGGCAGCTATACTGAATCCAGTAAAGAGTTTACGAACAGAGTGAAATGGAATCATTTGACAGTGAGCAGTAAACAGTAATCAATGAGCAATGAACAATTAAAAAAGAAGCTATCATGCTAAAACACTATATTAAATTTGCATACAGAAACTTTAAGGTCAATAAAATTATTTTTTTCGGTAGCCTACTGACCTTAAGTTTGGGAACCTTGTGTATTGCTCTTTTGTATTCTTATGTCCCGGACCAGTTGAACATGGATGGTTTCCATAAGAGTAAGGATAACATCTATTTAACGGCCATTAAGTATAATCCACAGGCGTTACCCAAAGTGTACGATCTTAACTTATATGATTTCGAATCCGGAGATTACCCCACCCTGAAGGCGATAACCACTATAAAAAAGTATAAGAAAGGAGAATTGAGGCTAGTCTACGACAATACTGCCTTTACACCAGAGGGTATAGTTTCCGATAGCAGTTTTTTTGAGGTGTTTGATTTTAAACTCCAGATAGGGGACAAGAAAACGGTGCTGCATAACCCAAACAGCTTGTTATTGACCAAGAAAATGGCCGATATAATGTTTGGTGATGATAATCCAATAGGAAAGACAATAGTGGTAAAAAATAGGCAGGAAAAAGTCTATACAGTGCGCGGAATCTTAGAAGCGCCACCCATCAATAGTTCTATAGAATTTGATTTTATTTTAACAGATCAATATAACGACCCAAACTGTTACAGCAGAATGGGCGGTAGTTTTATCAAGGCAGGAAAAGGTTTCAATTTAAGTCAATTCGACCAAGAACTTACGGATTTGACTAAAAAAGGGAATCCTAGGAATGAAAGTACGGTTTGGGCAATCCCCTTTTCTTATAAAGAGATCAATAAAACCGGTTTGGAAAGTATGGGGATATTGACTAGGTCTGTAAATGAAAAGAATTTGTACATTCAGATTATCATCATGTTGGTCATTTTGTTATTGTCCATATTGAATTATTCCAACCTACAGGTAATCAATTCCAATGCACGCATAAGAAATGCTGCATTAAAAATAGTCAACGGGGCGGGAAAGAAGCAAATAATAGCCCAAATTGGTATTGAAACGGTACTTATGGTTCTTGCTTGCTCTTTGATTACTATGCTGGCCTATGGCTTGGTGTTGCCTTCGTTTATTAGTTTTTCGGGTATTCCCCTAGATTGGGCACCTATAAAAACTTTTGTAACGATTTTATGCATTCTTTCTCTTATGGCAGGTATTGGTATGGTGTATCCTACAATTATTGCACTAGAAATTCCTTTGGTAAAGAGCCTGAGAAATCAAATACTGTCACAAGACCAGCTAAAAGGTAGAAAAGCAGTGATTGTCTTTCAATATACATTGACCTTTGTATTGCTAATCTCGTCCATTGTGGTGGTGCGACAGCTGCAATTGATGTTGGAAAAGGATTTAGGTTTTAAGCAAAAAAATATAGTAAGTGCCCAATTATATGCGGAGCCTTCCCGCAAGCAATTAAAGACAAAGGAAGATTATAAAATGTTTATGGAGGGTTTTCAGCATGCCAAGAACGAATTGGCAACCAATGCCTACATTAAAAATATTGCTCAAGGGTACAAGCCAATAGATGTCTTTACTATGGATTGGAAATTAAAGGGAGGAAATTACGAAATGGAAACCTTTTCTAGTCAAATAGTTACCCCTGGTTATGATAGGGTTTTTGGGTTGGAAATGGTTAAAGGAAGGTTTTTTGAGAATGGTGGGGACCGTTCCAGGAGCAAAAAGGTAGTTATAAACGAAGCTGCTTATAATTATTGGGATATAAAGGATATTAAAGGAAAAATGATAATCAACAATTCCTGGGGTGAATATGAGCTTATTGGTGTTGTAAGGAATTTTGATTATCAACACCTTTCTTCAACTGTGCAGCCTTTGATGATGCTTTATATGGAGAATGTAGAGGATCCGTTTCATGTGGAGTTTGTAGAAGGGGGGCTATCAAAGGGATTGGCTAATTTAGAGGATTTTTTTGGTAAGAACAATCCAGACGAGACCTTTGACTTTTCCTTTATAGAAGAAGACGTTGCCAAACTATACGCCAAGGAAAAGCAACTGAGCATCAATTACATCCTGTTTACCATTGTTGCACTTATTATATCGGCAATAGGGCTATTTACCATTGCTATTTATGATACCCGTCGCAGGGTAAGGGAAATTGCTGTTCGTAAGGTAAATGGTGCTTCGGTGAAGGAGATCTTGACTTTGTTGAACAAGAGTTTTGTAAAATGGGTGGCGTTGGCATTTTTGGTTGCCTGTCCGCTTGCTTATATAATGATGGATCGCTGGCTTGAAGGTTTTGCATATAAGACCACTTTGAGCTGGTGGATATTTATTATGGCTGGTATGTTTACCCTACTTATCGCTTTGCTTACTGTAAGCCTTCAGACCTTCAAAGCTGCACGTGCAAACCCCGTAAAAAGTTTGCGAAGGGAATGAAAGAGTAAACAGTGTACAATTAGGAGTAAACAATTAGGCATTAACAATGAGTTAAGAGCAGCGGGCATTAAAAAGCAGGCTTATAGCAATATATCAGCCAGAAATAAACACGAAACAATTGCTAGTTTATGGATATCATCAATCAAATCAAAAATCGAACAACATGTATAAGAATTATCTAAAAATCGCTTGGAGGAATCTTTGGAACAATAAGGGATATACTGCCATTAACGTAGGTGGACTGGCCATGGGTATGGCCGTAACCCTTATCATAGGTCTTTGGATCCAAGACGAGCTGTCTCACAACAATTACTTTTCCAAAAAGGAGAAGATCGCCCAGGTTTTTCAATCACAGACTTTTAATGGAAATACGAGTACAGGTCCAGCTATCCCTAGACCTTTGGAAAAGGCTTTAAGAGATGGTTATGCAGATAACTTCAAACATTTGGTCATGTCATCATGGAACATATCTAGATACTTAAAGTACAAAGACAAGAGCATTTCCAAAACAGGTAACTTCATGCAGCGTGAGGCTCCCGAAATGTTAAATTTAAAGATACTGAAGGGGGAGAAAGATGGCTTGCGGGAGCTAAATTCCGTCATGATTTCGGAATCCGTCGCACATGCACTTTTTGGTAATGAGGATCCCATAGGTAAATCGTTAAAGGTGAACAATCAGTACGACGTAATGGTCAGTGCTGTATATGAGGATATTCCATTTAATAACTCTTTTCACGATGCAGAATTTTTAATGCCCTGGGATAAAATGATCGCAACCCAAGAATGGATGAAAAATGCAGAGGATCAATGGGGAAACAACTCATTTCAAATGTTCGTTGAGATTGCTGACAATACCACTATGGATAGGGTTACCGAGGTCATATTAAATGTAAAGAAAAACCTGAATGAAGAGACCGCTGAATACAACCCACAAATATTTCTCTTTCCTATGCAAGATTGGTACCTACGCAGTAATTTCGAAAACGGTAGAGAATCCGGTGGCAGGATAAAATATGTATGGCTCTTCGGAATAATTGGGGTGTTCGTATTGCTTTTGGCCTGTATAAATTTTATGAATCTGAGTACTGCAAGATCGGAAAAACGGGCGAAAGAAGTAGGGATAAGAAAATCCATAGGTTCACGAAGAAATCAATTGATCAATCAATTTTTGAGTGAATCTTTTTTAGTGGTCCTATTTGCTTTTGTAGTGGCCATTGTAATTGTACTGTTGTGTTTAAACGGATTTAATGAGCTCTCCAAAAAGGAGATTTCCTTTCCATGGGAAAATGGTATTTTTTGGTTGAGCTCCCTGGTCTTTATAGTGTTTACAGCTTTAGTATCTGGCAGTTATCCTGCATTGTATTTATCCTCTTTCAAACCTGTTGATGTTTTAAAGGGAACATTTAAAGCTGGCAAGAATGCCGGATTGCCAAGAAAAATATTGGTGGTACTTCAATTTACAGTTTCAGTGGCTTTCATAATCGGTACCATTATCGTTTTGCAACAGATCAATCATGCCAAAAACCGTCCTGTTGGGTATAATAAGGAGGGATTGATTCAAATACCTACTTTCAGTCAAGATTTTGAAGGTAAATATGATTTAATGCGCAGTGAGTTTCTAAACTCGAACGCTGTAATTGAAATGTCGGCTTCCAGTAGTCCAACCACGGAAATCTGGTCCAATCGTAGTGGATTTGATTGGGAAGGCAAGCCCGAAGGTTTCCAGGAAGATTTGGCCTGGACCGATGTGACTCCTGAATACGCCAAGTCTTTGGGTATGAAAATTGTGGAAGGCCGTGATTTTTCTAGAGAGTTCGCTACCGACTCCAACGCCGTTTTGTTAAATAGGACTGCCGTAAAATATATGGGGATCAAGGATCCTGTTGGCAAGTATTTAAAGGATGATAATGACGAAGGTGTAGAGCCCCCACTGAAAATTATTGGGGTAGTGGAAGATATGATCACGCAATCACCGTATGAACCTGTTAAACAAGGGATTTATGTTTTTGACAAACATGGTAATTCCAGTTTCTATAATTTAAGATTAAATCCAAATCAAAGTGCAAGTCAGAATATTGCCATCATAGAAGGGGTATTCAAAGAACATTTCCCAGATCTTCCTTTTGAGTATGATTTTGTGGATAGCGAATACGGGGCAAAATTTGCATCAGAGGAACGGATTGGCACACTCTCCGGAATTTTTACTGCTCTGGCCATATTAATCAGTTGTCTAGGTTTATTTGGGCTAACCTCTTTTGTTGCGGAGCAGCGCACCAAAGAAATTGGGGTTCGGAAAGTGTTGGGGGCAACCGTGTTCAACGTTTGGGGTATGCTGTCAAAGGATTTCCTTAAACTGGTCATTATCTCTTGTTTTATTGCAGTGCCTATTGCCTATTATGTAATGAACGGCTGGTTGCAGGATTATCCCTATCACATGCTTCTTGAATGGTGGATTTTCGCCTTGGCCGTTTTCGGTGCCATGATGGTAACGGTTATTACGGTAAGTTTTCAAGCCATTAAAGCGGCGAATTCGAACCCTGTAAAAAGTTTGCGGACGGAGTGAGAAATATAACAGTTGGCCGTGAATTGTTCATAACCGTGGAAGAATGAAAAATTATCAATATGCAATATTTACGGTAGACATTAAAAAATAAATCAAAATCATACCGTTCCCACCCGCAAGGATGTGGAATGGACGGAGAAAAATAACATTATGCTAAAAAACTATCTAAAAATTGCTTGGCGAAGTATTAAAAGCGAAAAGCTCTTCACATTCATAAAGGTTGGGGGCTTTGCCATGGGCATTGCAGCTTGTCTATTAATTGCATTATTCATCAATGATGAACTCAGCTATGACCAACAATACAAAAATAAGGATCGAATTTACCGGGTTGTACTACAGGGGGTTATGGATGGTGAGTTAAGAAAGAGTGTTCATTTTCAATTGCCTTTTGCTGATGCCCTACAATCCGATTTTCCGGAGATAGAAAAGGCAGGGAAAATAAATATGAGCGAGCTCTTTGGGGCAGGTAAAAGGGGGCTGCGCCTGGCTGGCGAATCCCAGAACAATTTTGAGGACGGATTTGTATTTACCAACCAGAACATCCTTGAAATTCTAGAGATCTCCTTGGAACAAGGCAATGTTGAGGAGGCCTTGAACCAACCTGGGAATATTGTGATTTCCAAATCCAAGGCAGATAAATACTTCCCAAATGGGGATGCCTTGGGCAAGTCCATTGTGTTGGATGACAATACTTCAAGGCCATATACCATTACGGGGGTAATGCCGGATTTTCCCAAAAATTCCCATCTCCAGTTTAATTTTCTGTTACCCATAGAGGATACCAATATGAGCTGGACCAATCAGAATTATTTCACCTATGTTCTCGTGGACGAAAATGCCAGTATTCCGGCATTGGAGAAAAAAATGTTTTCCATTATGGAAAACTACATAATCCCGGCCCAATTGGCTTATGGTCGCGACCCAGCTTTTATCCAAGTCCTGAAAACAATTGAATATAAGTTGCAACCAATTGCCGATATACATTTACGATCAGATCTTGCCATGGGGGATGGTCTAAAGCATGGTGATATTAGGTTTGTTTGGCTATTTGGAGCCATAGCAGGGTTTATTTTATTATTGGCCTGTATCAATTTCATTAACCTTTCAACTGCCAAATCGGCCAATAGGGCAAAGGAAGTGGGATTGCGTAAAACGGTTGGGGCCTTTAAAAGTAATCTGGTTGCACAATTCCTTACCGAATCGGTTCTGTACAGTCTAATCTCTTTTTTATTGGGGCTGATGTTGGCTTGGGCCTTGCTCCCTACCTTTAATGAAATTGCAGCAAAGTCCATTTTATTTCCCTGGGAGGTTTGGTGGTTTGTGCCCCTTATGGTAGCCTCCGCCCTGCTAATTGGGATTTTGGCAGGAATGTACCCTGCATTTTATCTTTCTTCCTTTAGGCCTGTTAATGTTCTAAAAGGGAGCCTTAGTGTTGGCAGTAAGAGCGGAAATCTTAGAAGCGGTTTGGTCGTGTTTCAGTTTGCTGCATCGGTTATTCTGATTATCGGAACATTGATCATTTACAAGCAAATGGACTATATCCTACATAAAGAACTGGGTTACAACAAAGATCAGGTTGTGATTTTGGAAGGGGCCCATATTTTGGGAAATAAATCGGAAAGCTTCAAGGCACAATTGTTACAGCTTCCTCAAGTACAAGCTGTAACAAAAAGTGATTATTTGCCAATCGATGGCGCCAAAAGGAATGGCAATACTTTTAAAAAAGTGGGGGAGGGGATTGAAGATCGTGGGGTACCTGTGCAAGTTTGGCGAGTGGATTATGATTACATAAAAACACTGGGAGTAAAGGTGAAGGAGGGTAGGGATTTTTCCAGGGAAATTGCTTCCGACTCCATTAATTCGATGATTGTTAATGCGAAAATGGCCCAGGATCTCGGTTATGAGAACCCTATTGGAAAGCATATTAACAATGGTAGGGACTGGACCATTGTAGGGGTGGTACAGGATTTCCATTTTAAATCCTTGAAGGAAGATATAAGAGCGCTTACCTTAGTTGTTTCAAACAATGACCTGGGTGCAATTTCGGTAAAACTTAAGTCGGATAATATTGGGGGGGGCTTGGCAGCCATTGAAGCCATTTGGAATAAAAATGTACCCAACCAAGCCTTTGCTTATTCCTTTTTAGATCAAAAATTCACCCAAATGCACGAGGATGTGCAACGTATGGGGAAAATATTCAACAGCTTTGCCCTGTTTGCTATTTTAGTGGCATGTTTAGGGCTGTTTGCACTGTCCGCCTTTATGGTGGAACAAAGAAAAAAGGAAATAAGTATTCGGTTGGTTTTAGGAGCTCCCTTTGAGAGTATTTATAAACTGTTGACCTTGGATTTTTTGAAGTTGATTGTTATTGCCATACTTATTGCGATACCTATAGGATGGTATATGATGAACCGATGGTTGGAGGATTTTGCCTATAAGGTGGATATTGGATGGGAAATATTCCTGAGTGCAGGTGGGATTGCTATGGCTGTTGCCGTAGCGACAATTAGCTACCAGTCTATAGGGGCTGCATTGATCAAACCTTTAAAAAGTTTACGAACAGAGTAAACATAATGGATTAATCAAAGATCATTTTGTGAAATCAGTCTGAAGCTAAACCCATGGAAAACAATGTATATGGAAGAAAGTTAGAGCCAAGTGAAACATTTACTTCTTCCTAAAAAGGATTAAGCTAAAGTATATTAACCGAATTAAAAGAAATACACTATGCTACTACAATTGAACAACATTTTTAAATGGGTAAACTCAGGCGGGCAACGTGTCTTTTTGTTAAAGGACATTAATCTTACCGTGGAGGAAGGAGAATTTATTTCGGTTATGGGACCCTCCGGTTCGGGGAAATCTACCTTGCTTAATGTCATTGGCATGTTGGACAATTTTGATGAGGGGGAATATAATTTCATGGAAGAATCGGTTCACACCCTAAAGGAAAAGCACCGTTCTAATTTGTACAAACAATATATAGGCTTTGTTTTTCAATCTTACCATTTATTGGACGATCTTACTGTAAAGGAAAATTTGGAAATGCCCCTGCTTTACAAAAAAGTAGGTAGATCTGAACGTAAATCCTTGGTGGCAGATACTTTGGATCGTTTTAATATTGTTGGTAAGAAAGACCTGTTCCCATCACAGTTAAGTGGAGGGCAACAACAATTGGTTGGGGTTGCTAGGGCCTTGATTTCTTCGCCCAGACTAATCTTGGCAGATGAACCTACAGGAAACTTAAATTCTAAACAAGGCGAGGAGATAATGGAGCTTTTTAATCAATTGAATAGTGAGGGGGTTACAATAATTCAGGTAACCCATTCAGAAAAAAATGCCAATTATGGTTCACGGATTGTCCAATTATCCGACGGTAGACAAATTAACGAATAGATTAAACTTCCAGATTATATTTAAATAGGTAGTATCTCACCAAGTGTTTTGGGAAAAAAATAGGGTGGGACGCAACCCTAGATATTTTTTGATAATATTGGGGTACTATTTTGATAACTGGATTTATTTAATAGGATTATGACCGAAAAGCAAGCGGATAGGTTAAAACAGAAAATAAAAAGAATAAAAGCAGACTTGGCCGCGGATAAACGGAGATGGGGCGGATTTTATGACGATAGTCGTGGTTTAAGATATTTGCCCCCACAGTACTATATACAGCTGGGGGACTTTAAAGGCGGATTAAGATACTTAAATTGGTTTAATAAGAACTTTCCTGATGATATAGGCTTGCCTGACTTTTTATTCGAGTCTATAATCATTCTGTATCAAGCCAACAAGATAAGGAAGGCAGAGGAAAAAGCTTTTCAAACATATTGTTCCAATACGTACTTATTTGATAAATTCTTAGGGAAAGCTATTTCACCTATTGATAAATATGAAGGGTCCAATCTTCAAAAACCTGAATTTTTAGAGCACTTCAATTATTCCAGTGAGCAGGCCAACCTATTAGACTTCAGCCAATGGTTGGAAGACTTGATGTTATCTAATAAATTTAAAAAGGCCAGTCAGAAGTTGATTGAAATCCATTCCCAACTAAAGAATGAAAGTAAATTAGAAAAACGCAGGGAATTGATAGAGATAGCCAATCGACTTGAAGAGGAATACTAGGGGTAAGAAGCTTGAAGAATTATAATGAATGTTGAGACCTATTGGCTTTTCCCTAATTCTAGGGGAGCATATGTATAGTTAGGACTAGTTTATCCTAGTATTTGGGTTTGTATGGACTTTTATAATTATTCCCATCCCTTCAAGGCCCCCTAATGAAGTTATCTTTCACGTATTTCGGACCTGTTGTGCCACTTTTTAATTTTATCTGCCCTAGTTGCATTTAGGCTTTACGGTTTCCCGCAACCAATTTCTCAAGCAATTGTTTTTCTTTATCACTATAAAATTAGGAAAGCCTGTTTATGCCGGGCCTAGAAGAATAGGGTAGGGGTGGTAAGGGTAAAAGGCCCACCCTAATTAATATCTGGGCAACTAAAATGATTTACTATCTTAGGCGTATAAAGATATATGATCAATGATCATATACAATTGTTAACGGTAACTTGCCCTAAAAAGAGAGCCGCTTCGGGACTTCCTTTTTTTGCTGCCTACCCTATAGTTTGACCAATCG
>CAXAVP010000036.1:0-25000 GCA_963972175.1 uncultured Arenibacter sp.
TTGGGTTTTTCTTTCTTTGGCTACGGATGGAAAGTGGCTTTGACCATTTCTATGGCCGTTGCCCTATCCTCCACTGCCATTACCTTGCAGACCATAAAAGAAAAGAGGCTGTTGAACACTACCTATGGGGCATCGTCTTTTTCTATCCTACTTTTTCAGGATATTATTGTTATACTCATGCTGGCGGTCATCCCTTTATTGGCCACTAGTGATCCTACAGCTGCCGCTCATTCCAATACCGATCACAGTGCATTGATAGATAATTTACCTCTTGGACTTCAAACACTGGCGGTTATTCTTTCGGTGGTTACCGTAGTCGCGGCAGGTCGTTATTTAATTGTGCCTTTACTCAGAGTGGTTGCTTTGGCGCGTGTGCGGGAATTGTTAACGGCCTCCGCTCTCCTTATCGTATTGGGCATTACCTTCCTTATGCAATTGGTTGGCCTTAGTCCGGCTTTGGGAGCATTTTTAGGAGGAGTAGTATTGGCTACCAGCGAATTTAAACACGAACTGGAAAGTACTCTTGAGCCTTTCAAGGGGCTGCTCCTAGGACTTTTCTTTATGGCTGTTGGTGCCTCTATAAACTTCATCGTAATTGGGGAATATCCCCTATTGATCAGTGGACTGGTTATTGGAGTAATATTTATAAAGGGCATAGTTCTTTTCGCTGTTGGTAGTCTCTTTAAAATGAAAATAGATCAAAAATTACTACTAACCGTAGGTTTAGCTCAAATTGGGGAATTTGCCTTTGTTCTGCTTTCATTTGCCTATCAATTAAATATTTTGGGTACAGACCAACTGGATATGATGTTGGTGGTTACAGCCTTGACCATGACCTTGGCGCCCATACTTGGATTATTGAATGAGCGCTTTATACTAACGCGCATTGGGACCAAAAAAAACGAACATGGACCTATAGACCATATTGCAAAAAGCCACAAAGTTATTCTAGTGGGTTTTGGGCATTTTGGAAGTACCGTTGGCAGGTTTTTAAGGGCGTCCGGAGTGGAAGCCACTATCTTGGACCAGGATTCCAACAGGGTTGAGCTGTTAAGAAAAATGGGGTTTAACGTATACTATGGTGATGCAACTAGATTGGAGCTATTGGAGTCAGCCGGAATTTCCGATGCCCATATTTTAGTTTCTGCCATTGATGACCCTGATATTTCTGTTCCCTTGGCGAAACTGCTAAAAAAGAAATTTCCTGAACTAAAACTGATGTTCCGTGCCAAAAATCGCTATGACGCCTATGAGTTATTGCAATTGGGAATAGATAATGTATATAGGGAGTCCTTGGAAACATCGGTAAAGCTGGCAGGAGATGTGCTACACCATATGGGACACAGAAAATATACCGTTCATAGACAGTCCCAAAAGTTTATACAGTACGACGAGGAAGGCCTGAGGCGATTGTCCGATAGACCTAAGAGTCGTAAAGAGTATATTTTCAAGGTAAGGGAAGAAATTCAACAACAGGAAAAACAATTGGAAGAGGATTTGAAACGCGGAATAATTAGTGACGATACGCAGTGGGATACCCATGAAATGCAATTGGCGGCCAAAAAGAAATCGTAACCCAAATAATCAATTAACCATTGTTTTGACTATTATTTCAACGGCTGTCCCCCAAGAAATTCAAACATCCGTGACACAAAGGCCATATTAGTTGTATCTTTAAGTAGGAAACACCCACTAGGATGAAACTATCAACCAACCACCCATTTTTTTATATTTTGTTTTTAATTGGTCTATTGGGTCTGTCTATTACCTCCTGTAAACGGAGTCCTGACACGGGCGTTGAGATTAGGGGGATATATGGAAACCCTATACCACTATGGGATAAAGGGTTTAAATTGAATGAGCTTGGGGTAAATGCCATATTTGTGCACAGCGGGTCTATTAACGAAGACATGATTGTCCGCGCTAGATCCGAAGGGGCCCAAGTATTTGCCGAATTCGCCACTTTAAACGGGAAAAATTATGTTGATACCCATCCCGAAGCTTGGGCTATTAATGATCAGGGAGAAAGAGTGGAGGCCGCAAGTTGGTTTATGGGGGTATGCCCTACCGAACCCGGTTTTAAAAAATATCGATTAGACCAACTTAGGAACCTACTTTTGGAATATGATCTGGATGGCGTATGGATGGATTATGTGCATTGGCATGCCCAGTTTGAAGACCCAGAGCCAATATTGCCCGAAACCTGCTTCTGTGATCATTGCCTTGATAATTTCTCTAGAAACTCGGGAATATCCTTACCAGATCTACCAATAACGGAAAAGGCTAAATGGATTCTTAACAACCAAGATACAGCCTGGCGCAGCTGGCGCTGTAAGGTGATTCACGAATGGACCCTAGATTTTAAGGATATCATAACTGAAGTGAAGCCCGATGCGCTGCTTGGACTCTATCACTGTCCATGGAGCGATCTGGAATTTAATGGCGCAAGGAAACGGATTTTAGGACTGGATTACGATCTTCTCAAAAAGAGCATAGACGTATTTTCCCCTATGGTATATCATCAAAGAATGGGTAGAGATCCCCAATGGGTACAGGAAAACATAGAATGGTTTAGCAAAATAATAGGTTCGGGTAGTAGTATACACCCCAAAATATGGCCTATTGTCCAGGCCCATAACGATCCGGGTATTATTAGTGCCGAAGAATTTGAAACAGTGCTTAGGGGTGGACTTTCAGGAAAATCAACCGGAGTAATGATGTTTACCACACAGTCAATAGCCGAAGATCCAGCTAAAAAGGAAATGATGAAAAAGATCTATAACCAACTAAAGGAACCATCCCACCCTTGAATAGCAGGTATGCCATGGAATTCTACTTAGAATAATGAATAAACCTTGCCAGACACAATATCCGGCATTCTTACCTTCAAATTAGACATAAGCTCTACTATAGAGAGCTTCCTTGTAGTTTTTTGTAGGCGTGTTCAATATAAGGCCAAAAAAAAATGGTGCGTGCTAAATTACCACTTACTAAAGATTTTGGAAAGAAGAAAATTCAAAAGCAGTCCATTTTTTCATACCGTTACTTAATTTTGAACAGAAACAAGGATGTAATATCCATATGACTATATTTGATTTCTTAAGTATCATGAACAATTCCAACATCATTAAATCCTGACTATTTTGACCGAAAAAGAAAAAATGCTCCATGGCGATCATTACGATTCCAGAGATCCTGAATTGATTAAATTGTATCATAAGGCCCGAAAACTACTTAAACAATACAACAACCTCGATTCTGAATTGATTGCTGAACGGGAAGAGATTTTAAGTAAATTATTTGAATTCAAAGGTTCTGGGGTATGGATAGAGGCGCCTTTCTTTTGCGATTACGGTGAAAATATTTCTATTGGGGAGAACACATTCGTCAACACCAACTGCATGTTTTTGGACAACAATAAAATTTCCATTGGAAAAAACGGACTTATAGCACCCTATGTACAAATATATACTACCAACCATCCTTTAAAGGCATCGGATAGGATTATCAACAAAGAGAACCATTCCCGATATCTCACTTCTTCCAAACCGGTAGTTATTGGGGACAACGTATGGATAGGCGGAAATTCCGTGATTTTTCCGGGGGTGACCATAGGAGACAATGTAACAGTGGGAGCAGGTAGCGTAGTCTCAAAAAGTCTGCCCAACAATGTGCTGGCATTTGGAAACCCCTGTAAGGTAATAAGGCCATTATTATAATTGGATCAGAATCCTATATAGGTTTTTGTATATTTATAACACAGTGTTGGGAATGCAATGGCAATTGATCTTGGAAACCGACAAAAGAACTAATCCGTCCCGTTACATCTGTTATCTGGGCCCAAGCACCTAAATAAAAATGAAGTTATTTAGACGGTTTGTTAAATTAGTTGCCATAATAATTGGTCTACTATTGATTGCCATCGTAATTGTTATGGTGATTGATCATAAAAAAACCGACTACCTCACAATTGGTCAAAATGAAATTGCTGGCTACGATTCATTCCTGATTCGGAATGTAAATATAATCCCGATGGTCCAGGACACCATACTATATAATAAAATGGTGTACATCAAAGAGGGAGTAATTAAAAATATAGCCGATAAAATTGATATTGAAGGGATAGAAACCATAGATGCAGAAAACAGGTTTATGACCCCCGGGCTTATAGATATGCACGTACATGTCTGGGACAAATATGAGCTTGGGCTATATTTATCCCACGGCGTTACTAGCATTCGCAATGTTTGGGGCATGCCCATGCATCTTCGATTAAAAAAAGAAATTAACAATGGAAGCTTGTTGGCCCCAATATTCCTTACCACAGGTCCCAAGCTTACAGGGCCCGACTTCATAGGGGACGATAATCTGCAACTGAAAAGTGCCGAAGAGGCCAAAAACAAAATTATTTCCTATAAAAAAAGTGGCTATGATTTTATTAAGACGTACTACGGTTTACCAGAAGATATATTTAATGCGATCATTGAACAAGCCCAAATATCGGGAATGGATATAGTGGCACATCCATCGCAAAAGGTTCCCTACTCCTTTCATTTTAATCCGCAGATCGTTACCATAGAACACGCAGAAGACATTGTGCAACAACCACTGCAATACAAATTGGATTCTGTAAAATTGGATCAAGTAATTACGGAATTTTCTACTTCACAACATACTTCCTTCTGCCCTACTCTGATTGTTTATTACAATATTTATAATATGCTTCAAAATGATGACATTTTATCGAGCAGCTTAATAGCATATATAAATCCTGCTATTAAGATGTTAGATAGCAAATCCCAATTTGATCGTTGGAATTCCATTAAAAATGAAGATGCAGCAATCGTTGAGCGTATTGGGGATCAACATACGTTTCATCTATATATCATTAAGAAAATGAACGATGCTGGAATAAACCTAGTTTGTGGCACAGATGCAGGAATTGGGGTTACTTCTCCTGGGTTTTCAGTATACCAAGAATTGGAATTGTACAAAAAAGCAGGTCTATCCAATTTTGAGGTCCTACAAACAGCTACTGTAAATGCTTCAAAAACCCATAAAATACTGAACAATTTGGGTACTATAGAAAATGGAAAGGTGGCAAACCTCATTATTTTGAAAAATAATCCACTAAAGGATTTAAGTACCATGAAGGAGCCCGAAATGGTATTCATAAAAGGTAGGAGGTTGAATAAAACAACTTTGGAGGAATTTAAAAACAAGGCTCTTAATAGAAAGAATAGAATTCCTACCATTCTCCGCTATATTGAGAATATGCTAGTTGAGAAATAAACTATGAATACTATCTCTTTGAACAAATTGGGTAAAGTACTACCGTGTTTGGGTAAAGAAGGAAATACATTATCAGGGTAGAATAACTACCATTCAATAAGTTCCAGATCAATTGGTTCATCAAAGCCTTTTAAAGTCTGTGCACCAAGGGACTTAAAAGAAACGTCCTTACCAATACAAAGATCCTTTACAACCTTTGCCGTAACAATTTGCCCTGATCCCCCATAGCTACAGATTCGGGCAACGAGATTGATTGTGGAACCAAAAAGGGCATCCCCGTCCTGCACCGGCTCTCCTGCACCGATACCTATTCTGGCCTGCAGCAAAATTCCGTCCTCACGGGATTCATTGTATAGCGCTAGTTGTCGCTGTATTTCTACCGCACATAACGCAGCCATATAAGCGGATCGGAAACTAGTCAGGAATCCGTCTCCCGCCCTATCCACTTCTCGTCCTCCATGATCTACGAGGGCCTTTCGTACCACATCCCGATATCTGTGCACCAATACCAATGCCTTGGAATCCCCCAAGGCCTTTGTTATGTCCGTAGAACTAACCATATCAATAAACATAATCGCCCTAAACGGATTATCGGTCATTGGTTTGCCATCTTCATTTTCTGGATCTATAACACGGTCCAGGAATTGGGCCACAGCTTGGCCGTCTACTTCTATTATCTGGTTGGGGACAAGACCATGTGCTTCTTTATGCATACAACGTACCGCTGTAGCAGAAGGAGCCTCAATTAGACAAAAGGCCACTCCCTTTTCTTCGTCATGCCAATAAGTCAATGCCTTACAATGATATTTGGACTGGATTTTCATATCCTCATGATGAGCCTTTGCCACTTCTTCCGAACTGGCCCCCTTAATATAATGTCTATCCATAAAAAGTGGCATACTATCTTTATTTAAATGAGCAGGGGTAATTGGCAATGCTATTG
This sequence comes from uncultured Arenibacter sp., assembly GCA_963972175.1. Taxonomy (GTDB): domain Bacteria; phylum Bacteroidota; class Bacteroidia; order Flavobacteriales; family Flavobacteriaceae; genus Arenibacter. The sequence goes on from CAXAVP010000036.1 coordinate 6,236, forward strand.
AGAAACACTCTAAAAAAACAACTCTTTATCTAGATTCTAAATACATGATTAACAGCCTACTAAATATACCATTTATTTTTCATTAAAACGGGAATAAGTAATAAAACCTTGGTCCAGGAAATTAGTCAGCATTTGCATACATATCAAAGGAGGAGGAATCTCTTTCTACGATTGATAGAACCTATGACAAGTTGCCCGATTTCTATGCTGTTATCAATACGCCTAAATCAGCAGTTAATAATCACCATATCATGGCAGGCACTTCTTAGGCTGTTGTTGGTGATCATTCTAATAGCGCTTACTCCAAATTTAGTAATAGGAAAAATATACCCCAGTTTACAATCATGGCTGAAATGACTCCATACGCAATGCATCCATACACCCTATTGCCTATTCAACCCACTGCAACAACATACATACTAGAAAAAGAGGGTTAAAAATTCCTAGTATAGGAAAGTATAACGTATTTATGAGCTTTGGCCTTATTGCTTTCTGCCGTATTATAGCGCACTCCTACCCAATACTCATTTTGTCCATGGCGATGTTGAAAATCGCAACCTGCAAAAAGCACGGTTTTTTTGGGGGGCATCAAAAGGACTGAATCATCGCCCAGAGCATTCCCTTGCAACAGTCCGTTATACCCCACCAAACGGTATCCGGTTCTCAGGGCAAAGAAAAGCTCCTGTTCCTTTGAGCCTATTTGGTGGTGGGCTATACTGGAGGAAAGAGGGTTACGCCTGCCCAGATACAGTACCATTTCTGGATGAAGATAAATATCCCTTGTACCGAAGGCCATTTGGGGCTTTACTGCCATATAAATACTAAAAGGGTTGGGAGCCAATTGCCATTCGTATAGGTAATTGGCATACAGATTATAATGTACACTGTTCTCCATTTCCCCTACCCAAGTCGGGGACTGGGAAAATAATACCGTATCATGGTACCATCTCTGAAAAGCACCCGCACCCGAAGCCTCTCCGGCAATACCCAAGAGAAAATCTGTTTCTACCAAACTTTTATCCCTAACGCGGGACCAACCTGCCTTGAGTGCCATAAACCCCACATAAGCCCTATCCAATTGTTCAATGATATGGGTACTAAGGTACCTAGGGGTAATTATTTCCTGTCTTAGGGAAAAGGACAACTGTTCATTGTCCGAATTTAAAAAGCCATTTTTTAACCGATGCCTATAGGTTAAAAATAAACCAGAAGTATAATACCTATCCGTGAGTAATATTAGGTCATTGTCATGTCGTAATCCAATTTGGTGTCTAATGGGTTTTGTCGTCTTTTGATTGTCTCCTTGCTGGGCCATGGTTTTTAGGTTCATACCCAAAAGAAAAAATAATAGCATAACTTGGGGAGACACCCCAATAACAAAGGGCAACGGTACAACAGTCGATTTACAAAATAGGTTCAAATTGGTTGTGGTTTAGTGGCTAACAAAAGGTATCATAAAAAAAAGGGAACAAGCTTTTTCACCCCTTCCCTTTCATCACAATAAATTTTACTGTACTCTTTCTATCTTATGCTGGCATGTCGGGTAATTTCCATCCATCCCTATAGGTATGTTTCACCAATTCTTCAGCAAACTCGGCTGCAGAATAGGGTTCTGTATATTCCTTTTGAAATTTTGGACGTCCGTCTTTCATCACAAAATTATCCCGAATCACTGTTTTTATGGTTTCATCCTGTCCTATATTGGTAAAGCGCATATTCTCTCCATCCCAATTCAGAATTTTATTAAGCCCTTGCAGTCTAACTGCCAATACTCCCATGACCACCATTTCGGTAAAGGGTCCCGCTTCGGCAAAATCGGATGTACAGGGCTTGCGGCTTTCCGGGTTTTCCTTACAGGCCCTTACCCAATCCATTTCATGGGCCCCTTTGCCCCAACTGAGTCCCATCTCTTTTTCTACGCGGCGCTCTGTCTCTTTAACTTTGGGCATTTCTCTACCCAATATTTCCGGTTCCAGTCCGTAACACCCAGCATGTATAACGCCCTTGGTACCATAGAAGAAGGTACCACCACCGGACTTGTTTGGATTTTTTCCACTGGGCCAGTTGGCAGGTAGATCTGGTTTTATACCTCCGTCATACCAGTTCACCTCTACTTCAGGTAATTTAATTCTGCCCTTCTTGCCCCGTTCTGGGAAGGTCATTTGTACGGATTGTGCTGTTGGGGCGCTATCCTTCAAGAGCAGTGAGGAACTTCCTTGAACCTTGGTAGGGTAGCCTAATTTTAGGGCCTCAAAAACGGGGTGTAGGATATGGCAGGCCATATCTCCCAATGCTCCCGTTCCGTAGTTCCACCATCCGCGCCAGTTCCAAGGGTGGTATACTTGATTGTAAGGTATTAATTCCGCTGGCCCGGTAAACAGATCCCAATCCAAGGTGTCAGGGACCCAATGTCCTTGTGTAGGGGGATTTACACCCTGTGGCCAAATAGGTCTATCCGTAAAGGATTCAACCTTGGTTATTTCTCCTATAGCCCCACTCCAAATTAACTCACAGGTCTTGGCCACTCCCTCTCCAGATGCCCCTTGATTCCCCATTTGGGTAGCCACCTTATGTTTCTTTGCCAATTTGGTCAGTAATCGGGATTCATAAACGGAGTGTGTAAGTGGTTTTTGTACATAAACATGTTTTCCGCGCACCATAGCGTCCGCAGCTACTATGGCATGGGTATGATCGGCAGTAGCCACAACAACCGCATCAAAATCATTTCCCATCTCATCATACATCACCCTAAAGTCCTTGTATTTTTTTGCCTTGGGAAAATGATCAAAACACCTTTTTGCGTATTTCCAATCTACATCACAGAGTCCGACTATATTTTCACTCTGTAAGTTTTTCAGGTTGCCAAACCCCATACTCCCTACTCCTACTCCCACAATATTCAATTTATCGCTGGGGGCCTTATGTCCTAATCCCGCTATAACATTACTTGGGAGAATACTGATCCCGGCAGCTGCCACTCCTGTTTTACCAATAAAGGATCGTCGCGTAATGGATAGGGGTTGGTTTGGTTGCTTTTTCATTGTTAAAATTGATTTTTATTGTATTTCTAAGTACTTCAGTTATTTTTTGTGTTCCCTAAATTCGGAAAAAAAATGGTTTTATAGGTTGAAAGCGAATAATTTATTGTTATAGTAATGTGAATTTTGCTTAGTTTACACCCCAATATTCCCAATTACGATGCCTAAAGTTCTGTACCGAATATATGTGGTAGAATTATCCAAACGCGTATTTACCGAAAATGCCAAGTTTAGGGCTGCCAATCCCCAGTTTAATGGAGTACTGCAATGCCTATATGTAGGAATGACCTCAAAGACCCCTAAAGAACGTTTTGAACAGCACAAAACTGGATACAGAAATAAGAAAGGCCATAAATTATCGTCCAATATTGTTGAAAAATACGGACTATACCTAAGACCCAGTCTTTATGCACATATTGATCCTGTATTGACAAGGGCAGAGGCCATGGAAATAGAGGAAGGCTTAGCCATGGAATTAAGACGGGAGCGCTACGCCGTTTGGTATAATTAAGAAAGTGAGGTTACTTAATATAATTTCCTAAATTTAACCAAGCCATAATATATATGATTAAAAACCTCTTTATTATAATTGCCCTTAATCTCTTTTTACACGGTCATGCCCAAATACTTAAGAGAAAAATACCCGATAAGCTTGTTGTACTTACCTTTGATGATGCTCCGGCCAGTCATTATGCCACTGTGGCACCATTGTTAAAAGAATATGGTTTTGGCGCTACTTTTTTTGTCTGTGAATTTCCGCCCAACTTTAAGGACAGTACACTTTATATGAATTGGCGACAGATTAAAGCCCTGGATAAGATGGGTTTTGAAGTGGCCAATCATACCCACACCCATGCCAATGTTAGCAAACTCACCCAAACAGCATTTAATGCAGAGCTGGAATATATAGAACATAAATGTGACTCCTTGGGAATAGCCAAACCCATAAACTTTGCGTATCCCGGTTACGGACTTAATGCCAACAGTTTGGAATTTCTTCAAGACAAAGAATATGTTTTTGCGAGAGCTGGTGGTAGTAGAGCTTATAACCCTTTAGCAGACCATCCCTATCTTATTCCCAGTTGGGCTACCCAAGCAGACAATAAAAATGAGATAATGGCAGCTTTGAACCAAGCCCAAAAAGGAAATATTGTGGTTCTAACCCTTCATGGTGTTCCTGATATTGAGCATCCATGGGTGACTACCCCTACAGAATTGTTTAGGGAATATCTGCAATTCCTGTCCAACAACAAATTTAAAGTGGTTGCATTACGGGATTTAAAAAGCTACATCAATGTAGAAGAGGCCAAGAGAACTATAAAGCCTGACTTCAATAAAACACTTACAAATTAATAGGAATTCGGCACAGAATTTCCGCATGGGTCCACTAAATGAAGTATTGTTTTATAACAACATCTTGACTGTAAGGCTTGTTTGGCCTTAAGCGCGTTAGTGACCGAGGCGGCATCCCCGCAGCAAAGCCAGGGATATAGCCAAGGGCACGACCGACAAAGGAGGGAACGCCCACATAATAGTTTAAAATCCCTCAAAAGATAGTGTATATCTAAAAGGGAGCTTACCGATCTGGGTGCATTGCTCTAACCTCTTTTGGGCCCCATTGAAATATAGCATTGGAAATGGCCAACTCCATATTTATACTTGCCAATAGCCCATAGTGTGCCCATAAAGACCTTACTAATTTATGAGTCTTTTAATCACAGCCATTGTGGTTTACCTATACGTATAATCATAGCCATTATGGTTTACCTATACGTAGACCAACAGGAATTCTATTTACATTCCTTTAGACGTTGTAAAATTATATTAAATGGAAATGGTACAAGGGATTTTAGTATCTTCCATATAGCGTAATACAATTGCAGTTGTCCTCTCCCTTCTACTATAGGAAATTGATTGTATGAGGTATTGGTCGGCACAAATAAAATAATATGGAGACATTGGGTAAAATATTGGACTTTAAGCTTCTTACTATTGGGGACTATAATATAAAAGTGTATACCCTGGCGATAATTCTGTTAATTTTCCTCGTTACTAGGATAATATTGAAACTAATAAAAACCGCCCTTTATCGGCGTTATAAAGGCTTGCACCTGGACAAGGGAAGCACCTATGCCCTCTATCAAATCATTAAATACATAATCTGGGTAATTGCCATAGGTTTCATTTTGGAGACAATTGGCATACAAGTTACCCTTTTAATTGCCGGTTCTGCGGCCCTTTTGGTGGGTGTTGGATTGGGATTACAGCAAACATTTAATGATATTATTTCGGGTATAATCCTTCTTTCTGAAAAGTCCATTAAAATAAACGACATCTTGGAAATAGATGGAGATATTGTGGAAATACAGGAAATTGGCCTACGGACTTCCAAAGGGCTTAATAGAAGTGATATTGCTATAATAATCCCCAATTCATTGATCACTACCAACAAGGTAATTAATTGGAGCCATCAGAAGAAAAAGACCCGATTTAGGATAAATGTTGGGGTTGCCTATGGTAGTGATGTTGATTTGGTGATAAAAATATTGGAGGAAAGTGTTTTGGAACACCCCGATTTTGACGATACTAAAATGATAGAGGGTCGCTTTGTAAACTTCGGTAATTCTTCTTTGGATTTTGAGGTGTTATTTTTTAGTGAAAATGTCTTTAGGATAGAAAAAGTTAAAAGTGATATCAGAAAAATCATTAACCGCAAGTTCAAGGAAAATAAAATTGTAATACCCTTTCCGCAAATGGACTTACATTTTAAATAGGGTACTTGTTGCCAATGTACCCCACTAAAGCCCGTATTTTCGCTAAAAGACAATAGGTACAAAAATTCATTTTCATCATTATAATAATCCTCCATGTTACATATGTTGTACGTTTGGTTACATATGGAGCATAAACTTTGTCTTTCCTTCTTTAATTTAGATAGGACTCAAATTAAGTATGGCCTCTATAATATCTTATAGGTGCATCTTCCCACTTAAAAAAAGGATATAGACCAAAACTTTAAGTATTAGCGGCCGATGAGCCCTACAAAACTGATCAATTGGTTATAGTAGCTCTCCATTAACAAAACTCTAAGAAAATGAAAACAAGAACTATGAGTATGATACTATTTTTTCTAATACTGGGCAGCCCTCTGGCTCTGGCCCAAATAGATCTAATAGATGCCCTGAAACAGACAGCGGAAATGTATAATGAGGAAAATGCCCAAGGACAAGAGAGTAACGGAGAGGGATCGGCAGCTTCTAGCGAAGGGCAAAATGCATGGCAGGAGGAATGGGAGAAAATGATGAATGAAAATGGTGATTTATTAAATTCATTGGACACCAAATACTTTAAGTGTTTGGCAATGATGGAAATGTATGTACATGGATACTTAAAACTAGTTAACGAACATAAAATGGGCGACCTCAGTATGTCTGCATGTGATGCCTATGGTATGCAAACCTTGGCCTTAGCCAGTTCAACGATGATAATGTACTGCCCTGAAGGTATGAAATCCGGAGAACTGAACGATAATCAAAGAGCCGATTTGGTAATCGAATATAGTAAAACAATTTTCGAAAAAGATCCCTTGTGGAGTATACATCTGTATTTAGATGGGCAGTACGGACTATGGATTAGATCAGCAGATGGTACATTTTCCGGTGACACCCTTGATTATCACAATTATATAGCTTATTTATTGGCTTTTTTCAAGCCGAGTTTTATTATCCCCCAGACTTTAAAAATTGGCCAAGAAATGGAAGCCTTAGGCTGTAGTGGCTAGGTTTTACCAATGCTGGCATAAGTGGGAAAAGATTTAATTGGGAGGAAGAAGCTACCCATTTAAATAACAGCATAGTATAGTACATTACATATTTTGCCAACCAGTCTCGAATCACCACTTTACATCTTACAAGATGTAAACCCCGATGCAATAGATAAATCTAAAAAAACATGCGACTACTCTTCATTTTAATGGGATGCTTTATGATTAATTATGCTAGTTCACAGGACCTAAAGAAACATCAGTGGGAAAACCGTGTTATTCTAATCGTATCCCAAAATGAGGACTCCAAGACATATAATCAACAAATTGCCCAGCTATCTAGATTTCCTAAAGAACTCAAGGAAAGAAAAATACTTGTTTATGAAATTTTACCCGAGAGGTATAGAATAATGAATTACCTGAATAAAGAGAAAAAAGGCAAGTGGATTTCTTCTTCCCTCCTCTATGGGCAATATGGAAATAAGCAGGAAGTGTTCAAAGTAATCTTAATTGGATTGGATGGCGGTGTAAAACTAAATAGCTCCAATGTGCTTATACCTTCAGAGTTGTTTGCAACCATAGATTCCATGCCTATGAGGCGGGCGGAAATGGAAAATAAAAGAGACTGATCATTGCACTAATACAATTACCATCAAAAAGAAAGGAAATTAAGGCATAAAAAACTAAAACTATCTGATTAAAAGTGTCTTGAGCAAAAAATAGCCCGCCATTGGTAACGAAAAATTCATTAAATTTATTGGTGAGTGAGGGAAAATAAATATTCCCCTTTTCATGTAGGCTACCGAACAACCATAAAAACAACCAATGAAAAAACTCTTTCACAAGACCATCCCCCATTTTCTTAAGCAGAATCCAAATAGAATTACTAGTTGTATTACTTAAAATACCAAGGCTGTAATTATCATAGCATAGGCTATGCGTACATTTTTTATAATCAATAAAGCGCCCCATAACAACCAACATTTTTGTTTAATTAAAAATAATTAAGATGAAAAGAGCATTAAAAATTATTGGCGTTGGAATAGGAGTTTTAGTACTAATAATAGCTATAGGATTAATCTTTATCAGTGCCAGTGATATTCCTTCCTATGAGGTTACAAAAATTGATTTCAAGCTTAACAGTAGTCCGGAATCGGTTGCAAGAGGTGAGAAATTGGCCCTTATGTTGTGTGCCAATTGTCATTTGAACACTACAACAAATAAACTTAGCGGAAAAAGGATGATGGATGCCCCGCCTGAATTTGGGGAGATTTATTCCCAGAATATCACCCAGGACGAGACCTATGGTATTGGAAACTGGACCGATGGAGAGTTGGTATATCTCCTTAGAACGGGAATTAAAAGGGACGGACAATACAGTCCGCCCTATATGGCTAAAATGCCCAATTTAGCCGATAAGGATATCAACGCCATTATCTCCTTTTTAAGGTCGGATAACCCTTTGGTCACTGCAGACCCCACTGCAGATACGCCCACTAAGCCCTCCTTGCTCACCAAACTACTTTGCAGGGTGGCTTTTAAGCCATTCCCTATGCCCATAGAAGAGATTCCCTTGCCATCTACGGACAATACGTTGGAATTAGGTAAATACTTGGCACATAACCTGGATTGCTTTTCCTGCCATTCTGCCGATTTTAAGTCCAACGACTATCTAAACCCCGAATTGAGTCCTGGATATTTTGCGGGTGGCAACAAGCCTTTGGATTTACAGGGAAGGGTAATGTTAACCCCTAATCTAACACCTGATAAGGAAACGGGTATAGGAAACTGGACCAAAGAAGAATTTATCAATGCCCTTAAGTATGGGCAAAAAAAGGGAGAAAAAGCCCTTACCTACCCTATGATGCCCTATCCGCAATTAACGGATTTGGAGGCTGGAGCCATTTTTGAATACCTGCAAACCATTCCACCCGTAAAAAATAAAGTGGAGCGATCCATATATTAAAATTCCATGAGATGTTAGCTACCCTAACACCTAACAAAAAGTAGCCTCTAATGGCAAAGTGGTTTAAGAAGTTCTCCAGAAGTAGGATGGAATCCACATCACCATTGGTCATGAGTAGCTTTTTGAACTCATTTCTTGTACCTAGTATTTTCCAACAATTAATGGGTACATACCAATAGAGTATATCACAATCGTGACCCTAGTACTTTACCGCTTTTCTCTCTACTGTGTAACTTTCAATAAGTTTACATCATTCCAGAAAATAACGCCTTTCTACATCTATTAAATAAAAACATCCGTAGGAAATTGTATTCACAATAGCCCAAGTTGTTGTACCTTACACTAAAGCCATATCATGAAGTTTCTTTTTGATACCATCATTTTTTATATGCTCATCAACCCATTTACAATCTTCGATTTTAATAAAGATTCCAACATCCGGGATTGGCAAATTGTAAATGATGGCGTCATGGGCGGCTTGTCGGTTGGCAAATTTAGCTTGAGTCCTGACGGATATGGAATATTTAAGGGTGAAATCTCTTTGGAAAACAACGGTGGCTTTTCTTCCGTCCGGCACCGATTTGATAAGATCCAGATAACTAAAGACAGTTATATTGGCATTCGTCTTAAAGGCGATGGCAAGAACTATCGGTTTAGGGTAAAAGATGATTCCAGCAACTACTATTCCTATATCACTACCTTTTCAACTACCGGGGAATGGGAAGAAATCAAAATTTCACTCAAGGATATGTATCCCTCATTTCGTGGTCGCAAATTGGACCTACCTAATTTTTCAAAAGATTACATTGAGGAAATTGTGTTTTTAATAGGCAACAAGAAAGCTGAAAAGTTCAACTTAATGCTAGACAAAATAGTGCTGTACCATAAATAGGCCAAGGTTGCATATAGGAAGCGTGCTGTAATAAGACCAACTGTTTCCCACTTTAACCCTATGTTTTTATTAGAACCAATAAGCTTTAATCAAACCATTATAATTTGTTATTTTTAACCGGCCATACATATTCGATATGAATATTTATGTCGATTTTCCAGTTAAAAATTTAAACCGAAGTATATTAATCAACACCTATTAAACACTTATGAAACCATTAAAAACCATTCTATTAGCCTTGCTATTGTGCTCTGCAACGGTCACTTTTGCTCAATTACAATTACCCGCATTTTTTGGGGATCACATGGTATTGCAACAGACTGACAATGTCTCTATCTGGGGAAAGGATATCCCAAACAGTAAGATTACCATAAATGGTAGTTGGGGTGAGGAATCTTCTGCTGTTACCGATAAAAATGGTCGTTGGAAGCTAAAGATCAGCACCCCCTCCTACGGTGGACCCTATACCCTTAACATAAAGGGCAGTAATGAACTTACCTTCAAAAATGTTATGATTGGTGAGGTATGGTTATGTTCCGGCCAATCCAATATGGAAATGCCCGTGAAAGGTTTTAAGAACCAGCCTATAAACAATAGCGGGGAGACCATTCTACATTCAAAGAATAATCAGATCCGATTATTTACCGTAAAAAGAGCGGCCAGCATGGAACCATTGGAAAACGTAGAAGGACGATGGGCAGAGGCCACTCCTGCATCGGTTAGGGACTTTAGTGCCACGGCTTACTTTTTTGGAAAAAAACTACATACCCTTTTAAACATTCCTATTGGGTTGATCCACACCTCTTGGGGAGGCTCCAGCGTAGAGGCTTGGATGGATAAGGAGACCCTTTCGGAATACAAAAGTATAGAGTTGCCACAAAAGCTTCCAAAAGGAGCACCGCAGCGCACCCCTACCCTGTTGTACAATGCCATGATAAATCCCTTGGTAGGTTATGGTATTAAAGGCGCTATTTGGTACCAGGGCGAATCCAACCGGAATAGGGCAAAGGAATACCGCCAATTGTTTCCGACCATGATCAATACATGGCGTGAAAAATGGGAACAAGATGCATTTCCGTTTTACTTCGTTCAAATTGCCCCCTATGGTTATAATGACGGCAATGCCGGATTTGTCAGGGAGGCGCAATTATATACCATGCAAACTGTGGAAAATACTGGAATGGCGGTTACCATGGACATTGGGGACTGCGATTTTATTCACCCAAGGGAGAAGAAATTGGTAGGCGATAGATTGGCGCTTTGGGCACTGTCCCAAGACTATGGCTTAGAAGAAATTGCTTATAGTGGTCCGGTGTACCAGAAAATTGAAGAGATAAAGGACGGGAAAGTAAAACTTTCTTTCAACTATACGGCCAATGGTCTCTCTAGTTATGGTAGCCCTTTAACAGGTTTTGAGGTAGCAGGAGCGGATAAAGTTTTCCATCCCGCCAAAGCTAAAATTAATGGTGACATGAGCCTTAGCGTTTGGTCTAGTCAAGTGTCCCAACCTGTAGCGGTTAGATATGCCTTTCAAAATTGCGAGGCAGGTAGTTTGTTCAATACTGCGCGCTTACCGGCCTCCTCCTTTAGAACAGATACTTGGGAGGAATAGATCTTTGAAGAAAAATAATTAGGGTGCCAATACCTAACTATCTGGGACCCTAATTATCAATTTGTTTATGCTAATCCCATACCTGGTATCCTACCCAACGGCCGTCAGGACCAAACAACATTGTAAATGAATAGTACCCAATATTCCCTTATTTTACAATGCCTGGCCATTTTTAACAACTATTACCCTACCAATAGTTTTTCAAGGGCGTACTGTTTCTCACCGATAAACAACCGTAAAAGAATTACTCTTAAATAAACTTTTGAGAGAAGGTAAAACATGAAAAGATAAGTCAGGGTTTTTTATAAAACAAATACATCCAAATGGTTCTAGACAATCTAAAATTAAACGCGCTACTAAGCAGGGCTATACTCACTACACTTAAAAATATATAAACAATCGGAATTTTAAGTATGGCCCAAGTAATCACAAAACAGGCAATCATTTGGGCACAGGCCAAGGCATAGCTAACAAACATAGCCCCATAAAAAAAGCCTGGTTCCACTTCATACTTATAATTGCATTTTTTGCATCTTTTTCCCATTTCTGGCATTCTAAAAAGAATTGAACTACCCTTGTAACTAAAAATATCTCCCTTTTTGCAGTTGGGACATCTCCCTTTAATTATATTTAAAATCTTCATAGCGGACCAAAATTATGGGAACAAAGTTAAACCCATTAGTTAAAGATTAAATTATCCCATTATCCCCATTTTTTGTACTTTTCGGACATTAATGTCCTTCCTAATGAAAAACATTCCAATTCTCAACATAGAACAATTTGAGCATCAGACACAATTGGAGGACTTTTATAGTAATAATCTGGAAACCCATTTAAATAAGAATAAGGAATATTTTTACAAACCCCACCGACATAATTTCTTCCTTTGTGCATTGTTTACAAAAGGGTCGGGTATTCATGAAATAGATTTCGAAACCTATAATGTTCAGCCGGGGAGTATTTTTTTTCTTCAACCGGGTCAAACCCACTTTTGGAAATTTACCAGTGCTCCGGAAGGCTTTATCTTTTTTCACACTCAAGAATTCTTTGAGTTGCATTTTGCACATGCTACACTAAATCAATTTCCATTTTACTATTCCCTGAAAAACCCTCCAATGCTCCAATTAGCGGTAGATAAACTAAAGGAGATAGAAATGAATTTTATGAAGATAAACAAGGAATACTACGATAGGCTACCCTTCAAAAAGCAGAAACTAGCCAGTCTTTTAAATACTATTTATATCGATTTATCCAGACATTATATAGATATAGATCAGAAAAAAGAGGTGGTCTCCATTAGATATCTCGCTACACTAAGAGCCTTGGAAAAGTTAATAGATAAACATTATAAATCTCAAAAAACGGCCAAGTTTTACGCAGATGCCTTGCATATTAGCACTAAGCACTTAAATAGGATTCTAAGAACCACCTTGGACAAGACCACCACCCAACTTATTTTAGAACGTATTATACTGGAAGCCAAAAGACTCATGGTTCACTCCAATAATTCCCTTTCTGAAATTTCAGAAATTTTGGGCTATGAAGATTATGCCCATTTCTCAAAGGTGTTTAAAAAAAAGACGCATATCACTCCCAAAGGGTTTAAAAAGAATTACACCTGAATAGATCAAATACAACCAGTGTAATGTTCCTTCGTGCAATTCTTTCATTATTCAAAATAAGACTTCATGGGTTTAAAATAATGTTCTTGCCACCCTTTAATATAATGTTCCCCATCTTCTGGAACATTGGTGTGCACCAGGATTAGTTCGGTCTCCCCCAACTTTTCGGTTAGTAAGACCTCTATTTGGGAGTCCTCTTCATTTTCTTTAAAATTACTGCTCCTCCACGACTGAACAATTCTATTACATGGTTCCAAAATCAAATTCTTTCCTTTAATATAGCCGTCCCAGGCGGTAAAGGGATCTCCTACCTTATCCGAAACATAAGCTTCACCCCCTGTCATTTTGGTATGGCCTTGGGTACTGAGCCATGTTTTATAGATTTGTTTTGCTGTGGTATTGAAAGTCGCTTTTAGAGTGAATTCCATTTATTTGTCTTTTTTTGGTGGAATAAAAATGGCTGCTTATTTCATAAATTTACTAATAATTATTCCTGATTTTCAATCTTTTAAAGCCATTATGTTTGTTTTTGTGATTTAGAAGATGAAATATTCCAAGAAAATGTATGCTCGTATAAATACTAGCTAATAATTGTCTTATACCCCTTTAGGCTGTAATAAAGCCCTTAATCTTAAAACTGCATTCCTTAACTTTGTATTATAATTCAAACGTCCGTGCACCCAAACAATCCCTTTGTAAAAGATTACGATTTTGATAGGTTAACAGATTATCATCCTGCTTTGAAGGGATTTGTTTTTGTAAACGATTATGGTAATAAGACCATTAAATTTGGTGACCAGCAAGCGGTAAAAGCCTTGAATATAGCCTTACTGAAATTGCACTACGGACTTGATTACTGGGATATACCGCCAAACAACCTCTGTCCGCCAATCCCCGGACGCCTGGACTATCTGCTGCATGTACAGGATCTCTTGCCGGAACAGAAACTGCGATTATTGGATATAGGCACTGGAGCCAATCTTATCTACCCAATTTTGGCCAGCTGCCATTTTGATTGGCAATGCACGGCCAGTGAGGTAGATGGGGCCTCCCTAAATAATGCACAGCAAATAGTATCCAGAAACAGTATATTGAAGTCGATTGAACTGAGACATCAACGATTTAAGAACAGTATATTGGAGCATATTATTCGGCCCGAAGACCATTTTGATGTTGTGGTCTGCAACCCTCCCTTCTTTAAAAATAAATCGGATGCCCAATTAAGGAACCAACGCAAGGTACGCAACCTACAGTTGAAGGAAGGTAGTGCAAAAAATTTTGGTGGACTATCCAATGAACTGTGGTACAAGGGGGGAGAAGAAACATTTGTAAAAAAAATGGCCTCGGAAAGCGTTCTTTACAGAGCCCAAGTACATTGGTTTACCTCTCTGGTCTCCCAAAAAGAACACCTCAAGAACATCAAAAGGGCCATTAACAAAACCGACCCCACAGCAGTTAAAGTCATTAATATGGAGCAGGGCAATAAGAAAAGCAGGTTTATTGCCTGGACCTATCGTCAATAGTGCCCTACTAAACCACAGGCAGAGATTTGATTTGTTCTTTTATCTGTTGTGGTTTGCAGACTACTATTATTCTTTTCAGAGAAAAGACTGCTCGCCATCCTGAAGAAACGTATAATTGGCCTTTCATCATTGGGTAAAAGGCAAATTATAATGCAAAAAGATTTTTAGCTAGTAGCTACCAGAACAAAACCCAGACCTGCCATACTACAATTACAATCCATGGTGAATATGCCCAACCATTCCAATGCTAATATGGGAAAAGATCTTCCTGTCAGTCTCATTTTGGACAATTAAACAATGTCGCGTTTTTACAATTATACCTGTGTTCCAGTTTTTATCTTTGGTAGACCCCAGAATCATAGGAAAGCAGCATAAGTTTAATCACAAAATAAAAAGCCATGATCAATGTTTCAGAAATAGCACCGGACGTATACCGAATATCAATTTTTGTTAAGGATTTTAATTTACAATTCAACCATTTTCTAATTCTAGATGATGAGCCCATGTTATATCATGCGGGAATGAAAAATATGTTTCCATTGTTGAAACTGGAAGTAAGCAAAATTATTCCTCCTTCCCAGCTAAAGTGGATTGGTTTTAGTCATTTTGAGGTGGATGAGTGTGGGGCTCTTAACGAGTGGCTTCAGGTGGCACCTAACGCCAAAGCTGTCTGCAGTGAGGTAGGGGCCATTGTTAATATGGGCGACTATGCCATAAGGCCCGTACATGCTATGGCTACAAACGAAACGCTAAAAACTGGTAAACACAACTATCGCTTCATAAGAACACCTCATTTGCCACATGGTTGGGATGCCGGGGTGCTGTACGAAGAAACCAACGGAACGCTATTGTGTTCAGACCTATTCCATCAAAATGGCAATGTAACCGCCTTAACGGACAAGGATATTTTGGATTCCCATAAAAGCTCAATGCTGGAATATAACCAAGGGCCTTTAATGGAATATACTCCCTATACACAACAAACTTCCAAACTACTATATTCCCTGGCTGATCTCAACCCAAAAACATTGGCCACCATGCATGGCTCTTCCTATTCAGGAGATTGTAGTAAAGCCCTAAGAGATCTAGATGTTGTAATGAAGGATTTATGGAGCAATCAAATTAAAATGGTATAAGCCGTTGGGCTGTATTCAATCTTTATAAACCATACCATATCAATCTATTGACACATTTTTTAAACCTCCCAAATTTCCCGAATAATTATAAATAACCTACCTTTAAGTCTAAGCCATATGTAATCATCAAATGGGTATCCAAATAAAAGAATATGCGCCTCGCGAAAGTTTAAAACCCTTCGTAGAGCTATTTTGGGAAGGCAGTTTTAATATTAACGCTACCACTCCTATGTCCATGCAAATGATTCCAAACGGCTACTTGGAATTGATTATTCATCTGAATGATTTACATTGCGATCTGGAAAGCAACAATCGTTGGTCACAAACTCCAGACCATATGATTATTGGCTTAATTACCCAACCCCGGGAAGTCCGCTTCCAGAATTTTGTAAGGGTATTTGCCATTCGGTTTAAACCCGAAGGTATCTACAATATATTTGGTATTCCTTCCTCATTGCTTTTAGAGCACTATCATGACATGTCCATGGTACTGGGCAGTAGTTTTCTAGAATTCTGCCAAAGGCTAAAGGAGAATATTAATGTTGTTTCAATGATTCAACTAACAGAAAATTATTTATTAAAAAATCTACATGATAGAAAGATTGAGTTGAATTATGTGAATAGGGCCGCCCATCTTATTCGCAACACAAAGGGAATCAAGATAAAAGACCTTTCCAATAAATTACTTATCAGTCAGCGTAAATTACAAAGAGAATTTAAGGACATACTGGGCATTAGTCCCAAACATTATCTCCGTCTTGTTCGCATAAACGAAGTACTTCGTTTAATAAATGACAATCATATGATAAACCTCACCAATATTGCCCATCATTGCGGGTATTTTGATCAGGCACATTTTATAAAGGACTTTAAAAATATCACAGGTCAAAAGCCTTCAATTTTTATGAAAGATAGTGAGCAGTTTATTTCTAGGCCAGGACTTACCCATTATGGTGATTGAAGAAACAAAAATTGAAAATCAATAAATGTATAATTGCCCGTCTTTTAATGTACATGTCCAATAACTACATCAGATAAGCGAGTGTGGACAACCGAAAGAAATTCCCTTTTAGAGTTTATTATGAGCTATTTGTATTTTTAGCAACACAACAAGATTTACCTTCCAACATCTTTGTTCTCTATCTTGCTTTCACCCAAATGTTTAGTACTAGCCATCGGGCTTACCCTAGACCTATAAAATGCCTCCATATTTTTCTTTTATAGTGCCAGACATATATGTAACTTTAATTTTCCTAAAACCTAAAAACCAACCCAATGAACTACAATAGACGTAAATTTATTAGTCGCTCTTTTGCTTCGGCTGCTGGAATGGCCTCTGCCGCCATGATACCATTACCAGTATTTGGCAATAACCTACACAATACTACAAGGCCAGAAGAGATAATATTGCAGCCCAATACACCATTGGCTAAAAAAGAAAGCATCAAGTTTTCTGTAATAGGACTAAATCATGGTCATATTTACGGTATGGTAAACTCCCTAATCAAAGGTGGAGGGAAAATGGTGGCAGTATATGCCAAAGAGCCAGAGTTGTTACAGGAATTTCTAAAACGTTACCCTGACACTGCGGTAGCTAAAACCGAGAAAGAAATAGTGGAAGACAATTCCATTCAGCTAGTGGCCAGCGCTTCCATCCCAATAGAAAGGGCCCCGCTTGGGATACGTGTAATGAAAACTGGTAAAGATTTTATGGTAGACAAGCCCGGAATCCTTACCATGGATCAGTTTAAGGAAGTAAAAAAGGTTCAGAAAGAAACCAAGCGCATCTATTCTATTGTCTATAGTGAGCGACTGGGAAACCCGGCTTCCGTAAAGGCAGGCGAGCTGGTAAGAGCCGGGGCAATAGGGAAAGTAGTACAAACCATTGGTCTGGGTCCGCACAGAATGCGCCCAGCAACACGCCCAGAATGGTTCTTTGACCCCAACAAAGCAGGAGGAATATTATGTGACATAGGTTCCCACCAATGTGATCAATTTCTTTACTATACCAACTCCCAAGAAGCAGAGGTTAATTATTCCCAAATTGGGAATTTTAAAAATTCCCACAATCCAATATATCAAGATTTTGGAGACATGAGCCTGAGAAGTAAACACGCTACAGGCTACATTAGAATAGACTGGTTTACTCCTGACGGTCTAGATACTTGGGGAGATGGCCGCACCTTTATTCTGGGAACTGAAGGTTATATAGAAATGCGCAAATATATTGATATTGCCGGCAAAGAGGGAGGCAACCATTTGTTTTTGGTAAACCAAAAAGAAATTAAATATTACAATTGCTCCCACATCAATATGCCCTATGGCCAACAACTTGTATACGATGTGGTACACCGCACCCAAACTGCCATGTCTCAGGATCACTGCTTTCTGGCAACCAAATTGGCCCTGATCGCTCAGGAAAGGGCCCATAAAATCAATGTATGATCCTATTGAATTGATAAAATGTTAGAAAAATCTATATGATTGTTGAAACCAATCTATCCAAATTAATACGAGCTATGTCTCCCAAACTTAACGAAGGAGAATACGTATTTTGTACTATACAAAATATAGATACAATAGATAGAAAAGACACCCTTTGTGAGTTCAAGGTAAAGGAAGGGACAACCATCGTGATCACAAAAGATAAGGCCGAGGAATTAAAATTGTCATATGGGTATGTGGCCTCATGAATTACTTTAATGGTACACTCTTCACTGGAAGCTGTGGGGCTTACTGCAATATTTTCGACAGAATTGGCTAAAAGCAGACCCAGTTGTAATGTGATAGCCGGTTACTATCACGACCATATTTCTGTAAATTTAAGAGAATAAGAAAAGGCTATGTTGGTTTTAAAAGCACTGTGCAAAAGCTAAAAATTAAAAGATCGGACTAGTGCAGTGGTTCTGGAATACTCTGATTCATTCGCCCAATTTTTGGTTCAAAAAATGACCTCATTATTATACCTCCTATATTTTAGAGTATTGTATAATGTGTTCAATATTCATTGAATCGAAAAAAAATTAACCAAATATTTATTATTATTGTAATCGATTGAACAAAAATTATAAATTTACAAAAAATGAGTTCTGAATATCGGACATAAATTGTTTTTACCTAAAGACCATTGCTTAAATACATTCATAATAACTTAAAAATAATCAATCAATGAACAGATCAACCATTTTTAAATCGTTAACAGTTTTTGCATTC
>CAXAVP010000037.1:0-24757 GCA_963972175.1 uncultured Arenibacter sp.
ATAGTTCCTTAAACGGTGTTAAAAAATAGGAATTGAATCCATCTTGCTGTTCACTGTAATTATGTCCCTTACTGTACCATTTCCACGATAAATCAATATAATGAGCAGAAAATTTTCTTGGTTCTTTAAACTTTTTGTCAATGAGAAAATAACCAAAGGCTCCTTGTAAATCAGGCGTTAGCAATGATTCTATAATATCTTTTTTCGTTCTTTCTGGTGATTGGTCATTTAAGGGCTCCAGTTTTTGATATAGATCCAAATAATCCTCCGTTATCCTGTCCAAAATGTTTTTAGAAATATCTTGACTGCTTAAAAAGTTTATAAGTTGGGTTAACTTATTTTTCACATCATCAGGATTGGCATATTGGACGTCCAAAAAATAGTCGTGTGTTTTGCTTTCTAATTCTGTTGTATTAAGTTGTCTCATATTTTACCTAACGGCTGGGCTATGATTTCGGCTTGGGAAATCCGTTAGGATTTTTCAAGTTAGAAATCTAGCTGGTTTAAAGTTACTGTTTTTCAAGACAGAAGAGCGGTAAAGCTGAATTATAGCTATTGTTGGCATTTCGTTTTTATTTGTCCCACTCACTTGACTCCATCCATTTTTCCTTCCACTCTTTTGGAAATGATTTGTGGTTCCTGGTCTCCAAAGACAATTTTGTATAAAATATTTCATGAACTTGTCCATTCCGTTTTTTTAAGTATACAAAATTCTGATTTTCAGGCTTAATCAAACTATCTCCAATTTCGGCTGAATCCACTATTTTCTGATAAGGGGAAATTTCAATAAATCCCTTTGCCGTTTGTATTTTTAAATGAGTTGGTTTTGTATTGCGAACGGAGAATTTGTCAGAAATAATACCCTCATACCCTGTTGCAATCTCGTCTATTTTCATTTCAATTCCACTGGGTACGGAGACACTGGTTTTTATGAAATAGATAATAATAAAGAAAAGGATAATTATTAAGATAGAAATGAGAACTTTTTTCAAATATTTTATTTTTCAAATGAATGCCAACGTACGGATATAGTAACTTGTAATTATATTTCTTTTATAAGCCCAATGCAAAAAAAACTTTTGCCGAATTAATTTGGCAGGATTTGTACGATACCTATTGTACAGCGTCTGGGGGAAGGACTGTGTTGGTCTCGGTTTTGCGCTGTCCTTGCTATTGGGTCTAATATTCTATTTCTTCCCAATTTAGGGATTTTTGCTTTGGGCAGGGAAATTTTTTCTTGTTTACTTTAAGTGGTACGGGTGAAAAGGAAATATTTGTAATAACGGGAATATTCTGAGAATTTGCAGACCCAAAAATAAGTAGAAAACCTGGGCTAGGATGGGCTTTATGTTGCAAAGTTTCTGTCATTATGCTACTTTCTGTTTGTAAAGATGTTCCTGAAATTCTACAAACAGTCGGCTGATGTTCGCCACGTCTCCCAATATTTCTTTTGCGTCTTCCAATGAGTGGTACTTGTTTGTAAGCAAGATTGGAAGTTTCTCCTGGTCGAGTTCGTCAACGCCAGTGTCAACGTACTTGCTCAATACGAATGCGATAAATTCTTTTTGTTTGTCGTTGAGCAAAGCATAAATAGTGGCTTCGGCTGCTTTGGCTCTCGCTTCTCGGGTCATGGCAATATAGTCGCCATTGAAAACGTATTCCAAAACGTCGTACAAGTCACTTTTTTCCATATCCACCAATTTTTGCAAGGTCAGTAAGTCGTCTTTTGGAAAGCCTGCAGCATCTAAATTTTCAAGCAAAGTTTTTCGAGTCAGCGGATTACTCCACAGTTTCCGCAATTCTTCTTCGTCTTTGAATAGTTTGGGAAGTTCGCCAAACAGATTATTCAAAAATTCTTCTGCTGAAATGGGCTTGCCGTCCGCACTCCAAAAGGAGGTTTGAACCGTATGTTGGATTGTTCTTTCTTTCCCGTCTCGAAGTTTAACCTTAGCCTTTTTCTTTTTGGGCCTTGGTCCTTCAGGTTCTGGAGCTGTTGGCGGTTCACTTGGTTCTGCTGGCAGATAGGGTTTTGGTTCTCTTGGCTCAGGGTCTAAAGGTTCTCCATCCCATTCGGGGTCGTTGAAATGTTTGTAAGCATCTACAAAGTCGTAAATGGTAAAAAACTCTTTGCCGTCAAACAAGCGTGTACCACGCCCAACAATCTGTTTAAACTCAATCATGGAATTGACAGGGCGGAGCAAAACGATATTCCGAATATTTCGTGCATCAACTCCCGTAGAAAGTTTCTGAGAAGTAGTCAGTATGGTTGGGAGGGTCTTTTCATTGTCCTGAAATTCCCGCAACAGTCTTTCGCCTTCTTCTCCGTCATTCGCGGTTACCCGAACGCAATAGAAAGGATCTTTGCCTTTTGCGTATTGGTTGACCAAATCTCGAAGCAATGCTGCATGAGCTTGATTCGCTCCAAAAATGATGGCCTTTTCATTTTGATTGGCTTCATCTAAAAAGATGTTTATCCGCTTGGCTTCTCGTTCTCCAATTTCAATGCTGCGGTTAAAATCCTTTTCTTCATATAGTTTACCTTCTTCAATTTCGCCTTCTACAATAGTGTCGTCAGAAGTATAGCGGTAATCGTCTAAAGTTGTTTTGATGCGTTTTACTTTGAAAGGCGTTAAGAAACCGTCATTGATGCCTTCTTTTAATGAATAGATGTAAACAGGTTCGCCAAAGTATTTGTAAGTATCAACATTGTCATCTCGCTTGGGTGTTGCGGTTAAACCCAATTGCACTGCCGGACTGAAATACTCTAAAATGCCCCGCCAATTGCTTTCGTCATTGGCTCCGCCACGGTGGCACTCGTCAATGATGATGAAATCAAAATAGTCTTTCGGGTATTCTCCAAAGTAAGGTGCAGGTTTGCCCTGCCCGTCCGGCAGGCGGGCTTCTTCATCTGTGCCACTCATGAAGGTTTGGAAAATGGTAAAGAAAATACTGCCGTTAGTGGGCACTCTGCCTTTTTTCTTTATTTCGCTTGGTTTTATCCGAACCAAAGCATCTTCGGGAAAGGCAGAAAAGGAGTTGAATGCCTGATTGGCCAAAATGTTTCTGTCTGCTAAAAACAAAATTCTTGGTCTGCGGCTACCGTCTCGTTGCAAGTTCCAACGGGTTTGAAACAGTTTCCAAGCGATTTGAAAAGCAATGGCTGTCTTTCCTGTTCCTGTGGCAAGAGTGAGTAATAATTTGTCT
The DNA here is from genome assembly GCA_963972175.1 of uncultured Arenibacter sp. Classification (GTDB taxonomy): domain Bacteria; phylum Bacteroidota; class Bacteroidia; order Flavobacteriales; family Flavobacteriaceae; genus Arenibacter. Next base: position 3,205 of record CAXAVP010000037.1, read on the forward strand.
TTGCCACTTGCTATGACTTCAAGGGCACGCTGAACGGCTATTTCTTGATAGTAACGCAATTGCCACGTTCCACTTTTATCTTCAAAGGGAACATTAGCAAATTTCTCCCTCCATTCGTTTTGCTCTGCAAAGGTCTTGTTCCAAAGGTCTTCAGGACTTAGAAAGTTCGTTACCAAACCTTCTTCACCTGTTTTCATGCAGATTTGGTAAATGGCTTTGCCGTTGGTACTATAGGTGGTTTCTAACTGCAGCTTATCGGAATATTGCTTGGCTTGCATTACGCCTTCGCCCACTTCCAATTCATCACTTTTGGCTTCAACTACGGCCAACTTAATGCCCTTATACACTAAAATATAATCTGCAATGATTTTTTTGCCACGACCGCCACCCGATTGGATTTGACCTTCGGTAATGCGGTATTCACGAAGCACTTTAGAGCCTTCTACCACACCCCAACCACAAGCTTTTAGCTTGGGGTCAATTAGTTCTGCTCTGGTTTCTGCTTCGTTCATATTTTATAATTTCTATTTAGCACTCTATTTAGCATTTATTGGTTTTCTTGCATGCTTTACTTAATAGCTCTCACTTTTATAGAACAATTTATGAATCAATTATCCATTTTCTAACAACTTATGCTTTATAAATTTTCTTTCTCCAACTGAGCCTAAAACATCACGTTAAACCATCATTTTTAGTTTACGATTCCCCACCATTATTCTGCTACCGTCGCGTTTTCGTTCAATTTTGACTAAATTTATTTTTGATCAAATTCAAGAATGCCGAATTTCTTGAGTCAGCATCATTTATTACCGCATCTAAATCCCAAATAAATACACCAATTGGCAAAGTAATCTTAGGGTTTAATGAAATGGCAACATTTGTTTCACGATAATACATTTTGCCTGATGAATACAATTCTGTGTATTCGCCTGCTAATTGCATTTCAACTTCTTCGCTAAATTCAATAATACCATAAAACCAAATTCTTTGAATTTGATTGTTGTAGTGTTTCATTAGTCGCCTTGCTCTTTTTTCTAATTGCGTGACAACTTTCATGTTTTCTTCAAGAGAAATGCCTCTTTTTTTAAGTTCGACAATAACAACATCAAAAGGCTTTTTGTTCACCGGGTTATTGGAGAAAATAAGGGCAATATCAGGGCGGTTTTCATCAGATATTTCTTCTTCATCTGTGATTACTTGTACAAGCTCACCCATTTCTCTATCGCTTAGAATAGTTTCATAGGTCATGTACTTGTCATCCAAAAGCCAAGCGTTATTTCTATATAAATCGTCAACTGCATCTTGTTTTTCAAATCTGCCATCCTTTCGCATAGAAGCGAATAATTTATGCAGTTCTGCTTCGCTATTTGAATTTGTAGATTTTTTTAGTTTTTCAATTGTTAACTGCCTAAATAGGATGTACTCGGTCAGAGCTCTTGAAGATAATTCCAATGACTTTTCAAATTGCTCATCATTAAGATTATTTGCATCTAAAATTTCCTTTTGCTCTTTGAAAAACTCATCTTGTGCTTTTTTCAATATTTCTGTGCGTGAGACATAACCTATATTTTGAGTGTCAAAGTAACCTCCGAGATGAGGAAAGCGATTTACTAAATTTTTCTTAACCTCTTTATTCCGCTCTTTAATTTTAGGAACTTTGCTTTCTATAAGCGAAACAACTTCTTTTCTGAAAAGAATTTGAACTTCTTTCATTTCATTTGCTGAAATTGTTAAGTTTTGCCTTGCTGCATCTATTTTACCTGTGAAAAAATCAGAATAAAGTAAAAAGACCATTTCGTAACCTATCGGTAGATTTTCATTAGATATCAAATCAACTTTAACAGTTCGGTTGTCAACAGAAATTGCTGCAATTAGGGAAGAGTCTTGCACCTCAACTTCTTTAATCGAATAATACAAATCAAACTTGTCTATAAGATTAATCGAACTACTTAATTCTAAGGCTGTAAACTCAGGAATGTCCTCATTTTGTATTTGTGCCTCTGTTTTCTTTCCTTCTACAGTGCTGAAAATCTTAATATTTACAATGTTTCCTTGCTTTTTAAGATGGAATAATCTTGAATAAAACTCCTCTAAAATCCGTTGCTTTATTTTTTTAGGATTAATGTAATCACCTTTAGCTATTTTCTGTAAAACATAGTTTGACATACTAAAGGTTGTACCCGAGTTGTGCTCTTCAATTTCTTCAATTTTGAATCGGTCCTCCTCGAATCCTTCTGAAAAATCAAATGTTCTCTTTTTAGTTTTTTCAAAATAGCTTGTAACTTTTACATCTTCGAAGTAGCATAAATAAACTAATCTGCCTAAACCTTTATGAGTGCTTTCATCAACATCAAATAGCTTTGAAAATTTGCTGTAGCGCTCAGCAGTAAAACCTCCTCCATTATCTGAAATTTCAACTTGAAGTGTTTCGGGTTGATTTAATGCCTTTACTGAAATTTTTATCTCTACTTCTGTTGCATTGGCATCTAAAGCATTTGCAATAGCCTCAAAGTAAACCATCTCAAGAGACGAGTTACCAAAAAACATCTTCACTGCTTGACTTAATTTTACTTTCATATTGCAACTGCTTTTTCAGTTTCCAATTCTCCTGCAAACGCCTTCTGTAAAATGGATTTTTTCAGTTCTTCCAAATCATCTATTTTCTTATGATACACCGCTTCCAACTTTTGTGTTTCGGCTCGTAAGGTATCCAATTGACGCACAATATCTTGTTGTTCTTTTGCTGTTGGAATGGCAATTTTTTGAATTTTAAAGATTGCGTGTGTTATATCAGGTTGAGCTGCTTTAAATGCTAATCTAAATATTTTTGATTTAAATTTCGGATTCTGTAACCAAATAAAAAGGTAGTCCCTTGTTAGTTCTTCAATAGGCACGATTTTAAATGAGTTATTATGCAAAATACCTCTTCTGCCCCTGAATACTAAACCTAAAGAATTTCCCGTTCTTGTATAAATAATATCTTCTTCATTCACCAAAGCATTTTTAGGATAATTATTTGGGTCAATATATTGCTCTTCGGTATTGTTTCTTAAGTCTTTGATTCTTAGAAGTGGCAAATCACTTTTTTCGACTATTGCGTGTTTAGTTTTTGCGTTTATAGCTATTCCCTGATACAAGGAACAAACATCACCAAGAGTTTTAATTTTCCAATTGTGTGAGCTTTTATGAAATACATATTCCGAATAACTCTCAAAAAGCTCTCTGGCGTTTTGGAGGTTTTGTTCGGCATTGGCTTTGGCCTTGTCTATGGCGGCAAAGGCACGGTCTAAAATGGAAACAATACGTTGTTGTTCAGGGAGGGGAGGAAGGGGAAATCCGATACCCTCAATTTGCTTTTTGTTGATGGAATTAAATACGGCTCCTGTGTTTCCTTCAATTTCGTTTTCGTGATGGACTAAAAAATTGTACAAATATTCTCTGTAAACAGTCATACCTGCTCTAATAGCAGCAAGTCCCCGACCAATACAGATTTTCTCAGTAGCAAAGTTAACTGGTCCTACTGGTGCTCTTACCGACATTAAAATGTCTCCTGCTTCTGCTTCTTTGGTAACTTTTGTGGTCCACTTAGTTGGTTCACCAATGTACTTTTCCCCATATTCCTTTTTACCTTGATAAAAAGGCATTCCGTTTCCTTCGGAATTATAAAACTTCCCTTCTGGTGATTGACCTGCAACGACCTGACATACATCACCCAACTTCTTTATTTCCCAACCTTCCTTCATATCCATTCCGAGATTGCGTTTATAATTCCTTCAACAGATTTGGTTTCCATGTTCGAAAAAGCAAACCACTTATTTCCCAAGTCTTTTAAAGAAGCGCCTAGGTGATAGACTTCTTGGCCGTCAATAATCAAAAAGCGGTCGTGGCTTTGGGCAAAGGCTTTTGCTTCGAATCCGCCATACTGTTCATTGGCTTTTTTTACATCAAGTTTAAGCTGCTTGCTAATGGATTTGGTGAGCAAATAAACTTGTACACCTTTGGCTTTCTTGCTCAAATGAGTTAAAGTATTTTCATCCACATAGTTGTCAATCAATACAATACTTGTTTTTGCCGAGCGGATAATTTTAGAAGCTAAATCATAGGCATCAAACACTTGTCCGTTAAAAAATACGCCTTGGTTTGGTATTTCATTTTTGGCTTCTAAGGCTTTGAACACCCGCTCGAATTTCTGATCAGTCTCTAGCATCTTGCGCTCCATACCATCCATCCGTTGCAAAAGTCCACTGTGGTTTGCAATAAGCTTTCTCATTTCTACAAAGGCATTGATGATTTGGATACTGACTTTGATGGCCGTTTCGCTTCGTAAAACTGCAGAAAGCATAGCCACTCCTTGCTCGGTAAACGCAAATGGGTTATTGGACGAATGTTTCAAGGATTCAAACCGGTCACAATTTGTGACCAGTTCAATTTTCTCATCGTCAGTCAATTGAAATCTGAAAAGCTCAGGGAAGCGTTCAATATTTCTCTTCACAGCTTGATTCAGCACCTTAGTTTCCACCTGATACATTTCTGCCAAATCGCGGTCTATCATTACTTGGTTTCCACGAATAGTAAAAATTAGGTTCTCAATTTGGTTTTTTGATATGGTTATTCCCTTACTCATACCAAATCAGAAATTGAGTTTAGGATTTCTGCACTTTCATCATCCAAGGCTTTTATTTCTTCTAAAATTTCTTGCGGTTGGCGAAGTGGTGCAGCTTCTGGCGTGTTGGGGTTTTTTACGCTCAGGTCAAAGGTGCTTTGGTCAATGTCTTTAATATTTACCGTCCAAGAGTTTTCACTATCGGAAAAGGTTTTTTGTAATTCTACAAACTCTGCCAAATCCTTTTCATTGAGCGGATTAGTCTTACCCAAATTACGGTCAAGGTTCAACTGATAGAACCACACCTTTTGGGTTGGCTTGCCTTTTTCAAAGAACAGTACTATCGTTTTCACACCCGCACCTGTGAATGTTCCGCCTGGTAAATCCAAAACGGTGTGCAGATTGCAGTTTTGCAATAATTCTTTCCGTAGCGCAATACTGGCGTTATCGCTATTGCTCAAAAAGGTGTTTTTAATTACCACACCTGCTTTGCCACCTGCTTTCAATATTTTAATGAAGTGCTGCAAAAAGAGAGAAGCCGTTTCGCCTGTTTTAATCGGGAAGTTTTGTTGTACTTCGGCACGTTCCTTTCCACCAAAAGGCGGATTGGCAAGTACCACATTGTAGCGGTCTTTTTCCTGTATGTCGGCCAAATTTTCAGCAAGCGTGTTAGTATGTATAATGTTGGGTGCTTCCACACCGTGTAAAATCATGTTCATAATGCCAATGATGTAGGCCAATGACTTTTTCTCCTTGCCGTAAAAGGTGCGTTTTTGTATGGTTTCCCATTCCTTGGTGCTGAGTTCTTTGCCTGATTTCAGGTAGTCGAATGCTTCGCACAAGAAGCCCGCAGAACCAACCGCACCGTCATAGATCTTATCTCCAATTTTTGGGTCAACCACTTTTACAATGGTGGTAATGAGCGGTCGGGGTGTATAGTATTCGCCACCATTTCTGCCTGCGTTACCCATGTTCTTGATTTTGTCTTCATACAGGTGGCTCATTTCGTGCTTCTCTGCATGAGTTCGGAACCGCAGCTCATCAATCAGGTTGATTACTTCTCGCAAGTTGTAGCCGCTTTGCAAGCGGTTTTTCAATTCACTGAAAATCTCGCCTATCTTGTATTCAATGGTATCGGCATTCTCGGCAGAAAGTTTAAATTTCTTTAGATAGGGGAAGAGTTTGCCGTTTACAAAGTCCAAAAGGTCATCACCTGTCAAGGCGTTGTGATCAATCTTGCCGTTTTCAATTTTAGGAGCCGCCCAAGTATTCCATTGATATTCTTTGTCAATTATAGGCGTGTAGGTTTTTCCTGTTAGCTCGGCAGAAGTGGCACGGTCACGTTCCAAGTCGTCCAAGTATTTCAGGAACAACACCCAAGAGGTCTGCTCCACATAATCCAGTTCACTGCCGCAACCTGCGTCCTTGTGGAGTATGTCGTCTATATTTTTAAAAGTCTGTTCAAACATTCGTTTTCTCTATTTCAGTTTTTTTGTTTCTTCGTTTTGGTCGGGATGGGCTAAAATACTCACAAAAATCGCAATTTCATGATCGTTCGTGAGACGAAGTTCGCCAACACCAATAACTTTTAATGCTGATGCTGGCAATCGGTTCGCTTATTTAATGCTTTTTTTGGTTTTTCTGCGTTGGTTTTGCGGGTGAGCCAAAAGCAAATATGTGTGTTGGCAGTTGGCTTTTTTTGCATGACACAAAACAAGCGGAAATAGTTATTAACTATACATCCCACGCACTAATATAGTTTAAATTCCAAAGAAATGGGATTTTTGTAAATGGGTCTTACGGATGTAAGCTTCCCTTTATTCGTTCTCATCCAAAAGAACGGGTATGGGCTCCTCAATAGAAAAGTGAAAGGTTTCGTCCAAGAATATCCCATAGTAAAGTTTTGAAGGATCAAAAATAATTCTTGTGTTTTTTTTGGAAACTATGGAGCGAATCAAGACGTAGGTTTAGGCTTGACTGGACACTAACTATTGGGATTACTATTTTATTTGCTACCAATTTAGCGATTATTACTTTGTGCTAAGGGAGATATTTTTCTTGTTTATCTTAGGTGGTATGGATTAAAATGGAATGGGTGGCACAAACCACCGAAATATCATAAGAATTGGTAGGCCATATAGCAGGGGAAAACTGGGCCCGGTTCAGTCAACACGGTCTTCATGATTGTCTCCCGCTGTTTAAGCGGGACAGGCTGTACCGACCACACGAAGACTTAGTTATTAGCCACAGTAATTTTTATTCCAGTTTTAAACTTATAAATGCCTTTAAATCAGAATAATTACCTCCACCGCCACAAGTCCGAAATAAAATGTTTAAGTCAGGGTCCAAAACAATGAAAGTAGGATAGCATTCTATTCTCAAACCACCAATTATTGGTGAAGACATATCTCCCGATTTAGGCTTTCCTTTAATAATTCCATTATACCAATTCATATGGTTCTTTGTAGCGTATTCTAGTACAGGTTTAGTGTCCAACTCAAAAGCCAAACTTACGAACTCTAGTTTGTCCCCATATTTTTGGTGTAACTTGACCAATTCGGGGGTAAGTTCTTTACAAGGTGCACACCATGTGCCCCAAAAATCGAGAAGTATTAGGCCTTTTTCCTTGGCTAAACTTTTTAAAGTTGTAGTCTCACCATTTAAATCAGTTATCTGATAATTTTTTGAAATCTCGTTTGTTCTGAACCCGTATTTAACCCCCTCAATATTAACCTCATTTAATGTTAACGTTGGAGGAAAAGTGGACAAACTATCAATTATATAATAGTTGTTAGTTAATCTTAATGTGTCTTTTAAAAGGTATTTTGCAAACATTTGATGATTTTGCTTATAAAATGATGTGTCCGATTTTTTAAAGATAAATTCGTAACTCTTCCATCCCTTATTAACACCAACACCATAATTTTCGTTTTCCATTTTAAATGTCCCGTACAAAAAATCATGTTTAAGAGCTGCGAGTTGTAGACTGTGTTTAAATTTTTCAGTCGCTGTTTCTTTTTTATAAGTGAAATAGTTAGGTGCAGGGAGAAATTGAAGGTACGTCAAACCCTTGTGAAATTTGTCACCAGACAGTTTTGTAACTTCAATTGATTTTATATTAAAGGAATCACGGTAATTTTCATTTTGGAAAATACTTTTTTGAAATTTTATAATTTCATCATCACTAAAATCTTTGTTGCCGTTCAAATCAACGATGAAATACTGCACTCCTTTATTGAAACCACTTAAGGTATAAATTTTGGATTTTAGTGTATCAATTGTTTCTTGTTCTAACTTTCCCTCTTTTACTTTTGATTGTAAATCTCGAGGGTTTATAAAGTTTAAATACAGTACATAAGAACTGTCTCTGTTTATAATTCCATTAAACTCTTTAGGTATTGAATCAAGAAACCTTAAAGCGTTCATCGATTTTGAAAATGGATTATCAATCTGATTTATTTCCAAGTCGATTGCTATGGAATGGGGCAATTTTTCTTTCTTACAGGATACTAGTATTAAGAAAATCAAGAAGAAAGTTATTTTCAATTTCATAATGATGAATTTCAGTATTATTGGGCATAACGGTCAAATATAAGTGCAGTAGCGGATTTCAAGGAGATTCCTTGTCCGCCACTACCAAAGTTGAATAAATGCACCAACCTTTGATTTTCCACTACACCCGCTATTGCTTTTTTACAATGTTAGCGGGTCGTTGTTTTTTGTTCGTCATTAACGTACTCTAAAATGTCACCAGGTTGGCATTCTAACACTTTACAAATTGTCTCCAAAGTGCTAAACCGTATTGCTTTTGCTTTTCCAGTTTTTAATATGGAAAGATTGGATAAAGTCAATCCAACTTTGTCAGAAAGTTCATTAAGTGACATTTTTCGTTCAGCCATTACAACGTCTAAATTTACTACAATTGCCATAGCTTAAACTGTTAAATCGTTTTCGTTTTTAAAATCAATTGCATTTTGCAACAGCTTTTTGAGAACAGCGGCAAAAACCGCTACCACCAAAGGCACACAGGCGAATGCAAAAGCAAAAACTATCACCCCTGGTGCATCGTCTATCTCCGCAAAATGGAAGGCAGCCGGCATATATACCATCAGTGCGATGCTCATAGCCACGGCACAATACACTATTTTTTGCAGTATACGAACCGAATCCTCAGAAAATGCTTTGTTCAGGTCAATGTATGAGAGGAGTTTTATGCCAAAATACAATGCAAGGAAAAATGGTATCGTAGCGGCATAAAGCGATGCCATCACCCAATAACCTGACTTCGATTCCTGCGGAAAATCCGCTGTAAAACCCTCGCCGATGTGGGGAAAGGCAAATACACAGAAAGATAGAACGACAAGTCCCACAATGACAATTACGATTCGGAGAAATACTGTTGAAAATTTATTCATACCATTATGAATTTGATGTTTATGCCAGCATAATATACAAGTATTTATTGAAAGCCAATCAATATATATCGACAAATGATAAATATTTTATGATTAGGCTAATTTGAAAATTCAGAAGCTAAATTGTCTGGCTGGTGGTGTCGTTTTACAATGCCCGCTAACGTACGTATATAGCAACTAGTGCTTATATTCCTCTTATTGAACTAATTTAGTAAATCTATTTAGATAGGCTGATTATTAATTTAATGGTTTATGGCTCTACTGCCCCCTACCCAATTTTGTTGAGTCCAGTTTCACTTGCTTGCCAAATTACATGCCTTAAAGAAAAACAATTCTTTGAGAAGTTGTTTACGGAAAACCGTAATTTGAGATTTTTAAGTTATGTGGTAGTCTAAAAACGGCGGAAAAATTAGGCAAGTAGATTACTTCCAGACAACGGACAACCCGTGAAGTACAGGAAATGCGGGCTTGATGTTTGGCCCCTTCAGATTTTTACAGACAGTTGGTAGTAGGTGCACTAGGCCTAGTTATTGCAGTATGTACTTTATTTTTTGATTTTTATTATTTCCTCTTTAAGTTTTGGTAATTCTCTCACGATTATTGTCCAAATAACTTCATCAGAAATGTTGTCATATTCGTGTGCAATTCTGTTTCTTGTCCCGATAATTTGTCTTGCGTTTTGTATTTCAATTTTTGTGTTCTTGTAATTTGTTATCCTGTTAACCGCTTCTCCGATAATTTCAATATTTCGCTCGACCGCTTTTTTGGTTTTTAGATCCTTTTGAAACTCTAGAAAATCTTTTATTTCAGACAAAAAGTCGAAAATCTCATCTATTGACCTTAAGATATCCTCAAGCCAAGCATTTATTTTATTATCCATAAAGAACAACTTTTGACTCGTCTATTTCCTTTCTAAAAAATGAGTTCTTTATTCCACGTTCTTCTATCAGGTCTATCTGTCTTTTTAATAAATGTTCCAATTTATCCTTTAATTGAAAATACAAGTCTGTATATTCCAACGGATCATTTTCTTCAAAGTCAACAACAAAGTCAATATCGGATTCTGAAGAAAAATTGTCAGTCAATACCGAGCCAAAAACTGAAAAGTTCTTAACTTTATATTGTTCGCAAAGCTGTTTGATCCGTTCTATATTTTTTTCTGATATTTTCATAAATAAATCATATAAATAACAAATTTACGGTTTTTCCGAGAGTTTATCTGGAGGGACTATTTTTGTTCAGGTTTACCTTCTGCGCTTACCATGCTATTGAAATTGGCTCCTTTTTATTTAGTACCAATTTAAGAGTTTTTGTTTTGTGCTCGGGAAAATTTTACTGGTTTTCCTTAAGTGGTACAGATTGAACCGGAATGGATGGCACTTATAACCGAAATAGATTTAGAATTAGCTGGCCATATGGTAAGGGAAACAGGACCTAATTTAGTTAATAAGGTGCTTATATTGGGATGTCTTAGGTTTTTGGGGCTTGGTGGTGGCGAGTGCAGGGGGGCTTTGTTCTAGTGCTTTGTTATTATATTTTGGCTTTGTAACTTTTTGCAAATACATATAATGCTGCTGCCTCTTTATACATCAGTTCTATTGATTCAGCAATTGATAACGAATTTTTTACTTTATTATTATTGTCGAAATATTTAGCATTTTTGATTTCAGATAACTCCTTTTGAACCTTTTTTAAGGTAATATTTCTTTCTTTGAGTATATAACTAATCCTAAAAAGAATGTATTCAAGATCATTTTTGTCCTCGGAACCTAATACTGAAGAGGCCCTTTGATAAAAACTTTCTAGTCTTGCAAAGTGAGCTTGATTAATTAGCGGCAATCTATAATCATCTAATTCATTTTTAGTTTGAGTATCTAATTCACCATTCGAAGATAAAGAAGTAAGAACATTGTCCCATATTTTTGCAATATAAGAAGCCTCTAATGCAATATCATCTAAATAGTCGGCAATTCTTAATTTTTGCTCCTTTTTATTATCGAACCATCGCAAAATCCATGAATCTGGTCTAATTGATACTCCCATATTTTTATTATTTGCACACAACCTTTCAAGTTTTATATATTATATATATTATAAGTGAAGTTGATCAGTTTTATTTTTATTTACCGTGGAATTTGTCGTATCTAGCGTTACCCCACTTTGGGGGTTATAATCTTTTTTATTTCTTCTAATTTAGGGATTTTTGGTTTGTGAAGGGAAAAATTTTCTGTTCTTCCTTAAATAGAACAGTTTAAAACGGGATGGATGGCATTGATTGCCGGGATATTATAAGAATTAGCTGGCCAAGTGGTTAGGTAATACCGGGGCTTGGGTTTAGACAATATGGTGTGTTGGGCCATACCCATCGCACGAAGGCCTAGTTATCAGCACACGTACTTTCTACAAAATTGTTAGCGACAATTTATCATATTCAGTCGGTTTTTTCATTAGAAATAGATGTGAGTTTGGGTATTTACTTCGAACAATTGTTTTTACTTTTTCTATGAACTCTGGTTTTGCGTTATACCCGATAGTAATCTTTTCGAGTGCATCTGCCTTAAAATAAAATCTTCCTGTATGAACTTTTAATAATCGCCATTCCTTTTCGTAACTCCAATCTAATGTCTTATGAAAAAATAACTCGGTAAGATTATCTTTTTCCGACTGAGGGTTGTAATTAATCAAAGTCGGTTCGGGTACATAGTTCATTGGACGTAAATCGCTAAACAAGTTTTTATCTTTTTCCACATTAAATTGAAGACATAATCCGCTACTATTATCTGCGTAATTTGCCCAAAGCGGAAAGTTTTTTAAATGGATAGAAAAACAAACTATTCCGTAGTGCAGAACATAAAAATCGATTTTGTCCTTCATAAAATCTCGCAGAGTATCAGGTGTATATTCTGCAAGAAATTCATTTTTAGCATTTTGATTTGGAAATGTATTAGAAATAAAATTGTAGAATGATTTTAATTCGGAAGGATTTTCTGTAAATCGAACCATTCTTGGATTTGAATCATGAGGGTCGTTTAGTTCACTTCTTTTCGCAAAATAAACATATCCTTCTTCCAATTCGGAAATTGTCCATTTATTCGGACTTCTGAATCGAAACATAAATGGATAACCACCAAACTCTTTTTCGAAATTCATTTTTTTTCTTGTATGTGTGTTAACATAGGGATATAGTAACTTATAATTCTATTTCTTTTATAGGTCCAATGTAACAAATAAAATTTGCTGCTTAACTATAGCTGGATTTGTGCGATACCTATTTTACAGCGTCTGGAGGGAAGGACTGTGTTGGTTCCGGTTTTGCGCTACCCTTGCTATTGGGATTAAAATTTTATTTCTTACCAATTTAGGGATTTTTGTTTAGTGCAAGGAAAATTTTTCCTTATTTCCCATAACGGTCTACAGATTAATACGAAATTGCTGTCACTAACAGCCGAAATATTTTAATATACAGAAGTCTTATATTAGCAGAAAACTGGATCCGGTTTAGTCAACACTGCGTTCATGTTTAGCCGTACCGACAACACGAATACTTAGTTATTGACAACAGTTATATACCCGCCATACTTTGTAATTTTTCCAGCATAGTTAAGAGCCTAGATTGCAAATCCTTATTTTGTACTTTTTGCACCATAGAGTTAAACCTAGACTGCAAATCATTGCTTTTTTTCTTTTGTACTTTGTTAGCAAGGACAGCATAATCCGCAGTTATGTGTAGTGCTTTTGTGGTAACATTTAAAAATTCCTTAATATGTTGTCCTGCCATTTCCCCGTCCAAATCCAAAATTGTGTCATAATATATTTTTAAACTTTTATTGATGTGTCCGGCAGTATTATGTCTAGTCTTAATGATTTTTATATAATATGGTTTGATTCGATACTCTTCAATTTCCTCCATTAACTTGGCTAAATCTTCTGTTAAACTCGGATAATTATTTTTGATTGTATCTTCAATATCGTTTTTAGAATCGGATGGCTTTAGTTTTTGGAGTGTTTCATGAATTATCAAGTAAGAGTTTTTAATGAAAAATATCTTTTCCCAATCAGTTTTGGCTAAAATTAAGTTTTTCAGATTTACAGATAAATCCAACGTAGAGATTGCTAAATATCCGTTATAATCATTTAGTTTTTCCATTTCTGAAAACTCAGAAATATCAACTTTTGGGTCATGACCCATCAACAATTTTTTGGCTTTTTCTTGAAAGGCAATATTTTTTCTTAATCCGTCCAAGTGCCTTGTATAAAAAGCTATGTTTTTTTCGCATTGAAGAAAGAGGTTTTCCTTTCCAGTCATAGAGTTAATTTAATTGGTGGCAAAGATTATTTGTCCAGATTGAATTTGTCATTAAACAAAGACTTTCCAACATCGGAGTTCCAAAATGCAATGGGGTCTTTTAGTATTTCCTTTTCAATTTTCTCCTGTTGAGATTGGTTCGGCAGAGGGAAACTACTTACTTCCTTAATTCGATTACCTAAGAAAGAAACAATAGGGAAATATTCAAATTTTTGAGGTATTCTAAAAACCCCTCTGCTCGGACTTATTCTTGTGTCAGTTAGTAATTCCTCTCCTCCATAGTCTTTTAAAACTCCCCAAAAAATAAACTTGTTGAACTTCCCATAAACCAAAAGACAAGTGTGAGGTTTGTTATCAACAATAGTTGCGTCCATTACTCTTGTTGTGTAAAAGTCAACGCCTTTAAGTTCTGAATTATTTGTCAAAACTCTATCAGTGAACATTAAATTTATATTTGAAAATTTTCCAGGGATTTTATCATTAGCTAAATATTCTCTCCACTCCTTTTCTGCTTTGATAAGTAGATTATAGTACCAATATTTGTTAATGTTTAAATCGGTTTTTAAGTTTAAAACTAATACGCGCCAAAGAAAAGATACTGCAAAGTAGTACATATTTTCATTATATGGCAAAGTGTATTTCCGTTCAGTTAAGTATGGGACGAATATATTTTCAGCAAACCATTTTTCCCTTTTTCCAAATTCCTGTTCAGCAGTATGACTTAACAAATGAAGTTTAATTCCATCTTGTTCTCTTTTGTTTGGATTTACTGTTTTTCTTAAAAACCTTGACCCAGTTTTCTTAGTGTAATCAATTACAAATTTGGGGTAAATATGACTTTCCCTTAATTCTGATTTTGTCTTAAATAAAGCACATTCTCCGATCATTTTTTCATAATTGTTGCCAACATTATAGGTTTAAACCATATAAGCCAAGGGCGCAGTTTTTATTGGATTCGCCGTTATAAATGCGGTTGCGGTTTTGCGCTATCCTTGCTATTGGGATTACTATTTTATTTCTTACCAATTTAGGGATTTTTGCTTTGAACAGGGGAATTTTTAATTTCTATTCATTAAGTGGCCCCGATTGAAACAGGATGGGTGGCACTGACAGCCGAGATTTATTAAGAATTGGCAATCCACTCCTGAATTATACCAAAAAAGGATTAAAAGTGGAGCAACTGGGCTTGCTATTATTGAGTTGCTAAAAAGTGCCAGTCTATAATTGTTGGGAACCTTCCGTTAACCAAAAAAATCTCTATTTCCCTATTTGTAGCATTCCCCGAAAAATTGGTATTTACATTTGTTTCCTTAGCAATATAACCTATAATCAAATACCTGCTCCGTATTTTACGCAGCCTTTAATTCCCTTTAGAGATAGAATAATAAAAAGCCAGATTAATCATCCCATATGTTAAAAAAAACACAGAAACTGAAGTCCACTATTGCTTTTAATTTCTATATTTGGCTATAATCTTTATCTTATTAAAATGCGTAGGAAAATTACCTTAACCCTAATTTTTATCTTATCCTTTCTAAATTTAAGTGCGGACGCTTTTCATATTCAATACCATACAATAGGTTGGCCTTATTCTGGCCGAATTGAAATGGAAGGTGTGTATAATTGTCTTATAACTACTGGTGGCGCAGTTCAAATGACCTTACATGGCATTTATGCTCAAACTAGACAAGGCAATAATCAAACACACTTTAATAATCGTAGTCTAAATGTAGTTCAAACATATCCAAATTATAATACGGCAGATATTAATTTTTCATATTCAGCACATATAACGGCCTACCTGCCTTACACAACTTCTCCAATAAATTTTGCTCCTGAATATCATATGGATGTATCAAATTCTGGAAATAGATCTGCTAATTTGAACTGTCAACAGGAAACTTTTTAAAAATTAACTACATATACATTAATATCTTACTGTTTTTAACATTTACAAAAGTTATGAAATTATACTTACGAAAAATGTCACTAATCATTGTTGTCGCATTCTTTTACGCTTGCAATGCTCAAAAAGAAAAAGATTTGGATGATGGTGTCGATTTTACTATTGAAGAAGCGCAGGCCATTATTGACAAATATAACTTAATAGAAGGCAGCATTATACTACGCCCTAAGGATTCACTAGCTGCTTCCTTACAAGAAAAGGATCCGGAATTAGCTAAAAGCCTCTCTGAACCACCATTAATGCCCATGACCAAAGCAGAATTTGAAAAACAAGTTGCCGCTATGGCCGCCTATCAACAATCTGATGAAGGGCAGATCGCTAAGAAAATTGGCGACTTCTATAGAAAACATGAAGAGAAACAACCTACTGATAAACAATTGGACAGTTTATACTTGGCAATAGATGGAGAATACGGAACAGATTATTGGCAAAACGTAAGAGGACCTTTACCTCCAGGTGTCAAGCGTTTTTCTAGTATTGGCAATAAACCAATGACCCAAGAACCATAGTTTAATAATAAATATAGAAGGGCGTCCCTATCATTATGTAATTTAACCAATTTGGATATTCTATTTTTTTGACAATAACGTAGACAAAAGGAGTCCTGGAATATTGATATTTCCAGGATTTTTTTGATTTTATACTATAAGTAGTTTTTAGGTTAGTTTTATAGGAATTTTCAGTGTTCTTCATGCATCGGCACATACGTTTTCTATTCTTTTATTGGGATCTAAATCTACCGGATAGCCTTTTCCAGGGCGTTGGCCAATTTTCGCCTGACTATTTCCAAACCTTTGCCAGTTTGGATACCCATGAAAGTCCATAGGACCTCCGTTTCCTAGTTCCTAGCCCTTATCCCCTTCAGACCTTCAGTTCTAATGGACTTTTAGTACCGTCTGAACGGTGTTTTAGTTATTACCTGCTTGCTTTTTCTATTCGTCAACATTGTATACACTTTTATACGCTTAAACATAGCTCAAGCATTCCTCCTTGTCTATACTTTTCACTGCCAACTTGATAAATTCTTTACTTTAATAATATCACGTGCATAGTATTTGGTTAAATTTTAAGCATACCCTTTTATCGTGCACAACATTTTGCACATATTTGTAGATGTTGCCGTAACGGCACAAGAAAACGTATTTTATTGTGCATATACTTTTTTCTATTTAAGTTGCCCTTGAAATGTAAGTTACTGGAAACCGTAATTTGGGTGCAATTATTGTTCTCTATTTTTGTTGTACGCAATACACCTTTATACCCTGAAATTAAAAACCTAAACCGCTTCCTATTAAATAGATTGGATATTCAAGATTAAGTCCCTTGGATTGGGAGGCCACGCGGCATACGTCACATCTATGAACCCAGTTATTTTTTTAATCATCTTAATTATTTTGTATATTTGTCCAGTTAAGTCTGCAAAACACGAAAGTCGACTCCATGTCGTTATTTCAAATATAGATTGGAATTAGTGTTTTAGTGGGCCGTTTTTTAAATCAACGATTTTATTTCTTTGTACCACCTACCTTAAGTCATTGAAAACGGCTCTCAATAGTCTCCCATTTCAGAGGCATAGGAAAAACATTTAGCCAACAAGTAAGTTTCCGGAAATATTTATTAGGGATGCTTCTTGTTTATATTGCATGGTCTTTTAGAGATTATAGCATAATTTTTTATTAGGGACCTAGGCCTTATTACAATTCAACATAACTAAACTATTTAAAAACTAAACCAAATATTTCTTTGTGACTATTGATTTGGACTCTATATTTGTCCTTATTTTAAATAAATCTAAATAAGAATAGAATGAAATTAATAGCTTGGGCAACTACCCTACTCCTCTCACTTAATGCATTTTCACAAGCCAGCATCAAAGGTAAGATTACAGATGAAGCCGATCAACCACTTATAGGTGCAACAGTATATATTGAAGAATTGAAAAAAGGGACCATGACTGACCTAGATGGACGTTATGAGCTTCTGAACATTGAGGCGGGCACTTGGACACTTACCCTTAGAATGCTGGGATATCAATCGAAAGCTGAACAAATTACTTTGGGACCGGACGCCTCCTTGACTTATGATGTCGTATTATCAGAGGATCTGGGCAGTTTGGATGAAGTAGTGGTTTCCGCCAGCAGGCATTCCGAATATCTTTCTGAAATTCCGGCATCCGTTACCGTTGTAGGCCTTGCCAAATTGGAGGAGTTTGCTCAATCTACCTCCAACATCAGCGAAATACTGGAATTTACCGTCCCGGGTCTTGCCGCCTCTACAGGTACCTTTTCCAATTGGGGTCAAACCCTCAGAGGGCGATCACTATTGGTTATGGTCGATGGCATTCCCCAATCTACCCCATTGAGAAATGGGCAACTGGGAATAAAATCAGTAAATCCCAATGACATAAGCCGTGTAGAAGTAATCAAAGGAGCCACATCCATCTTCGGAAATGGGGGCAATGGCGGTTTTATCAATTATATCACCAAGAATCCAGCTTCCAATAAAAAAATTGAAGGCACTACCAATATCTGGGGCTCCGCCAATTTGGCTAAAACAAATGATGCCTTAGGCTGGGGCATACATCAGTCCCTAAAGGGCAACTTGAATAGATTCAGTTACTACATCAGCGGCAGTTTGGAACAGACGGGTAATAAATACGATGCAGATGGAGTTCCCATTCTCCCTACATATGGTTTTGACAACACCGATATTTATAGCACATTTGGAAAACTGGAATATTTACTAACAGAACAACAAAAACTTACCCTTAGTGGTAATATCTACCATTCCGCTCAAGATAGCCCCTTCATTCCGGTGGCAGCGGAGGTAGAAGTCTTTAATGAGAATGGGGATTATACGCTTGTTCCTGGTTATGGCGTAAAGGGGACCATTGTTGGTGAAGAACCTACTGGGACGACCTTGGTCAATGGACAATTAAAATATAGTCTCAACAATATATTCCAGGGAACTACCAATTTTGAAACAGACCTATATTATCAAAACACCGAGAACGTATTCTTCTATTCCGACAAATTCGAAAACGGTGGACAATCCGTAATAAATGCCAAAAAATATGGCATCAGACCCAACTTCAATACCAGTTTTGGTTCATATGGCCCAACAAATATAACTTTGACCTACGGCGTAGACCTTTTAAAGGACAAAACCAATCAAGGGCTTTTGGATGGAAGGCTATGGGTTCCAAATATCGATTTGATGAGTTGGGCGCCCTACGCGCAATCTACCATAAAACTTAAGAACCAATGGGTTCTTAAAGCAGGTTTGCGATATGACGATATGAATATGGATATCGTAGATTACAACACCCTTCCCTATTCAGCCAAAAGCGATGGCAATTTCAGTCCATCTGTAGCTGTGGAAGGTGGTAAACTTAAGTTCAACAATCTGGCCTTCAACATAGGTGCCCGGTATATAGAGCATCAGGAATTTACACCTTATATAAGTTACTCCCAAGGTTTTTCCATTGCCGACCTAGGCTCTATATTGAGGTCTGCTGTGGCCAATAACATAAATGATATACAGTTGGAACCAGCGGTTACCAATAACTATGAATTTGGCTTTATATCCAAGTTCAATAACTTTCAACTAGAGGCCGTCGGCTATTACAGCACCTCCAACTTGGGCACAGGTGTTGTATTTGTGGATGAGATCAATTCCTTTGTACCCTCAAAACAACCACAACGAATTTATGGAGGTGAGGTATCCATAGATTATTTTAGTTGGGACAAGAAATGGCAAATAGGAACCTCATATTCCTACGTAGAGGGCCTAACCCATAGTGTTGGTGATGAGAATAACCTAACCTATTTGGGAGGTGATGTTATAGCCGCTCCAAAATGGACCACATATATTAACTGGCAGCCCACAGAAAAATTAAACACATCGCTTAGAATGACCAATCTGGGTGATAGAAACCGATTCGATCCCTTTATCGATGCCAACGATACTTGGGCCTATAGACATACACAATTCCCCGTGAGTGGTTATACTTTACTGAACCTTTCTATGGCCTATCAATTAAAATCGAACCTATCCCTTTCCCTAGGGGTCAACAATATATTGAACGAATACTATCTACCTGCCCGATCTCAGTGGGCCGCACCTTTAAAAACCTTTACAGGGGTAGGAGAAGGAGCCAACGCAAAACTGGGGCTTAGGTACAATTTTTAAACCATAGGCCCCATGTTCGACTATCATCATATATGGGGCCTAATTAAACAATAGCTTCTTTGATTACTTTTAACAGGTTTATCAGGAATTTACATCTGTGGCTGGGTCTAACATGCGGCCTAATCGCTTCTATCTCCGGGTTGACAGGTTCTCTATATATTTGGCAACCTGAACTAAGCGCTATGCTCAACCCAGAGTTATTGACCATCGAGCCTATTAAACCTTTTGATGAAAATAATCTCTACAAGACGGCTTACAATTTAGTTGAACAACATAAGGATAGTCTGACCAAAATAAACTTGCCCTATCGGGAGCAAAAGACTATTTCCCTGGAATACACAAATGGTGAGACCAATTATTATCATCCCATTTCTGGCTCTCTTTTGGGCAAAAAATCGAGTTCCATTGAATTTTTTGAAAATTTATTGAACTTTCACCGCACTTTGGGAATTCCGAAAATTGGAAAATATATTACTGGAAGCAGCACTCTTTTATTTTTCCTGTTATTGTTAAGTTCTGGTGCCTATTTGTGGTGGAAAACCTATAGGACTAATTTAATCAAGGGATTCAAAATAAAATGGACAGCTAAGAAAAAGAAATTAAATTATGACCTTCATAAGGCAATTGGAGCTAGCTTTTTTGTCCCACTTATGGTCATAGCCATTACTGGTGCTTATTTTACCTATAATACCTACTACAAAACGGCACTTAGCATATTCAATGATTCAGCAAAACCGAAGTCAGTGCAAAACGAACTTAAAATTGGAAGCCCAATTAGCCATAAAGAATATCTACTCAATCCTGATAAAGACTATGATCTGCGTACTGTCATTCTTCCCAAAAACAAACAGGAAGGATATCATTTTAGATATATTCAGGATAGATTCCTAATGGAAGGGCTAAGAAAAACCAAGGAACTGAAAATTGATCAAAAAGGATCTATTACTAGTCTGACGGATTTTCAAACAGATCCCAATAGTAATCGGATCGCTGCGCAATTCTATCCCATCCATATAGGGGAAATTGGAGGGGTATGGGGAAGGATCCTAGTTTTTATTTCAGGCCTAATTCCAATAACTCTCTTTATAACTGGTTTAAAGTTGTTTGTACTAAAAAAGAAAAAGTGATCTGTAATTTTTATTTGGTGTAATTTTCAACATATTAAGTCCGCCGATGCCAAAACCTTTGCCTACACTTATAATCGTTGAAAATAATTGAACATTCAAAACCCACCTGTAGAATGGAATAGAGTTCACACAGCAATCAATGAACAGACGGATAATTATGAAAAGTATAGTACCATGGCAATCTTAGGAATGCTCAAATGATCATTTTGGATCAACTTATCCTAATTTTAGTATTTTTAATGGTGACTTAAATAGTATATCATTTTATACTTTTGGTAAAATATAAGTCTGAATTTAATCTCAAATTTGATAGTACAAAATTTGATAGTACAAAAAATAAGCCAGCTTTAAGGTCAGATCAAAAATTAAACCTCATTATCAATTATAACATTTCATTACTTATATATTCGATCAACCCGTAAAATTGAATAAATATGGCACTTAGTAATTTCTTCAAAATCAATCTACCCTATGGCATTAAGAAAGACAATAACGGTCATTGGGCGGCTTTTAATAGAGAGTATAAGCCCTTGGGCGAGAATGACACCTTTAAGTCTTTTTCTGATGGTGATTTTGTTTACACCAATTATGGCAAGCTTTCCGATAAACTGTTGATGCAACTGGCAGACGGACCTACCTCCGTTCACATGGATGAAAACAACGTTATTACTAAGGTATTTTTTTATGATGACGCAACGAATCCATCGAACCATTCAGAATACGATTCGAAACTTTGGGACAATTATTTTGAAAAACTCAGGGTTTTATCAAATCAAAAGGCCAAATAACGGAAAATGTTGGTCATTATGTCATAAATTGCACAGCTTAATTGAATAAGAGTTGAGTAGCATATTTAAATTTAGGATTGAGCTGGAGGGTAGTCATCCTACCATATCACGTGAATTTTTGGTTCCATCGGATTTCACCTTTTACAAGTTTCATCAT
>CAXAVP010000038.1:0-23708 GCA_963972175.1 uncultured Arenibacter sp.
GCCCAGTGGAATGGGGCACTACCATTATGCTTTTTGGTATTTTTGTACTCTCTCTATACCGACTAATAACCTCATGGAATAATAAACAGAACCTTTGGAAGATTGGCACCTTTATCTTTGTTGTACTTTTCTTTTTTGCTGCAGGCGAGGAAATATCATGGGGGCAACGCATTTTTGGAGTGGAATCTGGAGAATTCTTTATAGAAAATAACGCCCAAGGAGAAACCAATCTGCATAATTTGGTGGTAGGGGAAAAGAAAATAAACAAAATTGTATTCAGTCAATTACTGTTTCTGGTAATGTTCCTTTACCTCATTGTATGCCCAGTTTTGTATCGCAAATACCAGTGGTTTAAATCCTTGGCCGATAGTTTCGCCGTGCCTATCGTAAAATGGCATCACACCATAGCCTTTTTGGTTGCCACCGTCTTTGTTGCATTAAACCCTTCCGATAGAAAATGGGAAGTATACGAATTTGCCTTTGGCCTTATCTTCTTTCTTATTTTTCTAGGTCCCTTGAACAAAGAAATCTTTAGTGCTAAAAAGTCCGATAAAGATATATAAACGGAATTGCCTTAAAAATTAAGATCTGTCAAAAATCCTAAATTGGATCGTATTTGGTCACCACATCGGAAAACAATTTGGCAAAAAGTCCGCCAAAAAATAGCCCTATAAACATCCCGCTAAGTACATCCAATGGAAAATGAACTCCAATATATATCCTGCTATAAGCTACCAAAATGGCCCAGACGGCAAGTAGCCAGACCATATACCTATACTTATCGCGTAATTGTACACTGAAGAAAAGGGCCACTGCAAATGAATTGGCTGCATGAGCGGAAAAGTATCCAAATTTTCCCCCACAAGAGTTTTTTACCAAACGCATAAAACCACTTATCTCCAAATCGTGACAAGGCCTAAGTCGCTGAACCCCATATTTGAAAAAATTAGCAGTTTGATCGGTAACCAAAACTACTACTGCAATGGCCACCAAAGCCATCAGAAGGCGTTTTAAACCATAGGCTCGGTAGGTCAAATAAGCCAGAAATATATAAAGGGGAATGGAAGCCCATTTATTGGTCATAACAAGCCAAAATCCATCCCATTGGGCAGTTCCTAGATTATTAAGGAAAAGAAATAATTCTTTGTCTAATCTTACTAATTCTTCCAGCATATGCTATTCTTCATATCGTGAAATTTCCCGGTCGTAAAATGCCGTAGCCTGCTCTATTAAATTTTCGGCCTCATCTTCCAGTTCCTTTTCATCTTCCCGTGTAAAGTCTTCCAACCATTCCACTTCATCATTCTCCAAATTAATAATAAATCGTGGGTATTCTGTATGTACTACAAATATAGCTGTAGGGTAATCTGTATTATCCCCCAATAAAAATTTTGGAAACTCCATAAACAATAATTTATCTTAAAATTTATACCCCATTACCACCTTTAATTGGTCGAGGCATAAATCTTTTATTTATTAATCATTCTCTTGCAACACTCCCTGTGCAATTAGTTTTTTACTCAAATAATTAAATCGAATATACAACAATATGGCCGATACCGTAAGTCCGGACAGTAATCCAATCCATATTCCCGTGCTCTCCAAGGAGGTATATAGCCCTAGGTAAAAACTGATAGGAAAACCTATCATCCAATAGGCAATAAAAGTAATTACGGTGGGTATCCTTACATCTTGCAGTCCCCTTAGAGCTCCAAGGACCACCACCTGCAATCCATCCGAAATCTGAAATACGGCGGCAACCAGAATTAATTGGGCAGCAATTAGGATCACTTCGGTATTATCTGCCAAATTGGTCGCATCCCCAAGATCTAAATAAATGGTGGGCAAAAAGTCGTTTAAAACCACAAAGAATATGGCAAAAATGATTTCCAAGACTAAGGTGAGTAGAAAAATGGATTGGGAAATTCGCCTTAATTCTTTGAAATCTTTCAACCCTTTTTGATTACCTACCCGGATCATAGCTGCCACACCAAGCCCCATACCAACCATAAAGGTCATACTGCTAAGATTTAAGGCAATTTGATTGGCCGCTTGGGAATTTTTACCCAACACACCACTTATCCACACGGCTGCGGTAAAAATAGCCACCTCAAAAAACATTTGTAAGGCAGATGGAAAACCAAGGTCGATGATTTTCTTCATTACCTTCTTTTCAATTTTCCTAAAATTAAACCCGGTAACAAAATTTTGGAATTTCTTTTTACTCTTAAGCAACCACCATAGAAAGCTTACCATGATAACCCGGGAAATCAAGGTCCCCAGTGCCGCACCTACTATCCCCATTTTAGGAAAACCAAAGGTTCCAAAAATAAGCAAATAATTAAGGGTGATATTCACCAAGTTGGCTAAGACTGTGGCATACATGGGATATTTTGTCTGAGACAACCCTTCGGAAAACTGTTTAAAAGCCTGAAAAATTATTAGGGGCACCAAAGAAAATGCTACTAGATCCAAATAAGGCATTGCCAATTCTACCACCTCTGGCGGCTGCTTCATTAAATGCATAAGGGGCTTTGCCAAAACTATGACCCCAAAAAGGGAAAACCCCAATAGGGTACATAAAACAAGGCCGTGCTTTAGCGCACTCTTGCCATCAGCTATATTCCCCGCCCCATCTGCCTCCGCTACCAGAGGAGTAATGGCGGTAGAGAAACCTATCCCCAAAGACATGGCTATAAACACAAAACTGTTCCCTAAAGAAACTGCAGCAAGCTCTGCGGTTCCCAATTGCCCCACCATAATGTTATCGGCAAACTGTACAAAAGAATGCCCCAACATTCCCAAAATAACAGGAAAGGATAGGATTAAATTATAACGAAACTCTTTTGTGTAATTTTTAAACACGGTCTTTTAAATTGAAGGGGTAAATATATATTATCCTCTCATTTTTCCTTGGCTATTTATTAAATAAATAAGAAAAAAGACTGCTCCAAAAAAATGGGCAACCCCAAATACGAAATATGATTTTTTTGAAAGCCTTTTACCAATTATACCGTCTTGGCCTCTTCCCAAAATACAGCCATTTCTCCCAAGGTCATATCTTTTAGGGATTTTCCTTGTTCCTTGGCCTTTTGTTCCAAGTATTTAAACCTTTTTATGAATTTTTTATTGGTCCGTTCAAGGGCATTCTCTGGGTTTATGTTTAAAAAACGGGCATAGTTGACCATAGAAAAAAGAACATCTCCAAATTCAGCCTCCATGGCGTCCGCATTTCCTTGCTTCACTTCTTCCTGAAATTCCCCCAGCTCCTCCTTAACTTTTTCCCAAACCTGCTCTGGCTTCTCCCAGTCAAATCCAACCCCGGCTACCTTGTCCTGGATTCGATTAGCCTTTACCAAAGCCGGGAGTCCCTTGGGAACCCCCTGCAAGACACTAGTTTTACCCTCCTTAAGCTTAATGTTTTCCCAGTTCTGCTTTACCTCTTCCTCGTTGGCCACTACAGTATCCCCATAAATATGCGGATGTCTGTTGATAAGTTTTTCGCAAATATCATTGGCCACATCGGCAATATCAAAATCTTGGGTCTCACTCCCAATTTTAGCATAAAAAACTATATGAAGCAGTACATCGCCCAACTCCTTTTTAATTTCCTCCAAATCATTGTCCAGAATAGCATCACCCAGTTCATAGGTTTCCTCTATTGTCAAGTGTCGTAGACTTTGCATGGTCTGCTTTTTGTCCCATGGACATTGGCTACGCAATTCATCCATAATGGTAAGCAAACGGTCAAAGGCTTTTAATTGGGATTCTCGAGAGTTCATAAGTCTGACTTTTAAGCAAAAATACAAAGACCGTATGGTTTCAACTATCGTAGGTTCCGAGTTTTTTAATTAACTTTAATACCTTCTGTACCAACCAACGTATAATGACCATGAAAAACAACATATTCCCAACTGCCAAAATGTGCCTAGTCCCCACCTGCAAAAATGCATTGTACAAGTAGACAGATGGAGACCTATATAGCAGTCATTAAGAATTCACCCTCCATGCCATTCTCTCAACTATTGTAGCATTTAAGTGATGGATTAACCAAAAAAACCAAAGCCGTTAAATTAAAAATAATACCATGACCCGTACTTTTAACATTACCAAAATAATATCTTCATTATTACTTCTATTCATCCCTGTAGGACTATCGGCCCAAGACCTGCCAACTATCGCAAATACTTTTTTAAGTAGTTTGTCCAAGGAGCTTCAAGACCAAACTCTGTTTGCTTTGGAAGATTCCGAAAGGTTTAATATGAATTATGTGCCCATTACAAGACGGGGAGTTACTTTTCATGATTTTAACGAGGTTCAAAAAACTGCCGCCCTAAAATTGCTTAGGGCCTCTTTGGGCGCGGAAGGATATAGAAAATCCAAAGAAATTATGGAACTTGAGAAGGTATTGCACATCATAGAAAACGACAACAGAACGATGCCCGACGGAAGACCAAGGCGCGATCCATTGAATTATCATTTTTGCATCTTTGGACAACCTTCGGCCAACGAACCTTGGGGCTGGCGATTTGAAGGACATCACCTTTCCCTTAATTTCACCTCCACTGAAGGCATATTGAGTTCCGCTACCCCTACCTTCTTTGGAACCAATCCCGGCATTGTCCGCAGTACCCAGTACAAAGGAAAGGAAGTTCTGAAAAAAGAGGCAACTCTTGGATTTGCCCTGGTAAACTCCATGAGCAAAGAGCAAATGAAAACCGTGCTGTTTTCCAATACGGCCCCCAATGATATTATTTCATTGACCAAAAGAAAGGTTGGGGAACTGGAAAATGTAGGCATTCCTTTTTCAAAACTTTCCGAAAGCCAAAAGGCCACTTTTATGGAGCTATTGGAGTTGTACATGAGTAATTATGAGGAGAACTTCGCCCAGGGTTTTAGGGAGAAAATAAAAAAGTCCGGTATTGAAAATTTAACCTTTGCCTGGGCTGGAAGTCTAGCTCCCGGAAAAGGTCACTATTTTCGAATTCATGGCCCTACGCTACTTATAGAATATGACAATACGCAAAACAACGCCAATCATGTTCACACCGTGGTTCGGGATCTTACCAATGATTACGGGGAAGATGTTTTAAAGTTACATTACGAAAAAGACCATCAACATTGATCTGCGTTCATGTTTGTCCCAGCTTGGCATTGCTTACTAATATACCAACCCATATAAAACCAACCCATAAACCAATATGTCCCAGTTAAACGACCCCTATGTGCTCTCTCAGGACAAAATTAAAAACCCGCCTACAACCTTTAGGGAGCGGTTAAAATTCCTTGGTCCCAGTTTTATTCTATCCGCCTCCATTGTTGGATCGGGCGAATTGATTGCCACAACTACATTGGGTGCCAAGGCCGGGTTTATAACTTTTTGGGTTATTATTGTCAGCTGTCTCGTAAAGGTCGCCGTTCAATTGGAATTTGGGAAACACACTATTCTCACAGGTGAAACTGCCATGCAAGCTTTTAACAATTTACCCGGCCCCCGATTTGGCCAAGCCAAATGGAGCGTTTGGGCCGTGCTCGGCGTTATGCTCGTCAAATTACTACAGGTAGGCGGTATTGTAGGTGGGGTAGCCATAATCCTGAATATTGCCGTTCCCCAGGCCAGTGTCTCTCTATTTTGCATACTGATTGCCATTGTTGTAGCCCTAATGGTATACCGTGGATATTACAATTTTATTGAGAAGTTTTCACTATTGATGATAAGCTTCTTTACCCTATTTACCTTTGCTTCGCTTTACTTCCTTACTTATACGCCTTTTCAAATTTCATGGGAAAGTATTTGGAGTGGACTACAACTGGATCTACCCAAAACTGCAGTGGCCGTTGCTTTAGGCGCTTTTGGCATAACAGGTGTTGGTGGTGATGAAATAATACACTATAATTATTGGTGCCTGGAAAAAGGCTATGCCTCCTATACAGGTAAGAACGATGAATCCGAGGCATGGAAGAATAGGGCTAGTGGATGGATACGGGTAATGAAATTGGACGCCATAATAGCCATGTTGATATACACCTCGGTAACAGCCGCCTTTTACCTATTGGGTGCTGCCGTTTTACATGCCCAGGGCAAGGTCCCCGAAGGATTTGCCATGATAGAAACTCTTTCTGCCATGTATACGGAATCATTGGGTCCCTATGCTAAAATAGCCTTTTTGGTGGGATCGTTCATCACCCTCTTCTCCACCCTATTTGCAGCACTAGCTGCTTGGACGCGACAACTATCCGATATTTTTGGACAGATAGGATGGATAGACTTTAGTGACCTCAGCTTAAGAAAGAAGACCGTGGCGATATCCGCTTGGGTAATCCCATTGCTGTGGGCCCTTACCTTTATTTTTATAAAATTACCGGTACTCATGGTTATTACAGGTGGCATTGTAGGATCCCTATTATTGTTCCTCGTTGTCTTTGCCGTCATTAACTTTAGATACCAACGATTGCACCCCTCTTTTATCCCTAGCATTGCGTATGATATAATTCTATGGCTAAGTATATGCAGTATTATTGGAGTAGGCGCGCTAGGTATAACTAAAATTTTCAATTAAGTTACTCAATAATTTATTGTTCCAGCCCAAGGAAACCAATCAAATCACATGGACCAACTCTGGCATACATTCATAAGAAAACTTAATTTACACCATATTCTATGTCGGGCATCCACCCCGGAAATATTAGATTTTATAGAGAGTACAAACACTATCAATCATTAGGAGAACACCATGAAAAACATATTTAGATCTTTCCTTCCCATTCTTGCCATAACCTTACTAATAATTACCTCTTCCTGTAAGGCCCAAAAAACCGGCCTTATTACCAAGGGAGCGAAAGTCACTTTAGTAGCCAAAGATTATACTTTTACCGAGGGGCCGGCCGTAGCCCCAAATGGGGATGTATTTTTTACAGACCAACCCAATGACCAAATCGTCAAATGGTCAGCTAAAGATGGAAGTGTATCCACTTATATGCAACCATCTGGCAGGGCCAATGGATTGTATTTTGACCATGAAGGCAACTTGTTGGCATGTGCCGATAACAAAAACCAACTATGGCGAATAGACTCCCAAAAAAATGTCACTGTATTAATAGACGACTTTGAGGGCAAGAAATTAAATGGCCCCAATGACCTATGGGTTGATCCCAAGGGGGGCATTTATTTTACCGATCCATATTACAAGCGACCCTATTGGGCCAGGACCGAACAAGAATTGAAAGAAGAACGTGTCTACTACCTATCACCGGATAAAAAGGATGTACAGGTAGTAGCAGATGGATTTGTTCGTCCCAATGGCATTATAGGAAATCAAGACGGAAGCATGCTGTACATAGCGGACATTGGTGACAAAAAGACCTATTCCTATACGGTAAATCCAGATGCCAGCCTAAGCAACAAGACCCTATTTACCAATATGGGCTCGGACGGCATGACCATGGACCATTTGGGTAATGTTTATCTAACCGGGGATGGAGTAACCGTATTCAACAATAAAGGAATTCAAATTCATCATATACCCATTGATCAAAAATGGACCGCCAACGTAACCTTTGGAGGAAAAAAACAAAAGACCTTGTTTATTACGGCCATGAATTCCCTGTATACCCTTGACATGAAGGTACGGGGTATTCGGTAAACATAGCTGTCCTTAATTATTGTTTTTAAGGAATACCCACTACATTTTCCTAACGTGTACTTGGTATATTATGAGGAGTTTAGGATTAAAATACAGCCTTTACCTACAGAACGTAGTTTTACACATTTATAGTAATGCGCTCTTGTCAAAAAAATTGTAGTTCCGCCAAATAAATCTTAGTTTTAAACCAACAGGGCACTAGCAATGTCCTTGGTCGAAAAATGTAGTAATGAGCGAAGTACAATTTATAATTTAACCTTTAATACCAATGAACTTGAAAACACTAACCTATTTATTTCTTTTGTTATCTGTATTTGCCTTTGGACAGAACACCAACAAATACGAGGGTCAGGTAATTGCCTTGCAAAAAAAGTATGACTCGCTTTGGGACTCCTCAAAAGAAACAACAGTATTTGCGGGAAGTTCTACAATTCGTATGTGGAAAAATCTGGAATCTATGTTTCCAAACCACCAAATTGTCAATTCAGGATTTGGAGGCTCCCAAACCTCGGATTTATATCATTATAACAATGAGCTCATATTAAGATACTCCCCCAAAAAAGTTTTTATCTATGAAGGGGATAATGATATTGCTGCTCAAAAAAAGATCAGGGATATTATAGGTAATACCCAAAAGATTATTGAGAAGGTCAAGGAGCAGAACCAGGAGGCCGAGATTGTCATCATAGCTGCCAAACCCAGTATAGCCCGTTGGAATTTGAAGAGAAAGTATAAAAAATTAAACCGACGGTTTAAAAGGTTATGTAAAAAAGAAAACAATTTGGAATATGCCAATGTCTGGGACGCCATGTTAGACGGAAGAAAAGTAAGACAAGATATATTTATAGAGGACGGACTCCATATGAACAATGAGGGTTATGATCTGTGGTATTCCGTTATTAAACCCCATATGCACTAAAAAAATTTAACTAGAACATAAAACACAAATTCAACCTTTTTCAATGAAACAATCAATCCTACTAAAATCGCTGTTCGTACTTGGTTTATTTTCTGCACTGTTAGCTTGTCAACAACAAAAAAAGGAAGTAATAAACTTCCCGGCGACAGATCTATCTTCCGAGAATTTAATTCCCAAACCACTAAAAATAACACCTACCAACAGTGCTTTCGGGTTGGATAAAAACACTAGCATACATACTTCGGAGAATGCCTCAGGATTTCCAGAAGTCGGCCAATTTTTGGCAGAAAAAATTAAATGGCACACCAATCTTGATATCCCGGTAAACACCACCGAAACCCCGACATTGGAGCGCATCATTTTCATTAATCAGTCAGACAGCACATCGATATCGTCCAAGGAGGGCTATGATCTATATATTACCCAAGACTCCATTATCTTAAATGCCAAGACCGCCGAGGGGGCCTTTAGGGGGGTACAGACCATAAGACAAATTATACCCGAAATGTCCAATGACACCTTGACCGAAAATAAGATGTGGCTAATACCAACAGGTAAAATTACAGATAGTCCCAACTTTGAATACCGTGGGTCTATGCTGGATGTGGCCCGACATTTTTTTAGCGTGGAGGACGTTAAAAAATACATTGACATTTTGGCCTACTACAAAATTAACACCTTACACCTGCACCTTACCGATGACCAGGGCTGGAGAATAGAAATTAAATCATGGCCAAAGTTGACAGAAGTTGGTGGCCGCTCTGAAGTAGGCGGAGGAGAAGGGGGCTTTTACACTCAGGAGGATTACAAGGAGATCGTGTCCTATGCTGCCAAACACTATATCACCATAGTTCCAGAAGTAGATATGCCCGGGCATACCAATGCTGCGTCCGTAGCCTATCCCTTCCTCAATGGCAATGGCAAAACACCAAAAATCTATACCGGCACCCAAGTTGGTTTTAGTACTTTTGACACCCGTAAGGATACTGTTTATGCCTTTATAGATGATGTGGTTCGTGAAATTTCGGCCATAACCCCTGGCCCTTACTTTCACGCAGGTGGAGATGAAAGCCATGTGACCAAGAAAAAAGATTTTATCTATTTTGTTTCAAAAATTGATAAAATTGTAAAAAAGCACGGTAAAAGAATGATCGGTTGGGACGAAATTGTACACGCCGATATAGACACCTCTGCTATAGCTCAATTCTGGGCCAATGAAAAAAATGCCAAACTAGCAGTAGAAAAAGGCCTTAAAGTAATCCTATCTCCCGGGAAAAAAGCTTATTTGGATATGAAATATGACACCCTCTCCAAGCACGGATTGGATTGGGCAGGATTAATTCCTGTGGATACGGGTTACGTATGGACACCGGAACGTTATGTTGAGGGAATGAGCAAGGAACATATATTGGGTGTTGAGGCCCCACTATGGTCCGAGACCATCAGTAATATAGATGAATTGGAATATTTGGCCTTTCCAAGAATGATAGGGTACTCCGAATTAAGCTGGAGTACCGAAGAAAACCGCGATTGGGAGAACTATAAGGTCCGATTAGGGAATCAAGCCCCTTATTTGGATAAAATGAACGTAAAGTATTATCCATCTCCCTTAATAGAGTGGAAAAAAAGTAAATATACCTATAAAACCATAGATAAGGATTGATATACATTTGTGCCCAGTGTTTTTTTAAAGATCAAAGTTTTGCATATTGTAGACCCCTAATTATCATTGCATATACATGTTTAGCTATTTAAACCAATTTAAATACTAAACTCATGAAAGTGTTTACTCTCATTATCGCCATATTACTGGCGTTATTATGCCATGCCCAAATGACAAACAACAGCCTGCCCAAAGCAGAGGTTACCACCACCTCGTAGAGAGTTACCATAAATGGCAAAACATTTTATTTAACAACAAAAGGGGGTACATTTAAGATAAAGGACGAATCTAACAAGCCCATAGATCTTATGGGCTTTATCTACTATACCAGAGACTCCTATAGAGGATAGGCCACCCAAAGTCCCCCAAAAAATAGCATTTACACTGAATGGTGACCTAAGATCTCCCTTCTTTTGGGTTGCATAAAAGGAATCTA
Organism: uncultured Arenibacter sp.; assembly: GCA_963972175.1. Lineage (GTDB taxonomy): Bacteria > Bacteroidota > Bacteroidia > Flavobacteriales > Flavobacteriaceae > Arenibacter. Next base: position 10,662 of record CAXAVP010000038.1, read on the forward strand.
ATGCTATAAGGTATAGCACTAAAGGATCCATGAGTATAATTTGTCAGGATAAGGAAGTCACGATCCACAAAGTTCGGCAATATCCCCTGCCTTTATAAGTGGGTATTTTGGATTAATTTTTAAGGCGACCTTAAGGCGAACAAAAACCTGTCATATACAATTTCCGAAGCCAGAAGAAATGGTTTTAAGTGGGACTGGAAACACAAAGGCAACGTGAGGTGGGGAGCCACCACTGCAATCAATACAGGTGTGGACATGGCCAGGGCATTGTCACGCGACCCTAATATGAAGGTCTTGATCCTAAACGGTATTTACGATATTGCCACAGTCTTTTACGGGGTAGAACACAGTATAAACCATATGGGGCTTACCAAAGAAATAAAAGACAACATAAAAATGGAATACTATGAGGCCAATCACATAATGTATACCCATAAACCCTCTATAGAGAAATTTAGAAAAGATGTGTCCCCATTAATCTTGTCTGCAACCAAATAAAAATTGAAACGGTCCCAACAACAAACCAACACTGGTTTATTATTGGGACAGTTTTCACTTATTTCCACTCAAAATCCCCGCTTTCCAACTCCCAACCATTACCAAAAAAACCAGCGCATTTTACCGCTGGCATTCCCTGTGTAAGAACGGCATCATTGAATAGCAGAACATCTGGGAAAGTAGTACCGTTTACCAAATAGTGATTGGCATAGGCTGCCTTCATTCCCGCAGCTCCAGTGGCCGTAACCACTCCCACACTTGCCATATCGCTATCAGATCTGGGGACTATAAAATACATGCCCCAATTGGCGCCATTTAGACTTTTATTCCCAAATTCCAATTTATCATTATATACTTGCAAGGGGCTATCTTTTAGCAGCTTGTTCCAAGCAGCATTATTGGACCTATTACCATAGACCACTACATTGCGATCAGGATAGTCCTTTGGAGAAAAATCGGTATCCGCCACCAATTCTATATTACCATTGGCCTTATACCAAAATGTATCGGCATCAAACCTTGCCTTGTTGTAGTACCATTCATTTTCCATGGCAGTCCCCTTAGTGGCATAGACAAACACCACATTATTTCTAAAAGCGTCCTTAAAGCCACCATTTCTATGTGGGCCTTTTTCTTTTAAGGATGGCTTGGTCACAATTTTCCAGTCCCCATTTCTTTTGCCAAAAAACACCCTTTCATTAGCGGGAAGCCGTATTTCCTTTCCATCTAAAACAATCTGATCAGTGGTCTCTGGAATTTGGGTAAAATCCACCTCTATCAAGGAAACATTTTCCGTATCCAAAATAAATTGGTTCTCCCTCATTAAATTAAAGGAGCTTACCTCAAAAGGCTTTTCTTGTTGGTGAATCGTTACAAAATGTGAAGTAGCGGATACGCCTGGCGAGCCCGTACTAAACTCTAGTTTTTTTACGTCTTTTGCTTCTGGAATGGTCCTTTGCTCAAAAAAGTCGAAAATAGGCTTCCAATCTACGCTGTGGTCCCCGTACCAATGCGTGCCCCCGGGATATTCATAATAGGTAAAATCTGTGTGGAACTTCCCTAGTCGCTCCCTCATATCACGGGCAATATAGGTAGGTACCACATTGTCTATTTCGCCGTGCAATACATATACCCCATGGTGCAAATAATTTCGGATCAACTTTAGGGTTCTACTTGGAGTTCCCGCCCTCTTGACCATGTTTTCGACTGGAGTAGGTACATAGTCCAGTGTAATTCTCTCAAACATCTTGGGCGTAATGCCATATTGTTCCCTTTGTTCAGCTGAGAGTTCTGCAATTCTCTTTGTTCTGCTCCCTCGGTACAACAACAGATCCGGATATCCCGCACAGGGTGCAATGGCCGCAAATTGATCAGGGTAGGTGCCCCCCAAATACCAAGTACCGTGCCCACCCATAGAATGTCCGGTTAAATAGATTTTCTTATTATTGGGCTTATAGATTCTTTTAGCTTCGGACAAAACCTCCAAAGCATCCAGTCTGCCCCAGTCTTCCCAGGCGAACCCAAAAGGTCTTCTATTGGTAGGGGCCACTAAATTACCCCAGTCCTTTTGCTTATAGGCATTGGCCTGATTTACAGCCTCTACAGAAGCACCGTGAACAGAAAGAAACAATGCAGCTCCTTCAGCGTTGCCATTCTTCTGCGGTGCCACACTAAAATACTGCACGCTCCCATCAATTCCACTAATAAATGTTCTCTTGTGATGCTTAAATTTGGACTTCACATTTAAAGTCAATACTTCGGAAGACTCCACTTCCCCCTTGGCCGATTTTAATGTCAATGCAACCGCTGCCTTCTCCTCTTTGGGCTCCAATCCCGATGCCGCAATAACAAAAGGAATCTTATAAACGCTCATTGGGGGTATATCTTGAATGATAGTACTATGTACCTTCTTGTTTAATGAAGCTTCAATACGGGAACCCTTTACCCATTTATCGGAGGCATTGATTACCCGTATGGCAGCTTGGTACTCCCCTTCCTCTTCTACCAAAAGATCGGGAGCTGTAACATCACGCGTGGTAAACTGCACCAATGCCTTAGGCTCCAACAACCTTGCCCTTACCCTTGGAAAACGCCCAACCTTAAGAACAAAGACATTCTTCCCTTTTTTTAATGTTAAGGGAATAAGGTTATATCCGAAATCATAGTGATCTCCCTCATAGGGTAATCCATTTATTGTAACCAGTGAGTGACCTGAAGCTTCAAACAACACGGTTTTCTCTGTTCCCGATCGATAACTGAGATACACATAACCAGATCGCAATTCCCTACCCGAAAAAGTATTGGTACTATCTACTTCTATTCCTTTCCATTTTAATTCCCTTCCCATAAAATCTATATCAAAAACATCACCTTGGGACACCTCCTTTGAGGCATCCATCAGAAAAGAGTTAAATACGGGATCTACTGGGAATGATGAGGATTCAAAACCTAAACTAGGGAGTGTTAGCAACAATCCCTTATTAAAAACATGCATTACTTTTCCCTCATGTATTTCCTCCACTTTTTCCTTTCCAAAATATTCCACGATATTTCCTGTTCGTTGTTGGGCCGAAAGGATAAAAGGAAGATTAAAAAGCACCCATAAAAGAAGGGTAAATTTCTTGTGTAATGTGACCATAAAAAATATTGATTAAGGATTTAGACATTTAATTTCCATAATACCGTATCCAAAGCATAACTATTTAGACCAACAACAACTAAGGAAAGCTAAAGGAAAGGGAGCAAGGCGCTAAGGAGAGGACCCAAAAAACTTTTCCTTGTCACATTAAAACAATGGGCATAAAAAAACCTCCGAAATTGGAGGTTTTATAGTCTTGTATAATCAATAGGTTTATTCCTTTTCACTGGCGCTAACCTCTTCTTCCTCTTCGGAAAAGTCGGTAATACCGTGCTCTAGTAACAAGTTATACCATTGAATGATCTTTTTTATATCGCTGGCATAAACCCTCTCTTCATCGTAATTGGGAAGCAGGTCGAACATATATTCTTCCAGTTTAATCTTATCCTCCTTATGTCCTATTGAGGTTTTACCTCCATCTTCCTTTTCCTTGATCTTTTCAAACACTTTTCTTAAAGGAACTTCTTCCTCAAGGGTATAGATTGCAATCTCGGACAGGACACTTACGTTATTCTTAAAACTAACGGTAATCTTTTTACCATCCAAAAGGGATTCGGCCACAAAACCGGAACGTGTTTGGGTCAATAACTTAAAAAGACCTGGTTTGCCTGAAATGGATAATATTTTATTTAAACTCATCTGCTATCTAAAATTTAAGGGGCAAATATGCCACTTTTTGTTTATATAAGAAATTGTTTTAACGTGCTTTTTTAAGATTGGGAAAACGCATTCTATAATCTACCCTAATCTTTCCTTTGGAAATATTGGTCAACCTGCCTTTTAAAAGACGTTTCTTTAAACTAGAAAGTTTATCTGTGAAGAGTATTCCCTCTATATGATCATATTCGTGCTGGATTACCCTCGCCAAAAGTCCGTCATAGGTTTCTTTATGTGTCTTAAAATTTTCATCCATATAGGATATGGTAAGGGTATCTTTCCTAGACACATCCTCACGGATATCCGGGATACTTAGGCAGCCCTCGTTAAACGCCCATTCCTCACCTGTTTCTTCTTCTATTTGAGCGTTGATAAATACTTTTTTAAACCCTTTTAGCGCATTTTGCTCTTCCTTGGTAAGGTCTTCATCATCGGAAAAAGGAGTTGTATCCACCAAAAACAATCTAATGGGCAGTCCTATCTGTGGTGCCGCCAAACCAACACCACTGGCATTGTACATGGTATCCCACATATTGGAGATCAGCTCCTCCAGTTTTGGGTAATCACTCTCAATATCTTCCGCTACTTTTCTAAGCACGGGATCTCCGTAAGCTACTATGGGTAATATCATACTATTGTTTTCTGTTTAAATAAGCCTGGAGAATTATAGTGGCACTAATTTCATCTACCAAAGCCTTATTTTTCCTTTGTTGTTTTTTAAGTCCACTATCTATCATGGTTTGGAAGGCCATTTTAGAGGTAAAACGTTCATCTTGGCGCTCCACTGGTATCTTTGGAAAAACACCTTCCAAGGTTCTAAGAAATGGTTTTATCAATTCTTCGGATTCCGATGGTAGATTGTTCATTTGCTTAGGCTCCCCTACCACAAATCGCTCCACATTTTCTTGCTTTACATAGTTCCTCAAAAAATTTAGGAGGTCTTTGGTATCAACGGTGGTGAGGCCAGATGCTATTATTTGCAACTCGTCCGTTACAGCTATACCTGTACGTATCTTTCCATAATCCAATGCTACAATCCTTCCCACGCCAATTTTTTGCAAAAATAAACGATAAATTGTTATATGTGCAAAAACTAAAGGTTAATTACCCCATAGCCCTTATATTTGCTGAAATTTGAATTTTTAAAAATGAAAGAACTAAGAAAAACAATAGAAACCGCTTGGGACAATAGAGAACTACTTAAAGAAACTCCAACCCAAAATGCCATACGTGAAGTCATTGATCTTTTGGACAATGGCCAACTGCGCTGTGCAAAACCTTCCACTGAGGGATGGCAGATCAATGAATGGGTTAAAAAAGCGGTAGTTCTTTACTTTCCAATACAGAAAATGGAAACCTTGGAAGCTGGTATCTTTGAATACCACGACAAAATGCCACTAAAAAGAGGCTATGCCGAAAAAGGAATACGAGTGGTGCCCAACGCTGTAGCAAGACATGGTTCCTATATATCGGCCGGTGCCATTTTAATGCCAAGTTATGTAAATATTGGAGCCTATGTGGATGAAGGGACTATGGTAGATACTTGGGCTACCGTTGGTAGCTGTGCACAGATAGGTAAAAATGTCCATTTAAGTGGTGGAGTTGGTATTGGTGGCGTATTGGAACCCCTACAAGCTGCTCCGGTAATTATTGAGGACAATGTATTTGTAGGTTCCAGATGTATTGTGGTTGAAGGCGTACGCGTTGAAAAAGAGGCAGTATTAGGTGCCAATGTAGTACTTACGGCATCTACTAAAATTATAGATGTAACAGGGGACAAGCCCGTAGAAAGAAAAGGCTTGGTCCCTTCAAGATCTGTTGTTATCCCTGGAAGTTACACCAAAAGCTTCCCTGCCGGTGATTATCAAGTACCCTGTGCTTTGATTATTGGAACCCGAAAAGAGAGCACCAATAAAAAAACTTCCCTGAATGATGCCTTAAGGGAATATGACGTAGCCGTTTAAGATCTGCCAATGAAGACTATTCTTGTAGACGCTTGGAATACTTTGGTTACCAAGGATGGAATAGACACCGATATGCAAAAATTATTGGATACCTATGACCATACTAAAATAATCTTGACCAATGCCAACAAACAAGAATGTACAGAATATGGAATAATTAATATGCCTTATGAGGTTTTTAGCTTGGAACACCGTCCCAACAAAACCGATAAGGCATATTACCTTAAAATGCTACAGCACTTTGATCTAAAGCCCCAAAACGTCCTTTATTTTGAACATAATCTAGAGGCCGTTACCGCTGCCCAATCCGTTGGTATTAAAACATTTCACTACGAAAAGAATGATTTAAGGGGATTGGCATCCTTTCTAAAAAACAATAACACATAACCCCACATGGCCTATAACATTACCTTAGAAGGAAAAAACAAAGTTATTGCCGAAAGAATGCTGAGGCGTGTAGCCGGTATTATGGATGAGTGTGCTATTGACTATTGGGTGGAAGGGGGCACCCTTTTAGGCATTAGAAGGGAGAACAGACTGCTCCCTTGGGACAATGATATTGATCTGTCCATTAATGAAGATCAATTGGGTAAGTTGAAAAATTTTTATTCCAAATTAAAAAAGGCAGGTTATCGCGTACGGACAAGACACTTCCCATATTCCAACGAGTATTTTAATGAAGGTGGAATTAGAATGATCAAGATTCGGGAAAAGAAATTTTTCGGCCTTATCAAAGGCCCTGTATGTTTGGATGTTTTTATAAAGTACCATCACAACAATAACAGTTATTGGGAGATTGATGGTAAAACCAAATTTGTCCCAAGTAGGTTCTACGGTTCTTTTAAAGAAGTGGAGTTTAAAGGCTACCAATACAAAATTCCGGCCCTAACCGACGAGTATCTGACCTATAGATATGGAGATTGGCAAAAAGCAGTAAAAAACTGGGACACTTCCAAAGACGATAACGCAATAGCCTAAGAATTCACTGTCTCCAATCGCAAAGTACTTTTTAGAATGGTACTACTTACGTTAGCGGTATAAGGCACATATTCAACCGGACAGGAAGTTTTTGGAAACCTACCCTTCCAATCATCCCCTACCGAAATGGCATCAATGTTATATTCATCCACAATGCGCTGTTTGTTCTTATCCAACTGGGGAATAACCTCATCCACAAAACTTATGGCCTTGACCAATTTTATCCTTTCTTCGAACGGAATAACCGGTAACCTGTCCTTTTCCTTTTCAATAAGCTCGTCCGTAGATACCCCTACAATGAGGTAATCGCACATTTGCTTCGACTTTTTCAATATATTAAGATGACCATAATGAAAAATATCAAAACAGCCCGAAGTATACATTTTGTGGTACTTCTTATTTTCTTTTTTATACTTGACCTTGATTCCTAGGGTATTTCCCTTTTTGAGTTTTATAACATAGTCCTCGTTATCATAAAAGACACTAATATTCTTAAGTATTTCCAACAACTCCAATAAGGCACCGTCAAATTTAAATTTACAACTAACCAATAACTTTAGCTTGTGGTTGGGGTCTGTTTTAAAATTCCAATTTGGATACTTTGAAGATAAAATTTGAAAATAAGCCTCTGTCATAGTATTATAAACCAATAGATTAGTTTAAAGCCAGCAAAGATACTAAAACGCCTAGAAGTAAAAATTTATTATAAACAAATATCCATATTGAGAAATATGACATGAAATAGCTCGGAAAATGACAAAATATCTAGCTTAAAAATTAGAATCCTGAGCCAGTCATTTATAAAAGATTACGCTAAAGCTTAAAGAATTAAAAATCTTTCTCCATACCAAAATACTTTTACCCCATATTTTTTGTTATACAATAGATAAAGGTGAATAAATTCTTACAACGATGACGCAACTTTTTATAGAAAAGCTATCTAAACCATAGAAAAACACTAATTATATGCCGAGCACAACAGAGAGAATTACAGCTTTGATTATCACCTATAATGAAATGGGGTATATTGAAAGATGTATTGAATCCGTTTCCTTCGCTGATGAAATAATAGTTATTGATTCCTACAGTACGGATGGCACTTACCAATTTTTGCTCAATCACCCTAAAGTAAAAGTGATTCAAAATCCGTTTGTGAACTATACGGCTCAAAAATCCTATGCCCTGCAGCAAGCTACCCATGATTGGATACTATTTTTGGATGCCGATGAAGTAGTATCGGAAACACTACGAAAAGAGATAAGAACCAAGGCCGTTAGCAATTCCAAGCACAGTGCATATTGGTTTTATAGGACATTTATGTTCCAAAACCAGCGTTTACGCTTTAGCGGTTGGCAAACAGATAAAAATTATCGACTTTTTAGAAAAAGTAAGGCTCGTTTTTGCGATAAGAAAATAGTTCACGAAACCCTTGTGGTTAATGGAACCTCAGGAATACTACGGGAAAAATTGGTGCATTATTGTTATAAGGACTACAGGGACTATAAGTTAAAAATGCTAAAATACGGACGTTTAAAAGCCAAGGAGGCCTTTTACAAAGAGAAGAAGTTCTATTACCTTCCCTTGATTTATAAACCCACATGGAAATTTTTTCACAATTTCTTTCTGAGGCTTGGTTTTCTGGATGGAAAAAAAGGTATAACCATTTGCTATTTAAACGCTCTTGGGGATTTTGAAAGATACAGGGAACTAAAGCGCCTTTGGAAGAAAAGCGAGCTTGCCCACTATTTGGCAATGCCATAAGGCGTCCAAGAACACCTTGAGGTCCGTACCCCTTTTCGGATGGCCTTGTTTTTAGAAATGGAATCGCTTGTTTTATATCCTCTTTTATGATCTAGATGAACACAAACTGCACTGTACCTCAACTGTTTGGCCCTAATGCCACTGTTCAGCAATCTTTCTCCCAATTCCCTATCCTGCCCCCCATATTGCATCCGTTCATCAAAACCATTGACCTTTAAAATATCACTTTTCCAACCAGAGGAGTTATGCCCGTTCCAACTTGCATTGGTGGGCGTAAGGGAATTAAAGATTTTGGAAACCCGTCCCTTTACCGTTAACTTACTATTCTTAAACTTCTTAGGTATGCCGTGGGATTTCAACCAATGGATATTGAAACAATTCTGCTTTTCTATATCCTCCTTGCCAATCAACTTGGATATATGCATGGGCAACATATAATAGCCACCGGATATAAAATAGCCTGGAGTACTGTTGACATGGTGTACCGCTACAAAATCTTTTCTTGGAATACAATCCCCATCGGTCATGATAATATAGTCTGCCTTACAAGCTCGGACCGCTTTGTTCAATATACGGGATTTTTGAAAACCATCATCCTCTTGCCATATATGTACCATCCTAAAAAAAACTTCAGAGCTCATTTGCTGTATTAACTCTTTTGTTTTTGGGCCAGATCCGTCATCCGCAATGACCACCTCAAAATCCCTAAAGGTTTGTTGATTAAATCCGTACAACACTTTCCGTAGCCATTCTTCAGAATTGTAGGTGCTAATAATGACAGATATGGTGGGTACGCTACTCATGGCCCACAAAAATATGTACCTTTAATTATATATCTTTGCCGTCACCTTTATCTTTATATTAGGTTATGGTAAAAAAAATATTATTTGGACTGCTAAAAAAAATGAAATTCCTGCCCCAGGAGACTTTCGTCAAGATATATTATGAATATTATTCCGGAAGAAAATTGGATTTGCAGAACCCAGTAGAATTTTACGAAAAAATCTCCTGGTACAAAGTTTTTTTTAGGCCTAAAATATTAAACCAATTGGTAGACAAGCACGCCGTTAAAACCTATGTAAAAAAAAAGGTAGGAGCACAGTATTTAAATGAAACACTTGGAGTGTACAATAAAGTTTCAGAAGTAGATTTTGACAAGCTTCCAGATAAGTTTGTCCTAAAAGGGGTACACGGTTATCATTTCAATTTAATTGTAAAGGAAAAATCCAAACTCAACAGGCTTAAAGCTAGATTTCTACTTAAGAAATGGATGAACAAAAATCAATATTACAGAGGGGGTATGGAATGGGCCTACAAGGATGTAAAGCCCCTTCTTATGGCCGAGACTTATTTGGAAGAAATGGGTAAGACTACCTTGAACGACTATAAGTTCTTTTGTTTTAACGGAACCCCAAAATTTGTCCAAATTGATATGGAAAGAGGCACAAACGATTATAGGTGCTATTATGATATGGACTGGAACAAATTAGATCTTTACACAGTGAAAATACCTTTCTATGAGAGGGAAGTTAAAAAACCGGAAAATTTTGAGGAGATGAAGAGTGTAGCATGCCGTTTGGCGGACCAACTTCCCTTTACCAGGGTAGACCTATATTCTATACAGGGGAAAACTCTTTTTGGGGAAATGACCTTTTACCCCTCGGATGCACGAAACCCGTTTTTACCTGAGAAGTACAACAAAATTATTGGTGACTACTTTGTGTTACCCAAAATTCCGAATGGAGAAAAATACATAACCAGTTTAGTATAGACTGGCTTTTAAAATTAAAAAAACTATGAAAATCGTCATTTTAGCAGCAGGCATTGGATCAAGACTTGGAAATCCATTCCCCAAACCCCTAACCCCCTTAAAGAATGGTAAATGTATCATGGAAATGCAGGTCGATAACCTAGATGAAACGTTTAACATAGACGATATTAATGTAGTGGTAGGTTTTAAAAAGAACTTAATAATGGAACGCTTCCCGGAGCTAACCTATATCTACAATCCGTTTTTTGACCAGACCAATACCTCCAAAAGTCTTTTAAAGGCATTGAGGAAAAACAGGGACAAATCCGTACTTTGGTTAAATGGGGACGTGGTCTTTGATGCCGGGCTTTTATCCGTTTTAAAGCCCTTTATAGACAAAAAAGAATCCTTTGTAGCGGTAAACACAAGCAAAGTGGCCGAGGAAGAAGTAAAATACACCCTTCAAAACGGGTATATTGATCAATTGTCCAAAACCGTAAAAAACGGCTTGGGCGAAGCCGTGGGCATTAATTTTGTTTCCTCCAAGGACATAAATAATTTTATTGATAGGTTAGAAGAATGTGATGACAATGACTATTTTGAAAAGGGCTTGGAATTGGCCATAAAAAATGATGGCCTAAAAATCAGTGCTGTGGACATTTCCGAGTACGACTGTATGGAAGTCGACTTCAAGGAAGATTTGGAAAATGCCAATAACCTGTTCCAGAAATGAAAGTAATATTGTTCTGTCAAAATGCCTATGCTTTTGGAATATTAGGCCCTATCAGGGACATACTCCATGAACAGGAGCACGACTTTCTTTGGTATATTTCGGAAAAGCTCATGGACAATTTTCCTTTCAAAAATGAGCCGTATACCCTAAGTATATTGGATTTACAATTGTTTAAAAGCGATGCTATATTTGTACCCGGCAATGAGGTTCCCCACTATTTACGTGGGCTAAAGGTGCAGGTGTTCCATGGATTGGCGGGTGAAAAAAAAGGTCATTTCCGTATCCGACATTACTTTGACCTATATCTTACCCAAGGTCCTTATTTTACCAATAAATTCAATTCACTAAAAAAAATACATAGGAATTTTGAGGTCATTGAAACCGGATGGCCAAAATTGGATGTGTACAGCACGGAAAAAAACAAATACGAGTTTGAAAAGAAAGCCTTGCTGGAGCTATTTAATACGGATAAAATTGTCCTGTACGCCCCCACCTTCTCCCCTAGCCTTACCTCGGCTCCCTTTTTGCTTAAGGAAATAAAAAAGCTGGCCGAAAACACTGGGTATTTAGTTTTTATAAAACTTCATGACCTAATGGATCCCAAGTGGATAAAAGCATACCGGGAGCTGGCCAAAGACAGCCCAAATATAGTATTTAAAGAGGACAAGAACATCATAAAATCCTTACTACAGGCAGACCTGCTAATAAGCGACACCTCTTCTGTTATTTATGAATTTATACTCTTGGACAAACCCGTAATATCCTATAAAAATATATCGGACAAGGTCTTATGGGACAACTCAAATTCATACACCGAACTTACCCAAAAGGTATTGGACAATTTTGAGTTGGACCAATACGCGCCCGAAAGAACCTTTATAAATATGCAGTTCCACCCCTATCAGGACGGAAGATCGGCCTGGAGAATGGTAGATACCGTAAAAAAATATATTGAGCTGCATGGGGTCCCGGAGAGAAGAAAGCTTTCCCTTAGCAGAAGACTGAAAATACACTCTATGTTCGGAAAACCTGTAAAAAATCCGTTTGTAGGACCCAAGACCAATAAGATTACAGGTATATTGATTACGTATAATGAGGAAATGCATATCAATGCAGTGTTGGAGAATATTAAGTTTGTAGATGAAATTATTGTAGTGGACAGCTTTAGCGCTGATGGTACGGTGGAAAAGATAAAGGCCCACCCTAAAGTTAAACTGATCCAAAGACCCTTTGTTAATTATACCGATCAAAAGTCTTTTGCCCTACAACAGGCAAGCAATGAATGGATCCTATTTTTGGATGCCGATGAACGGGTCCCGGATGCCTTAAGAAACGAAATCCTCCACACCGTAAACGCTAAAGAGCCCACGGCCAACGCCTATTATTTTTACAGGACCTTTATGTTCAAAAAAGAAGTGTTGCGCTTTAGCGGATGGCAAAGTGATAAAAACTACAGATTATTTAGAAAGAGTAAAGTGCATTTTACCCAAGATAGGATAGTTCACGAAACCTTGGTAGTAGAAGGTAAATCTGATGTGCTCAAAAACAAAATGATTCATTACTCTTACAAGAATTATGAAGATTACAAGTCAAAAATGATCAAATATGGACAAATGAAGGCGGTAGAGGAATTAAAAAAAGATTATTCCCCCAATATGTACCACTTTCTATTTAGACCATTCTACAAGTTTTTCAATCACTATTTTTTACGTTTGGGATTTCTTGACGGAAAAAAAGGAATAATTATTTGTTATCTGAATGCCCTGGGGGTATATTCCAGATACAAGGAACTAAAGCGATTAAGAAGTTTAAAATAAATACTGGTATGGATGATATTCTTACTGAGGTAAATCAATGTTGTGATATTCTCTCCCAAGGAGGACTTATTTTGTACCCAACCGATACGGTGTGGGGCATAGGTTGCGACGCCACCAATGCCGAGGCGGTAGATAAAATCTACTCCCTCAAAAAAAGATCCAATACAAAAACGATGATCTGTTTGGTGGCCAATGATTTTATGCTGGAACAGCATGTGGAAAAAGTACCGGAACTTGCGTACGACATCATG